>DASZPT010000152.1:0-29766 GCA_035549935.1 Gemmatimonadales bacterium
GCGGCGGATCGCCAGGGTATCGAGCTCGCGGGCGCGCGCGTCGTCGTAGCCGGTCCAGCGGTCGGCCAGCTCGCGGAAGGCCTCCGCCTCTCCCTCGGGGTCGGTGGCGCCGGACCAGGCGTAGAGTTCGAGGCGGTTGCAGGTGCTGACCAGCGCCAGTTCGCGCACCAGCGCGCTGGGGCGGCCGGCGATGAGCCGGCGGACCTCGTCCTCGCCGAGATGGAACCGCTCGCGGGTCTTGAGGGTCGCCCGGCGGAAATCGAGTGCGATCGAGATCAGCATGGGACCACTGCCTACCTGGCCCTGAGCGCCGTGGTGGGCACGCCGGCGATCCGGCGTGCCGCCGAGATCAGGGCCTCCACGCCCTGCGGCCGCGGCCAGCGCTCCCCGAGCAGCGCCTGCTCGGCGCAGCGCACCAGGCGGGAGCGGCGAACCGCGATCCGCTCCATCGCCGAGAGCCGGTGCTGCAGCCGGTCTTCCGCCAGATCGGCGACGTCGTCCCGCACCTGGTAGGCCCAGCCGAGATGATCGCCGAAGCGGCCCAGCGCGTCGACGAGCGGCGCGGGCGCGCCGGCGACGATCCCGCCTGCGCGGGCCGCGAACCGGGCGAGCGCGGTCGTCTTCCGGCGATGCAGCCGGCGGGCCGCGCCGTGTAGCCGCTGCTCCCGTCCGCCTTCGAGATCCATCATCTGGCCCCCCGACATCCCCGCGATGCCGACCGCATCGCCCCATTCGGCGGCGAGCAGCCCGGCCCCTGCCGGCGCGCGCCCCAGGAGCTCCGCGGCCCGGCCGAGGAGACCGACCGCGGCCAGGATCGCTCCGGCCGAGCCGACCTGGACGTGCGTGGCGGAGCGGCCCCGCCTGAGCTTGGTGTTGTCCATGCAGGGGAGGTCGTCGAGCATGAGCGACGCCGTGTGGGTCAACTCGATCGCGACGCCGGCGTCGAGTCCGGCCTCGGGCGAGGCCCCGCAGGCGTCGGCGGCGGCCATCACGATGAGCGGCCGCCAGCGATGGGCCTGGTGCCCGCCCGGATCGACCGCGTCGTGGAGGGCGGCCGCCATCCGGGGCGCCGGCGTCGCCAGGCCCTGCAGCGCCTGGGCGAGGCGTGCCTCGATCGAGGGCAGCCAGGACGCCGCGAGACCCTTGAGGCTCGCCTCGGGGGCGGCGCGCCCGGGGCGTTCAGCCAGTGCGGTGACCATCAGACAGGCACCAGGCCACTGAGGTGGCCGAGGTTCTTGAAGAAGATCCGGGCATGGGCCATCGGATCCTGCCGCACCAGCTTCTTGTACATGTAGCCCTCGAAGGTCAGGCGCTGCACGTCCCGGTCGCGGCAGATCGCGACGAAGCGCTCCCGGCGGCGGTCGTTGCGGTACCAGAACCGCTGCATCATACCGAGCACGAAGAAGACCGAGCCGTGGGAGCGCTGGAAGCGGCGCCGGGCGGTTGCGAGCGCGCGGCCGTCGCCCCGGGTGAGCGCCAGGTCCACGGCGTCGGCCGCGAGGCGCCCTCCGGTCATCGCGTAGTAGATGCCCTCACCGGACGCCGGCGCGACCACGCCGGAGGCATCTCCCGCCAGGATCACGTCCCGCCCGTTGTCCCACCGCGGGAGCGGCGCCAGCGGGATCGGCGCGCCTTCACGCCGGATGGTAGGGCACCAGTCGAGGCCGCAGTGCGCGCGGAGTTCGCCCACCGAGCCGCGCAGGTCGAACCCCTTCCGCATGCTCCCGGTGCCGATACTGGTGGTGTCGCCGTGGGGGAAGATCCAGGAGTAGAAATCAGGGGAGTACTTCCCGTCGTAGAACACGTCGCAGCGGGCGGGGGCGAAGTGGGGCTGCACCGCCTCGGGGGACCGGATGATCTCGTGATACGCGAAGACGAAGCGCGCCTTCTCCGCCTCGGGGATCGCCTGACGGGCCACCGCGCTGAGCGCGCCGTCGGCGCCGATCACCATCCGGGCCCGCACCGTGAACGGCTCCCCGCCGCGGGACGGGCCCGCGGTGTAGTGCAGCAGCGCGGTGCCGTCTCGATCGCGGCCGAGGCGGGTGAACGTGCCCACCCGGCGCTCCGCTCCGGCGTCGGCGGCCCGTGCCCGGAGCCATTCGTCGAACACCTCGCGGTCGACCATGCCGACGAAGCCGTTGTGAATCGGAATGTCGATCGCCTGGCCCCGGGGCGAGATCATCCGCGCGGTGTCGACCCGGTTGACCAGCAGGGCCTCCGGGACATCGAACTCCTCGATGAGCTGGGGCGGGACTGCGCCGCCGCAGGGCTTCACCCGCCCCGCCCGGTCGAGCAGGAGCACCGCGTGCCCCAGGCGCGCGAGGTCCCAGGCCGCGGTCGCTCCGGCCGGCCCCCCGCCCACCACCGCCACGTCGAACGTCTCCAGGCTCATCGGGGCTCTCCTTCCAGTCCGTAGCGGGCCGCCGTGGCCCAGGCGAAGGGTGGGATCATCCGGCTGGTCCGGCGCGGCCGGTGGCGCCGCAGGGTGACGATCCCTTCGAGGTGCTTCATCTCCACCCGCGCGCGCGCGAACTCGAGCCCCCTGGGCCCGAAGCGTGGCATCGCCCAGGCCAGGACCGGCTTGAGCCAGCGCGGCGCGCGGCGCACGGGCAGGCCATCCGCGATCCGCTGCAGGCCACCCAGGAAAGCGCGGACCGCCCCCCGCCGCGCCCCATGGCTGGTAATCGCGCCCCGCTCGAGCTCGTCGCCCAGCAGGCGCACCAGTTCCTCGCCCCGGGTGTTCCGGACCACGAGCCACTGGTCGCCTTCTCCCGCCATGTAGCCCACCGTGAGGTCGGCCAGGGTGTTGCTGTAGTCGTAGCAACTCCGGCAGGTGATCGGCAGGAAGTCGGGCGGCAGGTCGGCGATCGGCAGCTGGATGAACGGGATCCGGCGGACGCCCCCGTCCTCGAAGCGGAGCTCGACGTGGAAGTCGGGCCGGAACTCGCAGTAGGTCACCCGCTCGGGGTGATCCGTGAGGCGCGCCAGGAACTGGTGGAACCGGTCGGTGGTGGTGTTGTCGCTGCAGGGGGTGCCCACGACATACAGCCGCTCGAGCCCGAGTCTCCCGCTCCAGCGCCCGGAGAGCATGGACCTGGCAGGGGATGCCGATCAGCGCGATGCGGGTGAGCCCGAGGCGTGCCACCTCGTCGAGCAGCGCCAGGACCGGCGAGAAGCCCATCTTCATGCCGCGGGTCTCACGCATGGCCGCCGGGTCCCGCACCAGCACCGGGCGGGGCCGCCAGCGATCGTCCGGGGCCGCCGCCGTCGCCAGCACCGCGTCCACCGCCCCGGTCTCCAGCAGACGTTCGCCGAGGCGGGTGGCGATCCCGGTCCACTGCGCCCCCGCGAGCGCCGGCCGGAGGCGGGCCCGATACATCGCCCGGTAGACGCCGAAGAGCGAACCGTCGAGGTCCTCCCCCCGGCTCCGCCCATGGACGGCCTCCTCCAGCTCGGCGTAGCGCGGATGGATGAACTGGCAGGCATGGCCACAGCGGTCCGCGCGGCTGCTCCGCGACACGCCGCAGTCGGTGCAGAGATCGCGGGTGCGCGCCGGGGCGAGTGGCGGCGTTTCGAGGACCGGGAGCGCGAGCGTAGCCATGGTCAGCGCAGGGCGGCGAGCAGGGCGTCCCCCTGCTCCGTGGCCGTGAGCTCCGGCCGGCCGCCGGGACGGCGATCCCCTGCCACCAACAGCGCGGCGATCGCGAAGAGCACCGACTCGGCGATGAAGACGGCGGTGTAACCGCCCGCGGGCGAGCCCAGCATCCCCCGGGCCAGGTCACTGCCCAGGGCGCCGAGGAACCCGCCGATGGCATACGCGACCGCCTGGGCCGCGCCGAAGATGCCCATCCGGAGACCGGCGTCGGCCCCGCGTGCTTCGACCATCATGCTCCCCACGGCGCCGATGGCGAACGCCCCATTGGCGAGACCGAGGACGAAGACCGATCCCCGGAGCAGGGCGACGCTCCCGGTCGAGGGCGTCCCTGCCAGGGCCACGAAGGCGGCGGCGGAGGCCGCGCAGCCGGCGGCGGCCCAGCGGCCGAGCCCGCCGAACCGCATCGCCGCGAGCGCAGCGACGATCATTCCGAGCAGCATCCCGCCCTGGTGGAGACTGCTCACCCGGGTCGACTCGGCCGGCGAGAGCCCGAAGACCGCGCCCGCGAAGGGCTCGAGGATCAGGTCCTGCGCGCTGTACCCGAGCATCGCGGCGAAGATGAAGCCGGCGAACCGGCGGACCGCGGCGTCATGCCAGGCGCGGGCGAGGGCGACGCGGAACCCGGCCGATTCCGCGGGCGGCGCCGCCGCCACGACCGGCCCCTCGAGTTCCCGGAGCGCAAGCCAGGCCACGATACACGCGACGAGCCCGACGAGCGCCGTGCTGCCGGTGAGGCGGGCGAACGAGAACGGTTCGAGCAGCTGGCTCGTGAGAATGGTCGTGACGACAAAGCCGGCGATCATCATGAGCCAGACGATCCCGGCTGCACGGGCCCGCCGCTCCGGCGCGACCCGCTGGGCCAGGAGTGCCAGGAGCGGGGTGCCCGCCGCACTCACCCCGAGGCCGATCCCGACGAAGGCGAGGGTCGCGAGCGCAAGGCCGAGCGAGCGCCGGGAACTCGCAAGCCCGACCGCCGCCGCCGCGCCGGTGCCCGACACCGCTAGCAGGAGCATGCCGCGGAGGATCACGGCGGTCCGCCGGTGCCGGCGGTCGGAGTCGTGCCCCATGCGGGGACGGAAGATGAACTGGATGGCGAAATGGAGCGCGACCAGGGCGCCGGGGATGGCGGCCGCGAGCCCGAGCTCGACGATCATCACCCGGTTGAGGGTCGAGGTCATCATGACCACGACCGAACCGATCGCCGCCTGGACCAGGCCGATCCGAACCACCCCGCCCCAGGTCAACGCCGGCCGGGGACTCACCGGCCGCCTCCAGCCCGGAGGGCGGTGGCGGTGATCATCATGCCGAGCACATAGAGGGAAATCCCGGTGGCATTGTACCAGGGAGCCAGCTCGCGTGGGCGCGCCAGGAGGCGACGCATGAGCGGGAGCTGCAGCACTACCACCAGGGCGACGAGCGCGGCCTGGACCCGGTCACCCCGCCACAGGAGGCCGGCCACCACGAGGAGCTGTGGCACCAGCATCACCGCACAGGCGAGCCACGCCGCCCGCACCGGCCCGAGCTGGGCGGGCAGCGAGGCGATCCCCATCCGGAGATCACCATCGAGCGACTTGAAGTCGTTGAGGGTCATGATCCCGTGGGCGCCGAGGCTGTACAGCAGGGCAGCCAGGAGTACGCCGCTCGAGGGCACCGCCCCGCCGAGCATCAGGGCCGCGCCGGTGACCCAGGCGAGCCCCTCATAGGAGAGCCCCACCGCGAGATTGCCCCACCAGCCGTTCTGCTTGAGGCGGACGGGGGGCGCGCTGTAGGCCCAGGCACAGGCGAGCGCGAGCAGGGTCGCCCCGAAGGCGCTCACGCCGAGGAGCAGGGCGACGGCGAGGGAGAGAAGGGTTCCCATGACGGCGAGCGAAAGCCCCCATGAGCCGGGAATCCGCCCCGAGGGAATCGGGCGACCCGGCTCGTTGATCGCGTCGACGTGGCGATCGAACCAGTCGTTCACCGCCTGGCTGGTGCCGCACACGAGCGGGCCCGTGAGGGCGATGCCCAGGGGAATGAGCGTCCAGTGGTCCCGGAGGCTCGCGCCCGAGGAAACCACGCCGCAGGTGAAGGCCCACATGGGTGGGAACCAGGTCACCGGCTTGAAGAGTTCGAGCACGGCCCGTGGCTGGGGATATCGGGCCGGTCGCTGTAACTGCGTAAGGACTGATGTAACTGTCAAGAGAAATTGACGGTGAGGGGAACACGCATCCCGGGCCACTGCCATCGGCCCGGGAGGCCTACCGCTTCTTCTTCCGCCCCTTCGCGCCGGGAGCCCTGGCCGGCGCATTCGCCTCCGGCGTCGGCCCCAGGTTGTACCGCCGCAGCTTCACGTAGAGACTCTGCCGGCTCACCCCGAGGACTTCCGCCGCGGAGGTCCGGTTGTCATCGGTCATCTCGAGCGCGGCCTCGATGAAGTGACGCTCGACCAGATCGGCGGTGTCCCGTACCAGGTTCTTGAGCGACACCCGCCCCACCAGCGCGGTGAGCTGCTCCACCGCCCGCGTCAGGTCGCGCGCCCCGCGCGGCCCGAGGGCGATCCGCCGCCCGACGTCGCGGATCAGGAGCCCCAGCATGGTGTGGGTCCCATCGGGAATCACCACCCCCGAGATCTCGACCTCGCTCGCCGATCCGAGCTCGCCGCGGAGTGAGGTGCCGAAGAGCCGGACCACCCCATGCTCGCGCAGGGTGGCGAGCATCAGCCCGAGGTCCGCGCCGGGCCGGCCGATCCAGCGGCTCAGGGCCTGGCCCCGCACCTGGTCCTCGGTCGGCATCTCGACCAGGTCGAGGAAGACCCGATTGGCCGAGAGCACCCGCCCCTCCTCGTCCGCCGCCGCGAAGGCGTCGGGGAGCGCCTGCACCAGGCGGGAGGCCCGCAGCGCCTGCTCGCTCCCCGCCCCGGCGTCCTCCCGGCCCTGCGGCAGCACCCGCACCAGGAAGAGCGACTGCGCATCCTGGCGCACCAGCGAAATCGACAGCGTGCAGGGCTGCCCCGACTGGCCCAGCCGAACGGTGAGATCGTCGCCCCGGCCGTGGGCCCGCACGGTCGCGAGGAGATCCTGCACCGCGCTCTCGCTCCCCCGGTCGACCTCGAAGGGGAACGGCCGCCCCACCAGCTTCTTGGCCGAACTGTCGAAGAGCACCGCGGCGGCCGGGTTGGCCTCGACCACCTTCTGCGTCGCGGCGTCGACCACGAGCACCGCTTCCGACGAGACCTGGAAGAGGAGCCGGTAGCGGGTCTCGATGTGCCGCATGCGCCAGTAGTCACGCTCGAGGGACTGCTGCGCCTCGACCAGCCGCTGCTGCAGCGCGGAGACCGCGCTCAGGTCCCGCCCGATCGCCACCATCCGCTTCTCGTCCTTGAGCCGGACGGTGGTGTAGGCGATCGGGATGTCGTTGCCGCTGGCCGAGAGGTGATTGACCTGACGGCGGCGGGAGACGCCGTCGGCCGCGGCCTCCTTGAGCATCTCCTGGATCTTGGGCCGGCTCTCGGGCGTGACCGTCTCGATCCAGCCATGCCCTAACCAGGCGCGTGACTCTTCGATCGGCTGCTCTGACTGTCCCAACGTGACGTCGCGGATCACGCCGGCCTCATCGAGCACCAGGGCGATGTCAGACGCTGCGGTCAGGATAGAGGTCACGGCGTGACCCGTTGCTTCGTTCACCGCGCCGGCCTTACCGTCGAATGTTTTGGCTAACTCTTTCATAGAGAAAAAGTTAGCTGTCTACTCGGAAGCCTGTCAACCTGTGTCAAAGAGACGTGACACTAGAGCAGCTCCGCCGCCAGCCGGGCGGCCCCCGGGGCGTCCGGGGCCCACCCATCGGCCCCGACCCGTTGGACCAGGTCCTTCCGGTCCTCGAAGAGGCTGCCCCCGACCATCACCCGCACGTCCCGGTTCCGGCCCGCCCGCCGCAGGTCATTCACCAGCCGGCGCAGCTTGACGATCTGCCGGTCGCCCGCCGCCGAGAGCGCCACCACGTCGAACCACTCCTGCGCCGCGAGGGACACGAGACCCCGCGCGTCGGTATGGGCCGGCGCGACGACCAGCTCCCATCCATCGCGCCGGAGGTACTCGGCCACCATGGTCAGCCCGAGCGAGTGCTGCTCGCCCGGCACCCACGCGACCAGCGCCCGGCCGAGGGCCGGTCGGGGCCCGGGGCTCAGGCGGAGGGCCTCGCTGGCCACGTGAACCAGTTGCTGCAGCCGGGCGACCGCCACCGTGACCTCGACGAAGCTGCACTCGTCGGTCTCCCACATCCGGCCGAGCTGTCGGGCCGTGGGGGCGAAGAGCTCCATCATCAGTTGGTCGGGCGAGGCGCCACCGGCGATGAGGTCACGGACGAAGTGCTCGACGTCGGCGGTGGGTTTGCGCAGGCGAGCCATCAGCTCCCGTATCGGCTCCACCCCGAAGGGGGGCAGCGCGGCCGCCGCCTGATAGCCGGCGGGCAGCGTACGGGGCAGGACCGGATGGGCGTCACGAAATGCTGGCGCGGAGCCGGTGAGACTACGGGTGGTGCTGCTGCCCCCAGGGCGGGAGTCAGGCACGAGGGCTCTCCTGGACGGAGTAACCGGCGACCGACGGGGAGTGGCGCGGAGTCGTCCCTTCAAATGTCCCCGGCTCGAATGGGGCGTCAAGCGCGAGGGCCCACCGGACGACCCCAAGTTGGTGTCAAGCGCTCCTGACGTCAAGAGCGCTTGACGGTCGCCGAGCCGCGCCATAGCTTGGGGTCGTTCGCCCTCACCCGCCGCCTGCCAGGGACGCCTTCCATGCCCGAGCTGGTCGAGCCCCCGTTGCAAGCCGCCGGACCCGTCCGCCGCACGCCGGCCCGGGTCTACACCCCGGAACAGCGCCGCCGGCGGGACGCGAGTCCCTGGACGCTGGTCCAGGGCATCCTCGCGCCGGTGCAGTTTCTCGTCTTCCTCGCGAGCCTCGCCCTGGTGCTCCGCTACCTCTGGACCGGGGCCGGCTACCAGACGGCCACGCTCTCGGTCGTGCTGAAGACCCTCACGCTGTACGCCATCATGATCACCGGCAGCATCTGGGAGAAGGCGGTCTTCGGGCGCTACCTCTTCGCCTCCGCCTTCTTCTGGGAGGATGTCTTCAGCATGCTGGTGCTTGCGCTCCATACCGCCTACCTGGTGGCGCTCTCCCGCGGGGTCCTGGGCCCCACCCCGCTCATGCTCCTCGCGCTGGCCGCCTACGCCGCCTATGTCGTCAATGCCGCCCAGTTCCTGCGGAAGCTCCGGCTGGCGCACCTCGAGGAGCCGGCCGGCGGCCGGGAGGCCCTGGCATGACGGGGGTCCTCTCGGCCCCGGCACCCTGCGCGCCCGCCAGCGCCGCGCTCCCGGTCATCCGGGAGCGGGGCCAACGTGAGGTCTTTTGTGGCCTCACCGGGATCGTCTGGCTCCACCGCAAACTCCAGGACGCCTTCTTCCTGGTGGTCGGCTCGCGGACCTGCGCCCACCTCCTGCAGTCGGCGGCCGGCGTGATGATCTTCGCCGAGCCGAGATTCGCGACGGCGATCATCGACGACCGGGACCTGGCCGGCCTGGCGGACGTGAACGAGGAACTGGACCGGATCGTGACCACGCTGCTCGAGCGGCGTCCCGACATCCGGACCCTCTTCCTCGTCGGTTCCTGTCCCTCGGAAGTGATCAAGCTGGACCTCAGGCGAGCGGCGGAGCGGCTCTCCCACCGGCTGAACGGCAGCGTCCGCATTCTCCACTATAGTGGCAGCGGGATCGAGACGACGTTCACCCAGGGCGAGGACGCCTGTCTCGCGGCGCTCGTGCCGGAGATGCCGGAATCGACCGAAGGCGCCGACCCGACCCTCCTCGTGGTCGGCACCCTGCCGGACATCGTGGAGGACCAGTTCGGGCGGATCCTCGCCGAGCTGGATGTCCCGGTGCAGTTCTTCCCGCCCCGGCGGGCCGAGGCGCTTCCTGCCATCGGCCCGGCGACCCGGTTCCTGCTGGCGCAGCCCTTCCTCGCGGAGACCGCGCGCCTGCTCGCCGACTGCGGGGCGGTACGGCTCGAGGCCCCCTTCCCCTTCGGCATCGCGGGAACCACCCGCTGGCTGGCAGCGGCCACCGATGCCTGGCGGATCCCATGCGAGCGTCTCCGCCGGGTCTGCCTCCCGGCAGTGAGCCGGGCCCGCATCGCCCTCGACCGGTACCGCGCGATCCTCGGCGGCAAGCGGGTGATGTTCTTCCCCGACTCCCAGCTCGAGCTGCCGCTGGCGCGCTTCCTGGCCACCGAGCTCGATATGTCGCTCGTCGAGGTCGGGACTCCATATCTCCATCGCGACCTGGTCGCCGACGAACTCGCCATGCTCCCCGCCTCGGTCCAGCTGAGCGAGGGCCAGGACGTGGACCGCCAGCTCGATCGCTGCCGGAGAGAGCGGCCCGACCTCGTGGTCTGCGGGCTCGGGCTCGCCAACCCGCTCGAGGCGGAGGGGATCGCGACCAAGTGGTCGATCGAGCTGGTGTTCTCCCCGGTTCACGGCTACGACCAGGCGGGCGACCTCGCCGAGCTCTTCGCCCGCCCGCTGGTGCGGCGGTCCCTGCTCACGGTATAACGATGCAACTCAGCGTCTGGACCTACGAAGGGCCGCCGCACGTGGGCGCGATGCGGGTCGCCACCGCCCTCACCGATGTGCACTACGTGCTGCACGCGCCGCAGGGCGATACCTACGCCGACCTCCTGTTCACGATGATCGAGCGGCACGCGCGCCGCCCGCCCGTCACCTACACGACCTTCCAGGCCCGCGACCTCGGGGGCGACACCGCCGATCTCTTCAAGCGCGCGGTCCGCGAGGCCTTCGAGCGGCATCGCCCCGCCGCGCTCTTGGTCGGCGCCTCGTGTACCGCCGAGCTCATCCAGGACGATCCCGGCGGACTCGCCCGGGCGGTGAACCTTCCCGTGCCGGTGGTGCCGCTGGAACTGCCGGCCTATCAGCGACGGGAGAACTGGGGTGCCGCCGAAACCCTGTACCAGGTCGTGCGGGCGCTGGCCGGTCCGCGGGCCCCGGCGCCGGGGACTCCTCGGCCACCCCGCGGTGATCGGGCGCCGAGCTGCAATCTCCTGGGCGCCACGGCGCTCGGCTTCCGGCATCGCGACGACGTGCTCGAGATCCGCCGGCTCCTGGAGACGGTCGGGATCGGCGTCAACGTGGTGGCACCGCTCGGCGCCTCGGCCGCGGACCTGGCCCGGCTCGGCGAGGCCGACTTCAACGTGGTGCTCTACCCCGAGATCGCCCAGAGCACCGCCGACTGGCTCAAGCGTGCCTACCAGCAGCCATTCACCCGCGTCGTCCCGATCGGTCTCGGGGCGACGCGTGAGTTCGTCGCCGAAGTGGCGGCGCTCGCTGGGCTCGATCCGGTCGCGGCGCGCGCATCGGTGGACGCTCGCGCCGCGTGGTACTCCCGCTCGGTCGACTCGACCTACCTGACCGGGAAGCGGGTCTTCGTCTTCGGTGACGGCACCCATGCGATCGCCGCGGCGCGGGTGGCCAGCGAGGAACTCGGCTTCAAGGTGGTCGGTCTCGGCACCTACAGCCGCGAACGGGCGCGGGATGTCCGGGCCGCCGCCGAGCGGCTTGGCCTCACCGCGCTCATCACCGACGACTATCTCGATGTCGAGCGCGCGATCGGCGAGGCGGCGCCGGAACTGGTGCTCGGCACCCAGATGGAGCGGCACATCGCCAAACGCCTCGGGGTGCCCTGCGCCGTGATCTCGGCGCCGGTCCACGTGCAGGACTTCCCGGCCCGCTACTCCCCCCAGATGGGGCCGGAGGGAGCGAACGTCCTGTTCGACTCGTGGGTCCATCCCCTGATGATGGGGCTCGAGGAGCATCTCCTGGCGATGTTCCGCGAGGACCTGGAGTTCGGGGATGCGCCCAGTCATCTCGGCCACGCGACGCCCGCGGTTGCGCTCCCGGCGGACGCGTCCCCGGATGGGGCGGTCGCGGTCCTGGAGCCGGTGGCCCCGACCGACGGAGCGGCCCCGGCGCCGGTGTGGCTCCCGGAGGCCCAGAACGAGCTCCGGAAGATTCCGTTCTTCGTGCGCGGCAAGGCCCGGCGGAACACCGAGCGCTATGCCGCCGAACGCGGGATCGCGGAGATCGCGCTGGCGACGCTCTACGAGGCCAAGGCGCACTATGGCCGCTAAGCGTCGCGCGGCCGCGCAGGCCCCGGTGATCCGCTTCGTGCTGGTGACGCTGGATGCCCACCTCGCCGAGGCGTTCGAGGCGGCCCGCACCGACCTCGCGCGGGACCTGCCGACGCTCGCCTGCTCGAAGAGTACGGCGGAGCGCGCCGTGCGCGGCGGAGCCGGGGCTGGCCGGGCGACGTCGGTCATGCGGCCCCCGCGTCGCGGAGCCACTGCGCGGCCTGGACCGCGTGATAGGTGATGATCGCGTCGGCGCCGGCCCGGCGCATCGCGAGCAGCGACTCCATCACCACCCGGCGCTCGTCGATCCAGCCCCGTTCCGCCGCCGCCTTCACCATGGCATACTCTCCGCTCACGCTGTAGGCGACCAGCGGAAGGTCGGAGGTCTCGCGCACCGCCTTGAGGATGTCGAGATACGCGAGGGCGGGTTTGACCATGAGGAGGTCGGCCCCCTCGCGCTCGTCGAGGCGGGCCTCGACCAGCGCTTCCCTGGCGTTCGCGGGGTCCATCTGGTATTGCCGGCGGTCGCCGAAGGCGGGAGAGCTCTCCGCCGCCTCGCGGAACGGGCCGTAGAAGGCGCTGGCGTACTTCACCGCGTAACTCAGGATGGCGCAGTCGGTATGGCCGTCGGTGTCGAGTGCCTGCCGGATGGCGCCGACCATGCCGTCCATCATGCCACTCGGCGCGACGATATCGGCGCCGGCGGCCGCATGTGTCTGCGCCGCCCGGCCCAGCACTTCGAGGGTGGCATCGTTGTCGACCGCTTCCCCGGCGAGGATCCCGCAATGCCCATGGCTGGTGTATTCACAGCAGCAGAGGTCGGTGATCACGCACAGATCGGGTTGCCGGGCCTTGATTCGGCGGATCCCGCGCTGCACGATCCCATCGGGGTCGAAATTCTCGGAGCCGACCGCGTCCTTGGCCGAGGGGATGCCGAAGAGGATCACCGCGCGGAGGCCGGCGTGCAGGATCCGGTCGACTTCCTGGTCCAGTACCGCATCCACGCTGAGCTGGGCGACCCCGGGCATCGACCCGATCGAGCGACGGAGTCCGGCGCCATGACACAGGAACAGCGGCTGGATCAGCTGGTCGGGCACGAGATGGTGCTCGCGGACCAGGGATCGCAGGGCCGCGGTCCGGCGGCGGCGCCGGGGACGGATCGCGGGGAAGAGCGGCGGCGCGGCGGGAGGGGCGGCGGAGAGGTTGAGCACAGGAGCCCCGGCGAAGTGTCATTGCAAGTTGACAGTTGTCACAGTACACTCTAGGCAACACGAGCGCAAGGCGCGGCCCCATGGCTTCCTTCAACGATTGTATCCCCGGCTCCCAGGTTCGAGTCCTCAGTTCCGGCGTCCCCCGGGTCCGGGGGAAGACCGGCCTCATAGTGGAAGCAGCCCGCAGCCGGCGGGCCCCCGGCGACCCCCTCGTGGAGCGGGTCACCGTGGACATCCCCGGACACGGGGATGTGGTCCTGGCACCGGTCGATGTGGAGATCCTGAGCGGGGGCTGACCCCGCCCAGTGGAGGAGGGTCCGGCTAGACGGGGACGACCACGTGGACCGGCGCCCCGGCGAGCCTGCGCTCACCCTTGAGCCCGGCAATCGAAAGCAGGAACGACCAGCCCACCACTTCCCCGCCCAGCCGCCGAATCAGCTCGGCTGCCGCCCAGGCAGTACCTCCGGTCGCCAGAACATCATCGACGATGAGGATCTTCCCACCAGGGGGGACCGCATCGGCGTGGGCCTCCAGCGAGTCGATTCCGTACTCCAGTTCGTACTCGTGCCGGACGGTTTTCCACGGGAGCTTGCCAGGCTTCCGTAGGGGAATGAACCCGGCACCGAGCGTCACTGCCACCGGGGCCGCGAAGATGAACCCCCTGGCCTCGATGCCGACCACATGGCTAACCCCAAGGCCCCGGAATGGTTCAGCCAGTGCTTCTCGCACCTGCCGGAACAACAGCCCGTTCTGGAGGACCGGCGTGATGTCCTGGAAAACGATCCCCGGCTTTGGATAGTCAGGAATGGCACGAAGCGTCTGCCGAATTCGCGAAGGAAAGTCGATCATTGGAATGGTAGAATCCGGTCGATGTTGATGTTCTAATTACCTGATCTGGAAATCCTTAAGGCGACTCACCTCATCCGAAATCTCCGACTTTTCAACATCGGCTACCCGAGAGTGGCTCGGGCCGGTCCGGAGAGCCGACTCCAGCTCCTCAAGGGCGGCTACGGGCCCGTCCGCAACCACCTCGACCCGTCCGTCTGGCAGATTCCTCACCCACCCGCCCACGGCGAGCGCCTGCGCCTTCCGCAGCACGAAGTAGCGGAACCCGACCCCCTGCACCACCCCGCTCACAAGGTATCGCCAGCTCACGACCCCCGTCTCCTGGCCAGCCACCCCTTCCCGATCTCGAGCGCCATGGGAAGCAGGGACACGGCGATGATGGCCATGACCACCAGGCTGAAGTTCTCCCTGACCACTGGGAGGTTGCCGAAAAAGTACCCCGCCCCCACGAAGAGTCCGACCCAGGCCGCACTGCCAATAAGGCTCATTGCCAGGAAGCGTGCGTAGGTCATCTGGCCCACGCCCGCCACGAAGGGGGCAAAGGTTCGGATGATGGGGAGAAACCGGGCCACGATGACGGTCTGGGCGCCGTGGCGCTGGTAGAAGTCTCTGGTCTTGTCGAGATACTCCCGCTTGAGGAACCGGATATTCCCGCTGAAGGCCCTCGGCCCCACGTACCGCCCGACCCAGTAGTTGGTGCTGTCCCCGAGGACCGAGGCCAGGAAGAGGAGCCCGAAAAGGACGCCGGGGTTCAGGTCACCCAGCCCGGCGAAGGTCCCCGCTGCGAAGAGAAGTGAGTCTCCTGGCAGGAATGGGGTGACGACCAGCCCGGTTTCGCAGAAGATGATGAGGAAGAGGATCGCGTAGGTCGAGGTGCCGTAGCGGGCGATCAGCTCACTGAGATGGCGATCGAGATGAAGGAAGAGGTCGACGAAGTCTTTGAGGAGTTCCATGTCAGCCCTGGGGCTCCGGGGCGAATCCGAACTGCCCGAGCAGCGGCACGAACCGGACATCGCTGACCGGGTCGACCCGGACGCCGTCCGGCCCGCGCGTGACGAGCGTGAGAGTCTGGCTGTCGCGGTCCCCGATGGGGAGGATCATGCGGCCGGTCGGCGCCAGCTGGTCGACCAGCGGTTGCGGCACATCGGGGGAGGCGGCGCTCACGATGATCGCATCATAGGGGGCGTAGGGGCGCCAGCCGAGCGTCCCGTCCCCGACCAGCACGGTGACCAGGCGAACCCCGGCAGACTCCAGGGCGGTCCGCGCCGCCTGTGCCAGCGGGGCGAGCCGCTCGACCGAGAAGACCTGGTCGGCCAGCTCCGCGAGGAGCGCGGTCTGGTAGCCTGAACCGGTGCCGATCTCGAGGACCCGCTCCCGCCCCGTGAGCCGCGCGAGCTCGAGCGAGCGGGCCTGCACCCACGGCTGCGAGATGGTCTGTCCCCCGCCGATCGGCAGGGCCGAGTCCTCGTAGGCCCGGTGCCGGACGCTCTCCGGGACGAAGAGATGACGCGGCACTCTGGCCACGGCCCGGAGCACCGCGAGGTCGCGGATGCCCTTCGACTGCAGCTCCGCCACGAGCTGCGTCCGATACCCGCCGTACCCGTCCGCTTCGCTCAGGTTTCGAGCGACCATTGCCGCACCGTCTCGATGAGACGGTAGTTGGTGAGGTCCATGTGGAGCGGCGTGACGGAGATGTATCCCTCCGCCACCGCGCGATGGTCGGACTCGGCCCCGCCGGTCCAGTGGATCTCACCGCCCCCGATCCAGAAGATCTCGCGGCCCCACGGGTCCTTCATCCGGGTGAGGGATTCACTGAAGTACCGGCTGCCGAGCGCCGTGGTCTTGATACCCTTCACCGTCGGGGCGCCGCCGGGCGGCAGGTTGATGTTGAGGAGCGTTTCGGGCGGGAAGTCCCCGACCCGCACGATACGCTCCACCAGCCGGGTGAGGATCTCGCGGTAGCTCTGGAGGGCGGCAAGGTCGCTGGCGGGCCCCGCGAAGGAAATCGCCACGCTTGGCACGCCGAGGCTCACCCCTTCCATGGCTGCAGCCACGGTCCCCGAATAGAGGACGTCCTCGCCCATGTTGGGGCCGTGGTTCACGCCCGAAAACACGAAGTCGGGCCGCGCCGGCATGAGGGCGCCGAGGGCGAGCAGCACGCAGTCGGTGGGCGTGCCGTCGACCTGGTAGCTGCCGTCGGGCCGGCGGGCAGGCCGCAGGGGCCGGTGCATGGTGAGGCTGTGGGAGGTCCCGCTCTGCTCGCGGTCCGGGGCGATGACCGTGACCTGCCCCACCGTCTGGCAGACTTCCGCCAGCAGGGCCAGGCCGGGCGCCAGGATCCCGTCGTCGTTGGAAACCAGGATGTTCATGTGTGGGGCGAAAGATACAGCGGACAGGGCTACTCCGTCGGCGGCTCGGGCCGCGGCGGGGGCACCTTGCCATCGAGGATGAGCACCACGTCCTCGATCGCCTCGCGAAGTTCCCGGATGGTCTCCCGCTCCATCGCGATGCGGGCCGCGCCCCGCAGCTCTCCGGTGCGGCGGTAGTGCTCGATCCGCTGGCGGGCGCCTTCGATGGTGTACTTCTCGGTGTACAGGAGGTGCTTCACGAGCATGATCAGCTCGACCTCCCGGCTCTTGTACACCCGGTTGCCGGAACGGTTCTTGGCCGGGTTGAGGAACCGGAACTGACTCTCCCAGTACCGCAGCACGTGCGGCTTGAGGTCGGTGAGGGCGCAGACCTCGCCGATGGAGAAGAACTCCTGGACCGGTCGCGCCATGGTCACCGCCACTGTTCCGACTTGAGGGTGCGTTCCATCAGGTCCCCCACCGCCTGCCGGGGCGGCTTGCCTTCGAAGAGAATCGCGGCCACCTGAGCACAGATCGGCAACTCGACGCCGACCGTCCGGGAGAGCGCGATCGCCGCCCGGGCGGTGTTGACGCCCTCCGCCACGGTCCGGTGGGCCGCGGTGTAGTCGGCCAGACTCTGGCCGCCCGCGAGCGCCACGCCCAGCGTGCGGTTCCGGCTCAGCTGCCCGGTGGTCGTCAGAATCAGGTCTCCCATCCCGGCGAGCCCCGCGAAGGTGAGCGGGTCCGCCCCCATCGCGACGCCGAGCCGGGTCATTTCCGCGAGGCCGCGGGTGATGAGCGCCGCCCGCGGGTTGTTACCGAGCCCGAGTCCTTCCAGGATCCCCGCGGCGATCGCGATCACGTTCTTGAGCGCCCCGGCAAGCTCCACCCCGATCACGTCGGTGTGCGAGTAGACACGAAAGCGCGGGGTCGCGAAGACCGACTGCACCTGGTGCGCCACCCGTTCGTCATGGGCCGCGGCCACCACCGCGGTGGGCTGGCCCTGGTACACCTCGAGCGCGAAGCTCGGGCCGGAGAGCGCCGTCACCGGATGCCCCGGCAGTTCCTCCTCCAGCACCTGCGACATCAGCCGGAGCGAGTCCGGTTCGATCCCCTTGGTGGCGCTGACCACGAGCGCCGCCGGCCCGATCCCGGCGCGGGCATCGCGCACCACCCGCCGGAGCACGTGGCTCGGCGCGACCGTGAGTACCACCTCGGCCCCGCGGGCGGCATCGGGCGCAGTGCCGGTGGCCCGGAGTGAGGGGGCGAGGGGACACCCCGGGAGGAAGACCGGGTTCTCGTGCCGCTCATTGATCGCGTCCACCACCTCCGCCTCGAACGCCCAGAGCCGGACCTCATGGCCCCGGCGGGCGAGCAGGTCGGCGAGCGTGGTGCCCCAGCTCCCTGCCCCAAGCACCGCAACGACGCTCATGCCGCCGGCGCCTGCGGTTTCCGGCCCCGCGTCCCGAAGCGATTCTCGGTCCCGGCGAGCAGGCGCTGGATGTTCGCGCGGTGCTTCCAGATGATGAAGCCGGCCAGCGCGAGGTCGATGCCCAGCATCACCGGGGAGCGGCGGGCCGGGTGCAGCAGCCAGTCCGCAACCGGGAAGAGCGCCGCCGCGACGATCGACCCGAGCGAGACATAGCCGGTGAGCCACACCACGACGGCCCAGGCCACCAGCACCACCGGAAACGCGAAGGGGGCGAGGGCGATCACCATCCCGGCCGCGGTCGCCACCCCCTTGCCCCCCTTGAACCGGACGAAGACCGAGTACACGTGCCCCACGATCGCGGCGAGACCGCACCAGATCGGGAAGTACGGCACCTCGGGCGCCTTGGGGCCGAACAGGAGCACCGGGACCGCGCCCTTGGCCACGTCGAAGAGCCCGACCGGGACCGCGTACTTCCAGCCGAGGGTGCGGTAGAGATTCGTGGCCCCGAGGTTCCGGCTGCCGTGCTCCCTGAGATCGATCCCCTTGAAGACCCGCCCGACCAGGTAGCTCGTGGGGATCGCGCCGAGGAGATAGCTCGCGAGGAGCCAGGGAACCGCGTTCAGCACGCGGCCTTCTCTCTCGGGCTACCCCCGCACCCGGCGGCCATCGTCACGTCGATCATGCTGTGCCGCTCCCCGGGCCGTGAACTTGAGGCGCAGCGGCGCCCCGTCGAATCCCCACGCCGTGCGGAAGCCGTGGTGGAGGTAGCGCTGGTACGCCTCGGGCACGTCATCGGGCCGGTTGCTCACGATCGCGATCGTGGGCGGCCGGGTCCCGATCTGTGAGGCGTAGAGCAGCTTGACCTCCTCGCCCTGCTGCTGTGGCGGCGCGTTGCGGGCGATCAGTTCCTCGAGCACCCGGTTGACCTCGCTGGTCTGGATCCGCCGGTCCCGCGCCTCTGCCACTTCGAGAATCAGCTCCTGGATCCGCGTCACCCGCTGGCCGGTCAGGGCGGACATGTAGACGAACGGCACGTAGCGGAGGAACGGCGCCTTCTCGACCAGCTGATCCTGCCCCCGCTTCGCCGTATTCGCGTCCTTCTCCTCGATGAGGTCCCACTTGTTGACCGCGATGATCAGGCCGGTCCCGCGGTCCCAGGCCTCGCTGGCGATCCGGAGGTCCTGGGCATGCAGCCCATTCGCGGCGTCCACCACGAGCACACACACGTCGGCCTGCTCGATGGCACGGTGGGTCCGGAGCGTGGAGTAGAACTCGATATCATCTTGTACTTTAGCTCTGCGCCGTAAACCCGCTGTATCTATGAAGTTGAGCGTTTTCCCCTTGTACCGCAAGGGGGTGTCGATCGCGTCCCGGGTCGTGCCCGGCTCGGGGGAGACCACGAGCCGCTTCTCTCCGAGCAGGCGGTTGACCAGGCTCGACTTCCCCGCGTTAGGCCGCCCGACGACGGCCACGGCGATGGTGTCCTCCCCTTCCGCCGGGTCCTGTGCGGGGAGGTGGGACACGATCTCGTCGAGGAGGTCGCCACTGGCCTTCCCCACCGCCGCGGAGAGGGGCAGCGGGTCGCCCAGGCCGAGTTCGTAGAACGCCAGGTGAGCCGTGGTGTTGGGATAGTCGTCGAGTTTGTTCACCGCGAGGATCACCGGGCGCCGGGCGCGCCGGAGCTGGGCAGCGATCTCGCGATCGACCGGGTTCGGGCCCTCCTTCCCGTCCACCACGAACACGACGAGCTGGGACTGCTCGACCGCCAGCTCCACCTGCTCCCGCACGGCCACATCCATCGAGTCGGTGGAGCCCGGCATCAGCCCACCGGTGTCCACCAGCCAGAAGCGGCGACCTCCCCAGTCGGCCTCGCCGAAGTGGCGGTCACGGGTGGTGCCCGCCTCGTCCGAGACGATCGCATCACGGCCGCCGAGGATGCGGTTGAACAGGGTGGACTTGCCGACGTTGGGTCGGCCGACGATGGCAACGGTAGGACGGCTCACGTGGCGGGCGGGGTGTCGAGTGCGTCGGTGAAGCACCAGGAAGGACGGACCTCCACCGGGGACGCCGCGGCCAGCGCGTCGAGGGTGAGGTCGTCCATGAAGAGCTGATCGTCGTTGAGGCTCTCGCCGGGAATGAGCGCGAGGTCGAGATCGGTGCGTGTGGCCAGGGCATCGCGGAACGCCGCGCCCGGGAGAAGTCCGGCGCAGGTGACGGCCGGCCCGAACAGCGGATTCACGAGCGGAATCAGCTCGAAACGCGCACCGGTGATCCGTTCGAGCGGCTGGAGCACCTGCGGCATCAGGCCGGCCATCGACTGGCCGGTGAGCACGCCGATGCGGCGCCCGCGCCAGTCGGCGAGGGTCGCCGCGCCTTCGGTGATCCGCTGCTCCAGCCAGCGTACCGAGCCGACCCCGTTCTCCACCTGCTCGAAGCCATCGTACGTCCCGGCGTCCGGAAGCGTCAGACCGGCCCGGAGATACAGCTCGTCGGCCCCGAAGGCCCAGGTGATGCCCCGTTCGGCCCGGGCCCGCGTGGCCCACCGCTCCAGTTCCGCGACGGCGGCCCGGCACTCCTCGGTGGTCGGCTCGCGCACCAGGTGATGTTTGCTGAACGTGGTGAGTCCCACCGGCACGGCCGAGACGTTGAGCACCGAGGCACCGAAGCCATACAGGTCCGCCAGCGTCCGGGTGAGGACGGCGCCATCGTTCACGCCGGGAGACAGCACGATCTGGGTATGGAAGACGATGCCGTGGCTCGCGAACAGCCGGAGCTGGTCGAGGATGTCCGGCGCGAGCGGATTGCGGAGCAGCCACCGCCGGATGACCGGGTCGGTCGCGTGGACGGAGACATAGAGCGGCGAGAGCCGGTACTCGATGATTCGCTCGACGTCCTTGGGCTTGAGATTGGTGAGGGTCGCGAAATTGCCGTACTTGAACGAGAGGCGATAGTCGTCGTCGCGGATGTACAATGTCTCGCGGAGCCCGGGCGGCAGCCCGTCCACGAAGCAGAAATCGCAGCGATTGGCGCACCGCCGGATCCGGGCCGACTCCACGGCCACCCCCATCGGCAGGCCCTCGGGCCGCTCGACGTCGTACTCGATCTCCTCGCCATCCGGCTGGCGCACGTGCAGGAGAAACTGCTCGTCCGCGCTCAGGAATTCCCAATCGAGGAAGTCCTCGAGCTCGCGCCCGTTGATGGACAGCAGCTCCACCCCGGGATTGAGCCCGAGTTCAGCCCCGAGCGAGTCGGGAGCGACGGCAGTGACGCGGATCATGGCGGGGGGAAGATAAGGCGGTGGCAACGAAAAGGGGCCCCGATCGGGGCCCCCGCTCGCTCGTGCTCCGGCGCGGTCAGTAGCAGCCCGGCGCACCCTCCTGTGTGACCACCGCGTTGGGCCGGTTGCCCACCGGGCCGATATACACGCCACAGGTGGTCACGCCGCCGATGAGAATCGGGTTGGTCACGGTCACCGTATACCCGGTGTTGGTCACGTTAGAGAAGACCAGGACGTTGCCGGAGGACGGCACGAAACTGATGCGCCCCGCCCCACCGGGCGCGTTGATCTGTGGGCCCGCGGTGACGCCGCCGGCGTAGTCGCTGTTGTCGAAGTAGAAGGCCTCCTGCGCGGTCACGATGTTCCGCAAGTCGGTCTTCATCGATGTCAGCACGGCCTTCTCTTTGGTGTTGGCAAACTTCGGGATCGCGATCGCGGCGAGGATGCCGATGATCACGACCACGATGAGCAACTCGATGAGGGTAAAGCCCTTGTTAGACATGCCGGCTCCCATCAGGTAAGTGGGCCGGAGAATTCATCTCGGCCTCCCGTCCCAGTGAGGGGCAACTGCTGTGCCAGTGGCGGTGGAAAACCCCGGAACACGCTGATTCTAAAGGCTTTACAGAGCCGATCGTGAAATTCGCGTAACGTGCTGGCAGGACAAAAGGTTACGCGTCCTGCGATAGCGAAAACGCCGGCCCAGCCCGGGCCGGCGTTTCAAGCCGCTCAAGTAGTGTACTACGTCACACTATTCGGGGCAATTCGGCCCCTACTTGTGGCTCAGGCTCCAGACGTAGGCGGCCACGGCCTTCACGTCGTCGTCGGAGATGGTCGAGCCGCCCTTGGCGGGCATCGGCACCCCGCTCTTCGACTCTTCCTTGGTGACGCCCTTGGTGACTTGGGCGATCAGCTCGGGGTACGTGCCCTTGCTGTGAATCCAGACGTCATCGGTCAGGTTCGGGCCGACGAGACCCTTCCCGTCCTGGCCGTGGCAGGCGTAGCAGAGCCCCTGCTTGTGAAAGATCTCGTTGCCCTTGTCGACCATCTCCTTGGTGGCCCCTTCCGGGACGCCTTGGGCCCTGGCCGGAGCCACGGTGCAGAGCCCCACGACGGTCAGGCCAACGGCAGTACGGAGCAGCATCTTCATCCCAGACTCCAGAAAAGGTTGGTTGACAGTGCGGATCACTGGCTCATCTGGCAAGAGGCGGACCCGGTCGGACCGAGGCACGCGCCAGTCACGCAAAACATTAAAAGGCAATGACTTAACAGGCTATGGCGAACCCCGGCGGCAGCCGTTCAGCTGGAGATCCGGGGATTGGGGTGACGCCCTGGGGGTCCATTCGTTCAAGCCGTGAGACACCTGCCCGGCAGCGCCTGATGGTCCCGGATGGGACCACGCCCTCGCGGCTTGACGAGGGCGTGGAGAAGAGAGAGCGGGCGACCGGACTCGAACCGGCGACGTCCAGCTTGGGAAGCTGGCATTCTACCAACTGAATTACGCCCGCAGCGGAGGCGTAATGTGCCGGGCTGCCGCATCGGTTGTCAACCCGGCGCGGGCCGTTAAGCGCGCGCCGGGTCGCGGCTTACTTGACCTTGTAGCGCCAGGCCCTGATGCCGGCACCCGTGCCGGGCACCGAGAGGTTCCGGCTCTCACCTGCCTTGAGCACCGGCACGGGCGTCTCGGCGCTGCCGACCACCGACCCGTCGGCGCCGAGGAAGTCGATGACGAGGGTGAGCGGCTTGGCCGGGATGATCTTGTTGTTCTCGTCCCGCGCTTCCCGTCCGGTGACCTTCGCGTCGAAGGTGGCTCCCCCGCTCGTGAGCTTGAAGCTCTGGACCTCGACGTTCACCGGCAGTGCCTCGTGGGCCACGACGGCCTTGTAGATGCCATCCTGGTTCTTGGCCAGCTTGTAGCCCTGGATCCGGAGCGAGTGGTCATATTCCGAGAGCGGCTCGATCTCGATGAGCTTCTCGGCGGCGGTGGCGGTGCCGGCCCCGTCGGAGAGCGCCAGGTAAGCGTTGGCCTGGTTGAAGAGCGCGTCTCGGTTCCACGGATTCGCGGCGAGGACCTTCGCGAAGGTCGCGGCGGCGTCCTTGTAGTTCTTGTCGTTGAACTGCTTGACCGCGAAGTCCATGAGGTCGTCCTCGGAGACCTCCCCACCCGCCGCGGCGGCACCACCGCTGGGGGCGCCCCCGGCGCTCGAGATCAGCTCGGACTCCAGCACCTTGGCGCTGTCCACCATGCCGGCGGCCCGGAAGGCCTGGGCCAGCGCCTTCTTCCCGGCGACATCATCCGGCTGGAGGGAGCGATAGCGCTGCAGCGCCGGGACCGCGTCCTTCGCCCGGTTGCTGTTGAGCAGGAGCACGCCGTAGTTGAAGGCCGCCTGGTCGCGGGCCTTCACCATGTTCGCATCCTTGGTGTCGCTGGCGGCGCCCTTGCCGAAGTAGACGATCGCGCTGTCGTTCTGGCCCAGCTCGTTGAAGAGATCGGCCATGAACACGTACGACAGCGGCAGCGTCTGGTCGAGCACGTTGGCGGCGCGGAACATCACCATCGCGGAGTCGTTCTGCTTCGCCTGGCGGAAGGTCTGGCCGGCGTTCACCAGCGCGGCCCAGCCACGGTAGCGGTACTTCTTGATGTCGTCCTTGCAGGCCGGCGCCAGGGCCTGGGCGCGGTTGAAGGCGGAGTCCGCGCCGACCACATCCCCCTGCTGCAGGTAGATGCGGCCGAGATAGTACCAGGCGGCGGGGTTCTTGGTCTGCCCCGCGGTGGTGATGGCTTCGGTGATCACCCGCGCGCCGTTCTTGAGCGCGTTGATGCGGTTGATCGGGTCACCGGTGCCTTCGATGCCGGTCTTGAGGTAGGTCTTCCCGCTGCTGACGCGGAAGTCCCCGCCCCCGTCGAGCTTGCAGTCCGGCTGGATCAGGCGGGTATCGAGCGCGCCGACCACACGGTTCGCCACCCCGTCCTGCTGCGCCGCCAGCGACCCCGCCAGCACGAAGGCGAGTACCACCCCACCCGTCAGTCCCCTGGTCATTCCTGCTCCTTCAGTGATTGTGATGCACCGGTGGCCCCGGCGGCCACCAGCGCGCGTGCCCGGCTCTCCACGTCCCGCGCGACATCCAGCGCCGGGCGGCCCAGCCGGGCCGCGGCGGCGCGGACTTCGTCGAACTCCGCCTTCACGCGCGGCCCCGCCGGAGTCTCCAGCACCTTCACCTGCACGGTCGTGCCGTCACCCACCGGCACCGCGAGCAGCCGGCGCGGTAGGGTGACGCGTTCGGCGATGGTGCGACGCACGCCGGCGGTGGTCGAGTGCAGGAAGAATGCCTCTGTCACCCGCGCCGAGGCCGAAGGGTCGCAGATCACCTCAACCCGGTATCCCGGGCGGCCTTTTTTCATGTGGGTGCCCCAGACCTGCACATCGAGGGCCCCGGCGGCGACCAGGGCCTCCCGAAGGGGATCGACATACTCGGGGCTCAGATCGTCCAGGTCGGAGGACAGTGTCACCACCTGGCCGGCCTCCTGAACCGTCTCCGCGAGGATGATCCGGAGCGCGTTGGGATAGCGCTCGGGGTCGCGGCTCCCCGCCCCCCAACCGGTGCCGATCGCACGCCAGTGCTCCGGCGGAGCGCCCGCGCTCAGTACGCGGAGCAGCACCGCGCCGGTCGGGGTGGTCGCCTCGCCGGCCACCGGCCCATTGGGACCGATCTCCAGGCCTTCGAGGAGGCGCGCCGTCACCGGGGCGGGCACGGACATCACCCCGTGCGAGGTCTCGATCCAGCCGCTCCCGAGAGTCACCGGGCGGCTGTACACCTGGTCGATGCCCAGCACCTCGAACCCTTCGATCCCGCCGACGATATCGAGGATCGCATCGGCCGCGCCGACTTCGTGCAGTGCCACCGACTCGGCGGGCATGCCGTGGATCCGTCCCTCCTCCTCGCACAGGAGGGTAAAGGCCTGGGCCGCCTGGCGCCTCACCGCCGGGCTCACCGCGCTCCGCTCGATCCGCGTGAGCAGGTCGGGGAGGTGATGATGCTGCCCGTCCCCCGCCTGGGCGTGGTGGTGATGGCCGTGATCGTCGTGGTGGTGGTGCGGCGTCACATACGCGGGGCTCGGCCCCTCGTGGCGGCCATCCGGGAAGACCACCTTCACCCGGGTGGCGGCGATCCCGGCGCGCCGGACCCGCACCACCTCCACCCGGAGCTCCGGGAACCCGAGGCGGGCGGGGAGGCTCGCGAGCCACTCCGCCGGCGCCCCGGCATCGACGAGGGCGCCGAGGAGCATGTCGCCGCTCATTCCGGCAGCGGGGTCGAGGATTGCGAACCGTCCGTTCATCGGCGCCAAATATCGCCCGCGGTTCACGCCGGGAGCAATTCCCCGGGCTCCCGGTAGAGCCACCCGGCCCCGGTGTTGAAGACAATCACCCGGTCGGTCGCCCGCAGGTGGCCCCGCGCCTTGAGCGCCCGCACCGCGGCGACGGCCGCGCCCCCCTCCGGGGAGAAGTCGATCCCTTCGACCGCGGACGCCAGGCGGGCGTCGGCCTCGAGCTCCGCGTCGGGGACCGCGACCGCGCCGCCGTGGCTCTCCCGGAGGGCCGTGAGGATCAGCCGATCCCCCAGCGGCCCCGGCACCCGGAGGCCGCTCGCAGAGGTCCACGGGTCGGGCCAGGGCTCGGCCCGGTCGGCGCCGGCGTCAAACGCCTTCACGATGGGGGCGCACCCGGTCGCCTGCACGGTGAACATCCGTGGCGGCGGATCGGTGACCCAGCCCGCCTCGCGCAGCTCCGCGAACGCCTTCCACATCCCGATGAGCCCGGTCCCTCCACCGGTCGGATAGATGATGGCCTGGGGCAGTGTCCATCCGGACTGCATGGCGAGTTCGAGGCCGAGGGTCTTCTTCCCCTCGATCCGGTACGGCTCCCGGAGGGTCGAGAGATCCATCGCCCCGGTCTCGGCGGCCCAGGCGCGGGCGGCCTTGCCGCAGTCGCCGATGTGGCCGTCCAGGAGGACGAGGTCGCCGCCGAAGGTGACGATCTGGGCGAGGATCGCCCGCGGCGTGGTCTTCGGGGCATAGACCCGCACGCTCGCCCCGGCGCGGGCGGCGTACGCCGAGGCGGCGACGCCGGCGTTCCCCGCCGTCGGAATCACAAATCTGCTCGCCCCTGCCGCGACCGCGCGGGTCACGGCGGCGCTCAGGCCGCGGGCCTTGAAGGATCCGGTCGGGTTCGCGGCTTCGTCCTTGACCCAGAGGTCGGCAATCCCGATCCGCTCGCCGAGGCGGGGACAGGCGAGGAGCGGCGTATCGCCTTCCCCGAGGGTCACCGGCTGCTCGGCCGGCTCCAGCGGGAGAAACGGACGGTAGCGCCACATCCCCTGCCCGCGCCGGACCTCGGCCCGCGCCGTCAGGCTCGGGAGGGGGCGGTCGGGGTAGCGCACCAGCCAGGGCTGGCCGCAGCGGTCACAGACCGTCGGGAGGCCTTCCGGGCCCCGGCGATTGCCGCAGGCAGAACACTCGAGATGCCAGTCCATTGGGGTTCTGAGTTCCGAGTTCCGAGTTCCGAGGGCCGAGTTTCCGGGTTCCGAGTCGTTGGGCCGGGAGTCGGCTCGGCGATCAGCCGATGGCGTTCAGGTACCGTTCGGCGAGCTGCTCCAGCCGGTCGTCGCCCTTCTGGCGGGCATGGGCCAGGATCTTCTCGACACTGGCACGGAGCGCGGGATCGCCCCAGCGATGCCCGGTGGCCCGCTCGGCACCGAGCGAATCGCCCCGGTTGGCGCCCTCGAGCAGGGCCCAGGCAGCCGCGTCAGGATAGGCGGGATCCTCGCGGGGCGGGAGCTCGTAGCGGTCGGGAACCTCGTCCCGGTCCTCCCGGACGAACGCGCGTGACATGGCGGGAAGATAAGGGGCGTCACTTGTCGGCGAGAACGCCGAGAATCCGGTCGGCCAGCTTGCTCGAAAACCCGGGGAGACTCGCGATTTCGGCGGCGGTGGCGCTCTTCACCCCCGCGAGGCTCCCGAACCGCTCGAGCAGGATCCGGCGGCGATTGGGTCCGATGCCGGGGATGTCGAGGAGCGCACTGGTGATGGTCCGCTGGGTGCGGCGCTTCCGGTTGTACGCCACGCCGAAACGGTGGGCCTCGTCCCGGATCCGCTGCAGCAGGCGGAGCGAGGGGCTCCGCCGCGGGAGGCGGATGCTCTCCGAACGCCCCGTGACGAAGACCTCCTCTTCCTTTTTCGCGAGACTGATGATCGGCACCTGGGTCACGCCCAGGGCCGCCGCCGCCTCGACCGCCGCGCCGAGTTGCCCCTTGCCGCCATCGATCACGATCAGGTCCGGGAGCGGCTTCCCTTCCTCACGGCGGCGGGTGAGGAACCGGGTCACCACTTCGTGCACCGCGGCAAAGTCATCCTGCTGACCCTCGCCCTTGATCTTGAACTTGCGGTACTCGCTCTTCCGGGGACGGCCGGCCTCGAACCAGACCAGCGACCCCACCGTGTCACGCCCCTGGTTGGTGGAGATGTCGACGCAGATCATGCTCCTCGGCACGACGTTGAGCCCGAGATCGCGGCCGAGCGCATAGACCGGGTCGCCCGCCCGCTCGTCGGTTTCGAACGACTCGATCCGGAGGCTCTCCATGAGGTGGCGGGCGTTCTGGTCGGCCAGGTCGAGCCAGCGACGGGCGGTGCCCCGCTGCGGCACGTTCCACTCGGTCTCGGGCAGGATTTCCTGGAGGAGGTCGACATCGGCCGGCGGGAACGGGAGTACCAGGCGCCGGGCGCGGCCCTCCATGGGAACGTAGGAGCGGACCAGCAGGAACTCGAGAATCCGGTCGTCCGATTCTTCGGCGAGGTTCTCGAGGAAGGCGTGCTCCCGGGCGACCACCCGGCCATCCCGCACCCGGAGGAAGACGCCGACCGCGTCGTCCCCGTCCCGGGCGTAGCCGACCACATCCGCATCGCCGGTGCCGAGGACCTCGATGGCCGCGGGGGACTCGACCTGCTCGAGCCACTTGAGCTGGTCACGGAGGAGGCCCGCGCGCTCGTAGTCCTGCCGCTCGCTCGCCGCGAACATCGCGTCCCGGACCTTGCCCCGGACGTCGACGGTGCGGCCCTCGAGGAAGTCGATCACCTCCTCGATCATCGCGCGGTACTCCGCCTCCGTCTGCCAGCCGACACAGGGCGCCCTGCAGCGGCCGATGAAGTAGTCCAGGCAGGGGCGCTCCCGGCGGTCGCTGGGGAGGTCGTCGTGACAACTCCGCACGGTATAGAGCCGCCGCACGATCGCGAGGGTCTTCCGGAGCAACGCCACGTCGGTGTACGGCCCGAAATACCGCGCCCCGGCGAGGTCGCGCCGGCGGGTCACCAGCACCCGCGGAAACGGCTCGCCCAGCGTCACCGCGATGGAGGGATAGCTCTTGTCGTCCTTGAGCCGGACGTTGAACCTCGGCTGATACTCCTTGATCAGGTTGTTCTCGAGGAGGAGCGACTGGGCCTCGCTCGTCACGACGATGGTTTCGACGTCCGCGATGTGCCGCTGCAGGTAGTAGTTCTTGAGGCTGCCCTGGGCATCATTCGCGAAGTAGCTCCGCACCCGGCTGCGGAGCCGCTTGGCCTTCCCCACATACAGCACGTTCCCCTGGCCATCCTTCCAGAGGTAGACGCCGGGGGCGTCCGGAAGGGTGTCCAGTTTTCGCTGGAGGGACTCGGGAAGGGCGTCCGGCATCAGAGGAACTTAGGGGCGCGGTCAACCGCGTTCAGCGGCGGAACCTGCGGATGAGGCTGCGGGCCTCGGCGAGCCCCAGGGCGGCGGTGATGGCCAGGTACGTGAGGCCGAACGGCCCCAGCACCACGACCGCGCGCAGGACCGGATGCCAGTCGGGCGTGACCGACCAGACGCCCAGGCCGAGGAGCGCGCCCGTGGCCGCCGCGGCCCAGAGCCGGAGCAGGTACCCCGGAGCGACGCCCGGGGCGGCGATGCGCCGCTCGAGCCCGCGCTTGAGGAGCAGGTACTCGACCCAGCCGGCGATGCCGGCGGAGGCTGTGAGTCCGGCGGCGCCCCAGCGCTGGTCGAGCCCCAGGAGCCCGGGGAGCGGGATCGCGCAGAGGTAGCCCAGGACGGTAGTGAGTGCCACCCGGAGGATCGCGAAGCGAAGCGGTGTACGCGTGTCGCGGAGGGCGTAGTAGGCCGAACTGTAGAGGCGACCGAGCGTCGCGGCCAGGAGTCCCACCGCGGATCCCGCGAGAATCACCCACACAAACTGGCTGTCCGCCGCGGTGAACCGCCCGGTCTGGAAGAGGGCGCCGGCGATCACCCCGCCGAAGGCGAGGAAGGCGGCGGCGCTCGGCACGACGAAATAGGCGATACGCCGCAGTCCGAACTCGAGGCGCGCCCGGAGGGCGGTGGCGATCTCCGACTCGCTGCCGGTGGCGCTCGACATCGCCGGGAGTTCGGCGGCGCTCACCGACATTCCGAAGAGACTCACCGGCAGGGTGTACAGCAGCTGTGCGACCCCGAGGGCCGCCACCGGGCCCTTGCCGAGGAAGCTCGCGATGATCGTGTCGATGAAGGCACTGAGCTGCACCACGCCACGGCTCACGAAGACCGGCCCGAAGTTGCCGAGCACGGCGCGGACCTCGGGGGAGCGGGTATTGACGCTGGGCCGGAAGTGCCGCACCAGGGTGAGGACCCGCGGAACCTGGACCAGGAACTGGAGCGCGCTCCCGAGCACCGCCCCGATGGCGGCGGCGAGGGCCGCGGCATCCACGTCGTTGCGCGACGGAGAGAGGATCACCGTCACGATGATCGCGAGGTTCCAGACCACCGGGGCCGC
>DASZPT010000153.1:0-11418 GCA_035549935.1 Gemmatimonadales bacterium
CCCTCGACCGACTTCAGCTTCAACTACCAGGACCTGCTCTTCCGGCCGGTCCCGGCCACGGCCGCGCACCCCTGAGCGGCCGGGCCTCTACGCGAGGAGAACCACCATGCGGGGCCTCATCGTCGCGGGCGCGGTGCTGGCGTCGGTCATCGTCATCGTGGTCATCGCCGGCCTGCTCCTGCCGCGCACACACCGGGTGACCAGCCGCCTGGCCCTCCCGGTGCCGCCGGACAGCGTCTGGGCGGTGGTCCGCGACATCGGCCAGCTGCCGTCCTGGTGGCCCGACGTGAAGGGCGTCGAGCGGGTGCAGCAGGACGACGGCCGGGAGCGATGGCGCGAGACGATGGGTGGCGACATGCGCCTGGTGCTCCGGATCGAGGATGCGGAGCCGCCCAGCCGGATGCGATCGGTGATCGAGCCCACCGGCGAGCCGTTCGGCGGCGAATGGATCTACCGGATCACGCCGAGCGGCGCCGGCAGCGTCGTCGAGATCACCGAGGATGGCTGGGTGTCGAATCCGGTGTTCCGGGTCGTCTCGAAGCTCATCGGGCATCACCGGACCGTGGACAGCTACCTTTCGGCCCTGGCCCGGCGATTCGGCGCCCCCGCCGACATCCAGCATGAAGGCTGAACGCCGGGACCGGGCCGGGTGACTCGGGTCACTCCTCCCGGCGGAGGAGGTCCCGCACCTTGGTGGCATCCCTCTCGAGGAGCCGGTCGATGTGGTCCCCCGTTCCGTCCGTGCGCCGTCGGTCCACCGTGGCCGCGGCGGCCCTGACTCTGCTGGCGCTCTCCGGCGCCTCGGCCTGCGGCAGTGACAGCAGCAGCCCCTCCAATCCCGGCACCCCCTCGGACTCGGTGCTGGCCCTCGAGCCGGTCCTCTCGGGTCTCAACGAACCGGTATTCCTGACCGCGCCCGCGGGCGATCCGCGCCTCTTCATCGTGGAAAAGGACGGACGCATCCGGATCTTCCAGAACGGTGCGCTGCTCGCCACCCCATTCCTCGACCTCACCGGCGTCACCACCAAGGGCTCGGAGCAGGGGCTCCTCGGCCTCGCCTTCGATCCCGACTACGCGGCGAACGGCCGTTTCTACGTCTCCTACACCACCACCGGCGCGACCAACGGCGGCACCTCCATCATCGCGCGCTACCACGTGAGCTCGGGCAACGCCAACGTGGCCGACCCCGCGAGCGACACGTTGATCCTGAGTGTCGCCCAGCCAGAGACCAACCACAACGGCGGCGGCATCGCGTTCGGACCGGACGGCATGCTCTACATCGGGTTCGGCGATGGCGGGGGCGGCGGGGATCCACTCGACACCGGCCAGGACCGCACCGATCTGCTCGGCTCGATGCTCCGCATCGACGTGAGCGGCGCGACCTACACCTCGCCGCCCGGCAACCCCTTCGCCGCGAGCGGCACCTTCCGCCACGAGCTCTGGAACTGGGGGCTCCGCAACCCGTGGCGCTGGAGCTTCGACCGGCAGACCGGGGCGCTCTATATCGGCGACGTGGGGCAGAATGCCTACGAGGAGATCGACGTGCAGCCGGCATCGAGCACCGGGGGAGAGAACTACGGCTGGAACGTCATGGAAGGGACCCACTGCTACGGGGCGCAGAGCTGCAACCAGTCCGGCCTGACCCTGCCGGTGATCACCTACGATCACGGTGACGGCTGCGCGGTGACGGGCGGGTATGTCTACCGCGGCAGCGCCGTGCCCGCGGTCCAGGGACACTACTTCTACTCGGACTCCTGCAGCGGGTTCATCCGCAGCTTCCGCATGAGCGGCGGGCAGGCGGTGGACCGGAAGGAGTGGAGTGCCCTCTCGCTCGGCGGGGTGTACAGCTTCGGTGAGGATGGGCAGGGCGAGCTGTACGTGATGACCGGCGGTGGCGACCTCTACCGCTTTGCCCAGCCCTCGCCCTGAGCTCCGGTGAACGACCGGGGTGAAGGGCGTGTCCTGCTCCCGCCGGGCGATCGCCTGGTGGAACTGGCGCGGGCGGTGCCGCCGCAGATCCTGTTCGGCACCTCCTCATGGACCTATCCCGGCTGGCACGGCATGGTGTACCAGCGGGAGTACCCGAAGACCGGCAACTCCGCGCCGATGCTCGAGGAGTATGCCCGCTTCCCGCTCTTCCGGACCGTCGGGATCGACTCGAGCTTCTACGCCCCGCCCACCCCGGAGCAGCTCACCGCCTACGCCCGCGCCCTCCCGCCCGGGTTCCGCTGCGTGAGCAAGGTGTGGGACCGGCTCACCGTGCTCACGTTCCCGAAGGCGCGCTACCGGGCGATGGGCGGCGAACCGAACCCCGACTTCCTCAACCCACAGGTCTTCCTCGACGAAGTCCTGCGTCCCTTCGAGGCTCATTTCGCAGGACACACCGGTCCATTCGTCTTCGAGTTCCAGACCATCGGCCGGAGCGAGGGGCTCACGCCGCAGGGATTCGCCAACCGGCTCGACGAGTTCTTCGGGCAGCTCCCGCGCGAACATGCCTACGCGGTCGAGGTGCGGAACGAGGAGTACCTGGTCCCGCCCTACTTCGCGGTCCTCCGGGAGCACAACGTCGCCCACGTCTTCAACTCGTGGACCCGCATGCCGCCGGTCGGGGAGCAGATCGAGCTGCCCGGCTCGTTCAGCGCGCCATTCACCGTCGCGCGGATCCTGCTCCGGCCGGGGCGGACCTACAGCGACGCGGTCGACGCCTTCGCCCCCTACGACCGAATCCACGACCGCAATGCCCGTCTCCGCCGCGACATCGTCCGCCTGATCCGGCAGGCCCAGGCGCTCCGCATTCCGGCGTACATCCTGGTGAACAACCGGGCGGAGGGCAGCGCCCCGATCACGATCGCGGCGGTGGCGGAGATGCTGGAGGAAACGAACGAGCCCACCGGGTGACTTCCCGGCGGGCCCATGCCGGACCGCGTTACGCCTCAGCCGAGGACGCCCGCCAGCAACACCCCGCCGAGACCCACGAACGGGATCGCCACGCGGTACCAGGCCGGCTGGTGGGCCGACCCCGGGCTCTTGGCGCTCACCAGGCCCATCGCCAGGACCACCAGTCCCAGGGCGGCGAGATGGCCCGTCGGGGCGGAGGGCGCGAGCCGGAGGGTGACCATTCCGCCGGCCACCGCAGCGCCGAGGGACAGGATGATGTTCCGCACGATGTAGCCCGCGGTCGGCGGTGGCAGGGTCATCTGCCCCGAGCGCATCGCTTCCATCGCGCCCGGCGCGTAGATCCGCATCAGGATCATCGACCCCGCCATCACCAGCACGGCCATCACCAGGAACCCCGCCACGACCGCCCAGACGCTTGCAAGCATCGTCCCCTCCACTCAGCGCGCGCGGGCCGCGAGACGCTGGCGCACCCTGGCCAGCCCGCCGCCCAGCGCAGTGACCGGCGCCAGGATCCCCCAGGCACCGAGGTACCAGCCGTCGACCGCAAGCTCTCCCAGGGCGAGCGCCCCGGCGCCGATCGCGAAGCAGACGGTGCCGAAGCCGAGCGCGGCGGCAAGCGGCGCCCGGGAGGCGACGAGGGCAACCAGGTAGCCTGCCAACCCGCTGGCAGCGACCGAGACCAGGAGCGTCCCCACCGTCGTGGGGCGATACCCGCTCAGCGTCGCGCCCCGGATGGCGAACTCACTCAGACCGGCGCCCAGCGCGACGACCAGAACCAGCACGCCGTAGAACGCCGAGGCCCCGAGGAAGGGACGGCAGGGAGCCGACCCGGTGGCGCCGAGACCCGCAAAATCGGGGAACGAGACGAAGAGCTGGGTGAGGGCCCAGCGCACAGCCGCCGGACGGCCCGCGCCCTCTGCGCGCTCGCGGTACTCCTCGAGGAGATCGTCCTCGATCGACTCCCGGAGCGCCGGATCGGTGACCGTGCCGGCGAGGACCAGGTGGATCGCGGCGCGCATCATGTCGGCTTCACCGTGAGCGACACCCCTTCCCAGAGCCGCCCCTGCCGCTGCCGCGCGTCGCGCAGGACCTTGTGTGCCAGGGGGGTGAGTTCGTAGCAGCGGCGGGATCGCCCGCCCCGTACCGGCGTGGGGTCGGTGGTGAAGGAGCGGAGGAGTTGCTTGTCCTCGAGGCGCTGCAGCGTGGTGTAGACCGCCCCCACCGTACACTCCCGCCCGAGCCGGCGGGACACGTCCCGGCGCACGGCGGCGCCGTAGCCCTCGTCGAGGGCGGCCACGGTGAGGAGGACGGCGAGTTCGAAGTCGCCCAGGGATGCGCCGGTCATTACTTACAATATGTAGAACATATCGGCGACCGGCAAGCCCGCGCGGACGGGCCGGACTGGGTCGGGGCGTTGATTCGGGTTATTCCCCGCCGTCGGCCGCGACCTTCCGGGCCAGGCGCCGGCGGGCGATGGGACGGCGTTGGCGGGGCCCGTCGTGCATCGGGCTCTGGGCGAGGGCGTGCGCGGCGGCCGCCAGTCGGATCGCGCGGGAGGCGGCCTCGCTCCCGTGGATCGCCGATTCGACCCAACGGCCGAACGGCGCCCGCTCGTTGGTCAGGAAGGGCCGTGCCACCCGGGTGTCGAGCACGTCCTGCCGCTCCGATTCGGGAAGCTTGAGCACGATCGCTTCGTCGAACAGGAACGCGAACATCCGGCCGGTGGTGAAGAACGCTTCGGCGCCGAACATCCGCTTGGTCACGACCGCGGGCATCGCCAGGATGGCGGCATGGACGACTTCATAGGCATCGCTGCGCGCGCGCTGCACCACCATGACCGCCCTCGACATGCCGGAGATTTGGGGCGGCTAACGTATCACGCGCATGGTCGGTCCGCCAGTTCGCGTCGTCCCGAAGAACGACCGTAAGCGTCCCGTCAGGGCAGGTTCGGTTCGACCCCCGCCACCGCGCACACCCGCAGAATCGTCTCCCCGATCTTGTTGTTCGGGGTGGAGGCGCCGGCGGTGATGCCGATGGTGCGCACCCCCTCCAGCCAGCCGGTGACCGTCTCCTCGGCCGCCTTGATCCGGGGCTGGTGCCGGAGGGCACCGGTTTCCACCTCCACCGCCGAGGCATCCTCGATGTGGTAGGTGCGGACGGCATGGTCCCGGCAGAGCGTGGCGAGATGGGTCGTGTTGCTCGAGTTGTAGCCGCCGACGACGATCATGAGATCCGGCGGGTCCTCGAGCAGCCGGAGGACGGCGTCCTGCCGCTCCTGGGTGGCCGAACAGATGGTGTCGAAGGTCCGGAAGTGCTCACCGATGGCCGCCTCACCGTAGCGGCGGAGCATGCTTTCCCGGATCTCATAGGCGATCGCGAGCGACTCCCCCGAGAGCATCGTCGTCTGGTTGGCGAGCCCGACGCGCAGGAGGTCGCGGGAGAAGTCGAAGCCGGGCGACATGGCATGCTCGAAGCGCGCGGCGAGCGCCACCGGGTCCCCGTTGCCCTCGATGTAGTCGCAGATCAGGCGCGCCTCGTTCATGTCGAACACCACGAGATACCGGCCGCCCGCGTGCCGGGTGACCTGGCTCGCCGTGGCCCGGGTCTCCTCGTGGTAGTACTTGCCGTGGATGATCGAAGTGAACCCGTCGCGCGCGTAGTTCTCCACCCGCTTCCAGACGTTGAGCACCGAGCCGCAGGTGGTGTCGACCAGCACGCACCCGATCGCACGGAGCCGCTGAAAGTCCGCGACCGTCACTCCGAACGCCGGCATGATCACCACGTCCTGCGCGCCGATCGCCGAGAAGTCGAACTCCCCCTGGACCGGCGCCAGGATCGTGATTCCCATCGAGGTGAGCTTGGCGTTCACGTGCGGGTTGTGGATGATCTCGCCGACGAGGAAGATGCGCCGGTCGGGGAACTGGCGGCGGGTCTCGTAGGCGTACTCGACCGCCCGGTCGACTCCATAACAGAAGCCGAACTCCCGGGCGAGGCGGAACTCGAGACCGCCGGCCGTCAGCCGGTAGTCACCCGCCCGGAGCGCGTCCACCACCTTGCTGGAGTAGTCGGCGGCGAGCTGCCCCTCGATGGCGGCCTTGAGCCCGAATCCCTTGCGGAAGTAGGTCGAGGTCATGCCCGTAAGCTACTGTCCCGAATCGGGTGGCGACACTGTGTCGGGCACGCAGGGGCCTGGCACTACCCCGCTGAACCGGCCGCTCAGCACCAGGGTGTCGGTGTCCGCCGCGACCTTCCGAAGGTGAAGGGTGAAGGTCCCCGAGAGGGCCTCGCCCTTCCGCGTGAGCGTCAGCGTCCCCCGGTCGCTCTGGTAGGCCTTGATTTCCCGTTCGGTGAACCAGCGGGCCGCCGCGGTCACCCCCGGACGCTTCACGGTGTCGGCGGCGGGGTCGAACCCCTCATAGGTCCCCGCGTCGGGTCCCGCCGTGGGATAGATCGCGAGGCCCACCCCCAGGTCTCCTCGGCTGGCGATGAGCTCGAGATGGTTCCCCTCGACACAGAAGACCGCACGCGGGGCGGCACTCAGTTTTCCGGTATCGGCCCCGATCCAGGAGGCGCTGAACGAGCCCGGGCCGGTGGTGGGACCGCTGCCATCGGTCCGGCACGCCGCGGTCAGAAGGCCGCCGAGGAGACAGGGGAGAAATCGGGCTCCGTACATGGGCGGATACTAGGCAGGACCGCCTAAAAGGCGAAGGGCGGGCGCGGCCACCCTCGCCGCCCCGCCCTTCCATTGCCCCGCCGCTCGCCACAGCGGCCCGGTCGCGGCCTAGAACCGGTAGCCGAAGCCTGCCCCGATCACCAGCGGGTTGATCTTGAGGTGGAACAGCTTCGTCCCGTTCGACTTCACATCGGTCTCGATGTTCACGTACTTCGCATCGACGTTGAAGAGACCCCGGCCCCCGAGCGGGACGTCGAAGCCGCCCTGCAAGGCGTAGCCGACGCTGGTGCTGAGATCGAGATCCTGGAGGCCTCCGCTCTTCTCGTAGAAGAAGGTGACATTGCCGCCGACGCCGATATAGGGGCGGAAGGAGCCCTGGCTCACCGGGTGGAGCTGGAGCAGGAGGGTGGGCGGGAGGTGATTGACCGAGCCGAGGCTGCCGCTCGGCGCCACCGAGGTGGGGGCGGTGACTTCCTGGCTCGCCGTGGCGGCAATGACCTCGAGGGCCAGGTACTGGTTCAGGGAACGGCTGATGTCGACTTCGACCGTGGCATCGGACCTCACATCGAGCCCCTTCGGCTTCGAGGAGGCCTGGGGGGCGATGACGATGCCGCGAACCCGAACGGTCCACGGCGTGGCCGACTGCGCCTGCGCGAGGGCCGGCACCGCGAGCGCGAGCGCGAAAGCAAGGCTGACACTGGATCGCCGCATCACTGTTCTCCCGTTAGGTGGACAGGGAGAATGTGGATCGCGGCGTTGAAGTGACTATGAATCGGCGGGGAAAGGCGGGATCATGAACGGAGGTTCAGGGACCTGAGGACTCCGCCCCCCATAGGGGGAATATCCGACTCGCGCGCGCCGCAATCGTCAGCGATTTCACGCCGCCCGGCGCCATCCGACGCGCGCCGCGTCAGGGCCACACCAGCGCCCGCACCGAAAGATCGAACCGGAGCCCGTCACCCCCCTTGGTGATCGGGTGGCTGAGATCGAACCGGAGCAGGCCGCCCACCAGCGAGAGTCCCGCGCCACCCCCAGCGATCACCGACCCGGGTCCGCCCGGCGTGCCGTCACCCAGGTTGCCCGCCTGACCGGCGTCGGCGAACAGCACCGGTTGTACCAGCCCCCGCCGGAGCGGCCAGTCGACCTGTGCCGCCCAGAACCCGCGTCCACTGCGCGTCCCGTAGTCGAAGCCCCGCACTGTCCCGGTTCCGCCGATCCGGTAGGCCTGCTGCGGCAACGGGTTCGCCGTCGCGAGGCCGGCGCGGAGCGTGAGCGTCGGCACCCGGCGGCCCGCGAGGAGCGGCCGGCTCGCCGAGGCGTAGACCCGCCCGGTCCCCCGCGCCTCGTTCGCGAGGACGTCGGCGCCAACCGACCAGCGCAAGCGGCCGCCCTGGCCGTCGAGCCGAACCAATGCGCCGCCGTAGGTCCCCTCACGGATCCCGGGGTTGACGGGAAAGCGCCCGGTCCCGCCCAGCGCATCGTTGATCCACGACGCCGCTTCCCGCCGGGCGCTCATCTCGTGGTCCACCAGGATCGAGGTCGTCAGCTCCACTCCGGTCCCGAGCGACCCTTCCCGCGTGAGCCAGGCCCCGTGGCTCAGGTAGTAGTCCGCATCGTCGTGCCCGGCGAAGATGGCGTTGATGCTGTTCCCGAAGCGATTGGCTCGGCTGAAGGGATCGTTGCTCCGGACCTCCCGGTAGGCGCGCAGCGTCCAGCGCGCACCCGGCGCTTCCCGCCTGAGGGTGAGGCCCCCCACCACCCGCGCGTCATTGAGCCCGTAGCGGAGTTCGCCCCGCAGGGTGGTGAAGCCATCACCCGGCATCGTGACCTCGTAGCCCAGCCCCGGCACCGCGCCCTGCACCCGGTTGTACCGCACAGCCTCGAGGATCCGCTCCCAGGTGACGCCATGCGTCCGGCGGCCGGTGATCTCCGGAGGGAGCTTCACCGTCATGCGCTCCAGCTCCGACTGCACCTCGAGTACCTGGCGGTCGGCCAGCGGATCGTCGCGGAAGACGAGGGAATCGCCCCACCCCGTGTACGCGGCAAGCGAGTCCGCCGGCGGGCGGTGGATCTCGTAGCGGCCATCGGCCCAGCGGCCGGCCTCGTCGCGGGCCAGCGAGTCCTGCGGCAGCTCTCCACGCTCGTCGCGGCGGCGACGACGGTCGGCCCGGATCGAGTCGCGGCGGGTACGCTCCAGTGCGCTCGCGCTGTCCGGTGGGACGGAATCGGGGAGCGGCGCGGAGAAGACGATGGCCCGCCCCGTGTTGACGGTGTAGTCACCGAAGGTGGTCCGCGCCTCGAAGGGGATCACCAGCTCGCCGAACCACGGCAGTTCCACCTTCCCCGCCACCACCTGGCGATACGGCATCCAGAACCGCTCTTCCTGCAGGGCATACTCGAGGTCGGCATCGAGCGTCAGGATCCGGTTGGCGATCCGGTTGAGGCGGCGCGCCTGGGTCGAATCGCCGCCGGTGTCTTCGTCGGGAGAGATCCAGAGCGCGGTCCCCACGAAACGGAAGGCGAAGCGAACCAGGTCGCCATGCTCCGCCTCGAGCCAGAGCCGCCCGGCGACCAGGGACGCGCCGGTGCGGGTCGGCGTCACCTCGACGGTGTAGAGCTTGAGCCGTTTCCCGCCCTGGGTGGCGATCTGGACACTGTCGGTGAGGCGGTAGCGATACCACGAGGGGCCGTCCGCCGCGAGCGGGTGGAGGGCGGCGTGCCGGGGAATCTCGTTGCCGAATACCCGGATCGAATCCCCCAGCGCGCGCGGGATGAACCAGGGCCGATCGAAGCTGCTGTTGAGACGCAGTTCCTTGCTGACCGCCTGCTGGCGGCGGCCGAGAATGTCGACTCGCACGTCGTTGGGGGCGACCCACTGGACCGTCCCCTCCTGCTCCTCCACCGCGGCGTTGGGGACGTTGGCCCAGCGCCGGCGACCCAGCCCGAAGCTCAACCGGTAGCGAAAGAGCGCCTGGTAGTCACGCAGCTCGGTTTCCTGCGAACCGTGACGCGCCATCCCGCGCAGGACCACCTCCCGGGTGGCTTCGTCGGCGAAGGTCAGCGTGGTGTCGGCGGGGGCAATGCTGAGCGAGAGAAGGAACAGCAGCATGCGTGGGGAGGGATCGGGTTCGGGTGGCCAGAGTCCGGTCAGCCAGACGAACGCCCCGGGTCAGGGTTTCAAGGTGGTACGTCTACCCCTTACCATATTCTTACACGGCTCGGCCGAAAAGCAGTCGAGGCGGACCCGCCTGGGATCCGCCTCGGGACCACACCGCCTGCACAGGACCTCAGGCGGACTGCTGTTCCATGTCGCCGTTGCGGCTCCAGCGCGACCGGCCGTCGCGGTGGAGACCGTAGGCCTTGAGCCGGCGCCAGAGAGTGGTGCGGCTGATGCCGAGCGACTTGGCGGTCTCGGCCAGCTTCCAGGCGTGGGCGTCGAGCGTGCGGACGATCGCGTCCCGCTCGCGGTCGGCCAGCGTGGTCGGCCCATCGACCCCGGGGATGAACATCGCCTCGCCCAGTTCGAGGGTACCGACCCGGAGGGGACGGAGCCGCCCACCCATCGCCGCGAGACGCGGCATCAGGTTCTGGCCGTCGTCTCCATCCTGCTGCAGATCCGCGAGCGCCTCACGGGCGGGCTGGTTGGCGTAGAGGATCTTGCCCGTGGGATCGAAGACCACGACGCCTTCGCTGAACCCATCCAGCAGGGCCTTGGCGAGCGGGGAGAACACAGAGGGAGTCTGAGCGTGGCTGTCCGGCATAGCTGGGTCTACGGTCTGGGACCAGAAGGGGTTTCAGAGTGTGTCCTACGCAACGTAGACGCTTGGACCCATCCCCGCATGGACATGGGCGGCCCGGGACCGCACCCGTCATTCTCCCGGCATCGCCTCCATCGGGATCGATTCGTTCCGGGCCCGCTCGCCGAGAATCACCAGGCCCAGGCCGCTGAAGATGACGGCCGCGGCCGCCATCGTCCGCACGCCGACGGCCTCGCCCAGGACCCACGGAGAGGTGAGCGCGGCGAAGAGCGGCTGCAGGTAGATGAACGTCGCCACCGTACCCGATGATACGCGGCGAAGGGCCCACAGGTTGAGGAAGTAGGTCAGGATCGTGGGAAAGACCACCACGTAACCCACGAGCCACCACATCTCCGCCGACAGGCCGGACAGATTGGCCCGTGCAATGGACGGGAGGCCGATCGGCAGGACACCGATGGCCGAGAACAGCATCACGTACGCGCTGACGGTGACCGGGTCGTGGCGGGAGACGATGGGCTTCGAAACGAGGAAGTACGAGGCGTAGCAGATCATCCCGAGGAGGATGAGGAGGTTCCCGAGCGCCTCGCCGGGCCCCAGCGTCAGGCGGAGGGGATCGACCAGGACCACGGCCCCGAGGGCGGCGAGCACGATGCCGGCGAGCTTGAGCGGGGAGGGCCGCTCCTGTCCCAGGAGGAGCGACCCCAGCACGGTGAACACCGGCACGGTGGTCACGAGGATGGTCGCGTTGACCGCGGTGGTGTGCCGGAGCCCGAGGAGAAAGAGGGTCTGGTTGGCGGTGACGCCGAGCAGGCCGGCGAGCGCGATGCGGGCGAGGAGCTTCGGCTCGGAGAGCCAGGGCCCGCCGCGGATCGCATTGAACGCCAGCAGCGCGGCAGCGGCGCCCACGATCCGGAAGGTCACCAGCACACCGGCCGGTACCACGGGGAGAATGATCCGGCCGAGCACCGCGAGACTCGCGAACATCGCCTGCACCAGCACCAGGGCGAGGGTGGTCACCGGCGACGATGGCGGGGCCCGCGGAAGCGCCGCCCGCGCTCCCGCTCCCGCCGCTCGGCGAGATCGGCCTGC
>DASZPT010000154.1:0-1952 GCA_035549935.1 Gemmatimonadales bacterium
GGGAGGCGGGAGCAGAAACAGGTGAGGGAGAGTGGGTTGCCCAGGGCAACCAGCTCTCCCTCACCTGTTTCCCGCCCCCGGCCTCCCGCCTCCGGCCCTATGCCGCCAGTGGTTCCTCGATCCAGATGTACTCCGGATCGATCACGCCGGTCTCCTCGTCCCGGATGTGCCAGGCCATGCCCGAGACATCGAGGAGCGACATGAACGGATCGGGGTCGAGCTGTTCGGGCGAGAACACCCCGGTCCCGGCCCACACGCCGGTGCCCATGAGGCGGGCGGCGATCACCGGCGGCAGCCCGGTCTGATAGGCGGTGGCCTGGACGCCGAGCTCGCGCCAGGTCTGTTCGTGACTCGTGACGTTGTAGATGTAGAAGGACCGCTCCACGCCGTCACGAACCCCGCGCGCCAGGGTTCCCACACAGGTCTTGCCCCGCATCCGCCCGGCGAGGGCCGCCGGCTCAGGCAGCAGCGAGACCACCAGGTCCCGCGGTGACACCTCGGCTTCGCCCACGCGCACCTTGCCCTTCCCGTGGAGGCCGAGGTCCTTGAGGACCCGCAGCGTCCGCCAGGTGGTGTCGTCGAGGCAGAGCTTGAAGTCCGCCACCTTGAGCCCGGGGAAGAACATCGGAAGCGTCCGGGCTTCCTCGTGATCCACGTAGTAGGTGTTGAGGACGCCCAGCTCCGGGAAGTCGAAGGGCTCGTAGCCGCTGAGCGCCTCCTCCAGGTGATAGCGTCCATCCCGCCACGAGATCGCGCCGCAGGTACACTCGTCGATGAAGACCCAGGGGCTGAACATTGCCAAGAACCCGTTGTGCCCCTCGCACACGGAGTTGTCCCCGTCGCGCACCCGGAACTCGGTGACCTCGTCGAGCAGGTGCTTGGCCGCGTAGGCGGCGTAGATGTTCGAGGTCCCGGGGTCGGCGCCCATGCCGAGCAGCGCCATCCGGCCCGCGGCGCGGAAGGCGCCGTCGAGCGCGAACTGATCGGGGAGCTTCGGGGTGCCGTCATCCTCCGCGCCGCCCGAGGCCATGTCGATGTAATCGCAGCCCGCGTCGAGGCAGGCCTGCATCACGACCAGGTTCGTGGCCGGGAGCGCCGCGTTGAGGAGGATGGTGGTCCGGGTCCCGGCGATCGCACGCGCGAGGGCGTACCGATCTCCGGCGTTCAGCGTGAGCGCCTGCACGCTCGGGCTTCCGATCCGGCGGGCCAGCGACTCGGCGCGGCCGGGAAGGGCGTCAGCGACAACCAGCTGTTCGACCAGCGGGTCTTCCGCGAATTTGAGTGCCGACACGGTCCCCACCGCGCCGCACCCCAACACCATGACTTTCACAAACTCCTCTTTTCATTGTGAAGCGGGCCTCGGTCTGGTGTCCGTTCGGCCGCCACCTCCGCGGCCCCCAGGACCACCTCGCCCCCCCCGCCAATAGGGGTCGCGACTCAAGGGTGCTGTCAGTCGCGAGATCGGACCCTCCGGGTGTCGGAGGATTCAAACACGGCCCCTCCGTCTGGCAGAGGGGCTGCAAGGCCAACCTAGCGTGGCCCCCCACCCGGCTGTCCAGAGCGGGCCTTCGCGAGAAACCGGATGGCGTTCGGGGGTTGACAGACTGTCCTGCCGGAGGACTCCAAGGCGGGCAACGACTTATCGCATTGGGGCGGCACCGAAGATAGACCGTTGATGGCTGAATGAAAATCGGTCACACGGTCGTGGGCTCAGTGCGCCCCGACACCGCGCCGATACTGCTGGGGAGGAATCGTCCAGTCTCGAGATCGGCATGGGATCGCGATGAACGACGGTGTCAAGGGCAGGCCATCACTCCGGTATCAACTCGCGGGCGCCAACGCCCAGCGGGTCGGACATGCCCAGCCGGCGCCGTCCAACGGTCCGCGGGTGCTGGTGGTGGACGACGACCCCGATATGACCCGCCTGATCGCCGCGACCCTGTCCACCCAGG
>DASZPT010000155.1:0-2852 GCA_035549935.1 Gemmatimonadales bacterium
GAGTTCCGAGTGGATCGCTGGAGCCTTTGAACGAGTGGGGATCTCTGGTTTGCTCCCGGAGATCCCTCTCGCGTTCGCAGCGCCGCCGATCGCGCCTGCTCCCCAACTCGGAACTCGGAACCCGGAACTCGGAACCCTTCAGTGGTTGTGCTCGTGCTCCCCGTGCTCGTGCTGCATCCCCTCGTGGTCCATCCCCTCCATCCCGTCGCCGGACCCCTGCGCCTCGAGCGAGGCCAGGTCCTTCTGGTACTCGGGATCGGACTCGTTGATGGCAGGCCAGTCGGCCGGGTTGTCCGGGGCGAAGATCCCGGTGATGTGGGCCATCGCGCCGTTGTGGAGCATGCGCCCGGTCGGGTTGTCGTAGGTGGCGACGATGCGGTACTGCCGCCCCTGGCGGAGGCGTACCCCATCACCCTTCACCCCCGGGAGACTCCGGCTCACCCCGGTCACCGTCCCGTCCTTGTTCCGCTCGGCCTTCACCTGGGCCACGACCTTGTTGGTGGTGAGGTCGATCAGCCGGACCCCGAGGCCATAGTCGTGCAGGTGCCCGCCGTAGCCGAGAAGGCGGCCATTCATCGGGAAGGTGAAGTCCCACGACTTCTCCGACTTGCCGGGGGGCACGTCGTAGGTGTTGCTCCCGCCGACCGTCAGGTTCACGTCCATGTAGAGCGGGAGGACTTCGACGGGGCGGGGGTTGATGTTCTTCGGGCTGTACTTGAGGTCGATCGTCATGTAGACGCCGTCCATGTCGGCGCCCGACTCGTTGTGCCACATGATGTAGAAGCCGAGGTCCATCCCCGGCTTCATCGGCACGCCGATCGTCGCGGGAATCGTGGCGTCGGCCGTCTCGGCGCCGGCGCCGAAGAGCCGCTCGGCGGCGGGATAGATCGCCTGCCGCCGGCTGTAATTCACCCCGATCATGTGGTGCATCAGCTTCTTCGGCAGCTTGTTGCCGAGGGAATCTTCCACGCCGCTGTCGAAGCCGCGGAGCCACCCTTCGACCGGCCAGGTGAAGTGGTAGACCGGCGTCATCGCCCCCGAGCCCATGTCCATCATGCCGTGATCTTCCATGTGCGGCATGTTGGGCAGGAAGAAGGGGCCGGCCTTCACCCGGACGACCTTCTTCGCCGAATCGACGGTGACCTTCACGGTGACTTCGTCATGCGGACGGCGGAGCAACGCCGGGGGCACCGGAGCGGTGGGCTGGGCGGCGAGGCCGGCGATCAGGAGCAGCGCAAACGACATGACATCTCCAAGGGGGTGTACGAAGGCGGGTAATGTAGGGGGGAGAGGGGCGGAGGCGGGAGGCCGGGGCAGGCGGAGGCGGGGGAACTCCGACATATGAAGTCGGCACAGCCACCGCTGTCGGACTCCCGCCTCCGCCTGCCTCCGGCCTCCAGCCCTCAATCCGAATGCTGATGCCCCGCATGCCCGGCCGAGTCCGCCGCCGGAGCGGAGGGCGCCGGCGTCGAGCGGCTCTTCATCGCGGTGAACCCGCGCCGGGCGAGGAAGCGGAGGTCCCGCTGGAAGGTGGTGTCGCCCGGCTCGACCGTGGGCCAGCGGGCGTAGTCGGTCGGGGCAAAGATGCCGACCATGCTCCCCATCGCGCCCTTCACCAGCGTTTCGCCGGTGGGATTGTCGTAGACGGCGACCACCCGGTAGGTCCGCCCGGTCCGCAGCTTGAGACCCTCGCCGCTCACGCCGAAGAGGTGGCGCTCCATCCGGCGCACGCTCCCGTCGGCCCGCTGGATCGAGGCCACCCGCGCCAGGACCTTTCCGCTCCGGGCATCCTCGAGCCGCACTTCCTTCCCGTACTGGTGCAGGTGCCCGGAGACACCCAGGAGCCGGCCCTCGGTAGGGACGGTGAACTCGTAGGCCTTCTCGGACCGGCCCGGCGGGACGTCGAACTCGTTGGCGCCCCCAACCGTCAGGTTCACGTCCATGTAGAGCGGCAGGACGTCGACCGGACGGGGGAGCTGGTTCTTCGGCATCCACTCCATCGTCATCCGGAGCTTCACGCCGGGCAGGTTCCGGCCGGTGGTGTTGTGCCAGGCGATGTAGAGCCCGAGGTCGGTGCCCGGCGCGAGCGGGACCCCGATCGTCTTGGGCAGGCGGGCCGCCCCGGTCTCCACCCCCGCGCCCCAGAGCCGCTCGGCCGCGGGGTAGATCAGCTGCCGCCGGTCGTAGTTGATCATGATCATGTGGTGCATCAGCTTGCCGGGGAGCTGCCCGCCCGCCTGGTCCAGCACCTCCAGCTTGAACCCCCGGAACCACCCCTCGACCGGCCACTCGAACTTCTGGACCGGCGTGTCATGGCTCATGCTGTGATCCTCCTCGGCGTGGCCCGACATGTCGGGGAGGTCGAAGGGGCCGGCGGTGATGACGACCAGGTGCTTGCTCGAGTCGATGGCGACATCGACCCGGCTCTCGTCGCCGGGCATCGCCATGCCGGGCATGGGCCCCATCTGGGCCTGGAGCGCGAGGAGGAGGGCGGTGGTCAGCATGAGGGACTCGGCTGTAGGGTTTGGTTGTGGAGGCAGAATCTAAGCGGGGTTTGGGGCCTGAGGCTCGACCCCTGACCTCTGACCCCTGACCTCCGGCCTCTGCCCCAAGCCGTTCTGGCACTCTGTCTTGACATCTGCTAAGGCGTTCTTATCTTCCGACCCTGTAATTAGCGGTCCCGAAGGCAGACTGCTAATCGATTTACCAGCAACAACTTACAAACCGTTGACGTGGAGGTTCTGATGGCGACCGCGAAGGCCCGGCCAAAGCTCAAGATCCAGCCGCTCGAGGATCGCGTCGTGGTGTGGCCGGACGACGAAGGGGAGTCCATGCGGGGCGGGCTCTACATC
>DASZPT010000156.1:0-3183 GCA_035549935.1 Gemmatimonadales bacterium
GTGCCGATCATGAGCGCGGCAGTCTCGCCGGCCCGCCGATCCAGGTTGTCGCTCTCCGCGAGGAGGGGAAAGACCACGACCCGGTTTGGATCCAGTTGCCCCACCCGGCTGGCCGACCACCAGTACCCGAGCAGCACCGCGGCCAGGACCACCAGCAGTCCCGCCAGGGGCCAGCGCGCGGCCCGGGGACGGGGCGGAGGCTCCTCCGGCTTCCCCCGGGCCGCCGCCAGCGCGGAGCCGAAGGCCTCGACCGACGGATATCGTTCCGACGGCGCCTTGGCCAGGGCCCGCTGAACGACGCTGGCGAGCTGGCGGCCCACCGCGGGCCGGAGGGTTTCCAGCGAGGGAGGGGGCTCCGACAGCTGCCGGGCAATGACCACCTGCGGTGTCGGGCCGTCCAGGGGCGGGGTCCCGGTGAGCATCTCGAAGAGGACGCAGGCGAGAGCGTAGATATCGCTCCGGCCATCCACCGCGGCGGCATCACCGGCGCACTGCTCCGGACTCATATACTCGGGTGTGCCGATCAGCAGGCCGACCTCGGTGAGTCGCTCCCCCCGCGCCCGATCCAGCAGATGGGCCACCCCGAAGTCGGCCACCAGGATGTGGCCCCGGGTGAGCAGCAGGTTTTCCGGCTTGATGTCGCGATGCACGATCCCCTGGGCGTGGGCGTAGGCCAGCGCCTCGGCCACCTCCCGGGTCAGGGTGAGCGCCTCGTCCACCGGCAGCGGGCCCTCGCGCTCCAGCCGGTCACGGAGCGACTCGCCTTCCACCAGCGGCATGACGTAGTACGGACGTGCGGGGGTCTCCTCGGTGCGGCCCGAATCGAGGAGGGCCAGGATGTTGGGGTGCTGCAGGCCCGCCTCGATCCGGATCTCGCGCAGGAAGCGATCGCTGCCGACCACCAGGGCGTACTCGGGGCGCAGCACCTTGGCGGCGACGGGCCGGTCGTGACGGAGGTCCCGCGCCAGGTAGACCACGGCCATGCCGCCCCGGCCGATTTCGCCCTGGATGAGGTAGTGGGGGCCGAGGGACGGATACTGCGGGGAGGGGTGATCGGACATGGCGCCAGAGCGGCCCACTCAGTGGACGGCCAGGCGGGCGCGGATCACTTCACTCCGGACCCCCGGGCGGAACGGGAGCCGGGTCGCGGAATCCAGGGCCGCCACGGCGGCCGGCCCGCCGATCGCGGCGAGCAGCCGCGCCGCCCGGATGCGATAGGTCTGGTCGTAGGTGCCCAGGTAGTAGCCCACGTAGGCCGACTGGGTGGGCAGCGGCCCGTTCATGGGATGGGTCGCGGCATAGCTGGCCAGGTGGTTCCACGACGCCGTCAGGCCGGTGCGCTTCGCGTTGGTCGCTGCCGCCGGCGGCCCGTCGAGCAGGTACGATCGGGCCACCGGGACAGCAGGCGGGCCGATGGCGACCGCGCGGGCGAAGTCCCTCCCGTCGTCGCACTCCTCACACTCGAACCAGGTCCGCAGGAGCACCCGGTCCCCCGACGTGAGCCGGCTCCGGGTAGCCAGCCAGGCCAGCGCGCCGACCAGTCCCACGGCGATGACCGCGAAGATCAGCTTGCGGAGCATGCTCAGTACCACCCGCGACCGACGGGAGGACAACTGCCGTCCTGGTCCGAGGCGGTGATGTAGTTCTTGATCGCCGTCACCGAATCCGCCCACGTGGGTGCGGTGGCGACTGTGACCCAGTTGCCGGGGCAGCGCCGAACCCCCCGGAGGTTGCCGTTGCGGTGCAGCATCGAGGCCGAGTCGGCGATCATCCGGAAGACCTGGCCCAGCGAGAACGTGGTCCGGCTGGTGGCGTCCTCCGTCCACATGATGTTGTCGTTCTTCAGCTCGCCGGGATACCAGTCGTAGGGGGGCCCGTCCACCGACCCTCGGGTGTGCTGGAGCGCATAGGCGTGCCCCAGCTCGTGGGCCAGCGTGGCCTCGTCCGCGAGCTGGGTGGAGATGAGGACCACGTTCGAGTCCGCCCGAGGGCAGTACAGCCCCTTGAGCCCGCCGAAGATCGAATACACGAAGTAGACGTTGATCATGCCCGGCGTGAACCTGGAGGGGCGGGTGTGCGCCGGCGGGCAGACCACATCCCAGAAGTTGGGAAACGCACTGAGGTGCTGGCCGTACCCCAGCGAGGCCAGCGCCGCCGGGTCATTGCAGAAATCAGCCGGCGCTTCGGCCTTGAACCACACCCCGGCCCGGTTGCTGTTGTACAGGTCCGAGGCCCCGTCGGCGGCGCTGGGTGCCCCGGTGAAGGGAGGACAGCTCGCGTTGGCGTTGTCCCGGTTGGCCAACCAGAGCTTGACCGGCACGGTCACCCGGCCACCGGCCAGGTCCTCGATCCGCTGCTCGCCGGCCGCGCTGGTCCAGATCCCGCCCGGGCCGGCGTCGGAGGTATCCACGACCGGCGGATCGTCCAGCGAGAACACCGCGATCTCGTCCCGGCCGCAGGTGGTCGAGGCGCCGATCAGGTTTCCGTACGCCAGGCCGGGCGCGGTCGTGGGGTTCCGGAGCTGGTCCATGAAGCAGGTCCCAGCCGCCCTCGTGCCGTCCAGCAGCACCGCCGTCTCCGGACCCCCGGCTGGGTACGGGGCAACGCCGGTGATGTCGTTGGCCTGGAGCACGACCTGGTCGGCCCCCTCGCCCGACGACGTGACGGTGACGGTCGCGGTGTCGGCCAGCAGGCCGTTGGCGACAGTCGCGATGACGCGGTAGATGCCCGGCGTGCTGCCGGCGGTGTACGTGCCGCTCGAGGTGATCGTGCCGCCGGTCGCGGTGAAGGTCACGAGGCCGGCCCAGGTGCCCAGGCCCTGGGTCTCGAAGGCGACCGCCTCCGCCGGCTGCAGGGTGACGCTGGCGGGTACCAGGTCGAGTGTCTGCTGCCCGCCCGCGTAGACCACGAGGCGATCCAGGGCAAACTCGAGGGCGGGCACGGTCGCCAGCCCGCGCCACCCGCCGAGCCCATGAAACTCGACTGCCACGTGGTCGAAGGTTCCCCCCGCCTCGGCCCAGAGCGAGAGATCGGGGATGATGCCGAGCTGGTGACCGTCCAGCCACCACGCCAGGCGGTGGGCTGCGGCGCCTTCGCTGCCGGCGATCAGGACCAGCGTGAGGTGGTGCCACACGCCGGGAGTGAGTCGGGCGCCCGGGGAGGAGGCCGGGAGGGCGAGGCGGC
>DASZPT010000157.1:0-1658 GCA_035549935.1 Gemmatimonadales bacterium
AGCACCACCTGCATGACCCCCTGCCACCCATGCAGGTGGAAGTGGGTCCACCCCCGCTGGGCCCGGACGAAGTCATCCCACTCCGCCGGCGTGCCCCGATAGGCCTCGACCGCGATCGAACTCACTGATGGGTTCCGAGAATGATGTTCTGGAGATAGCGAATGTAGCGCCCGGGACTCCCGAGGTGGCGGATCACCTTGCGGGTCACCGGCTCGGGCATCTTGGTCGGATCGGGATCGAGAAAGAGCGGATCCCGGGTCCAGGGGACCGCGTTGCCGTGACCACTCGAGCCGGGGCGCACCGCCGCGAGCCAGAGCCACCGTTCCAGCCGGCGCGACGGACAGGGCATCGCCGAGGAGAACCACCGGATGGCGAAGTGCCGGTCGAACATCGCGAGGGTCGCCGCCGGGATCGGCGGACGCAACGCCACCTCGACCCGTTCGGGCACCGCCGCGCCGCTCAACTGGCGGGCCAGCCGCAGGGCCCAGTGCGCGGCGGTGGCGCCACGGGTCTCGCGGGCGCGGGCCACGAAGCGGTCCCAGTCGAGCGCCGGCTGCTCGGCCATCGCCCGGATATCCCGGAGCGCCCGCCAGGGGCCGAAGTAGCCGGCGTGCGACCAGAAGAAATGCAGCGCCACGTGCAGGAGGAGGTCCTCCAGCGGCTGGACCCGCGCCGGACACCCGGCGAGCGGGAGGCTCCGATCCCATACCTGCGCGTCGGTCCATCGGAAGGGATGCCCCGGGACAAAGAGCGAGGTGTGAATCTCGAGGTTGAAGTCGCGACCCTTCGCGTCGTGCAGCGGAGGCAGGTGATTGTGACCCTCGTAGAAGGCCACCTTCCGCTCCATCTCGCCGCGGACCCAGCCGGTCGCGAGTGCCGCCTCCCGGGCCCGCTCCGCCCGTTCGGCCGGCACCAGCACATCCAGGTCGAGCATCGGCCGATCGGTGAAGCGGTGGTACACCGTGCGCCCGAGGGCGGCGCCCTTGAGGAGCATCACCGGCAGGTCCGCCTCCGCCATCGCGGACACCGTCTCGTCGAGCCGCCGCGCCAGCAGCGCCATGCGCAGGTCGGAGCGGATCGCGAGGGCCTGGAGCGTGCTCCGGGCGGCCGGCGGGAGCGTGACGCCGGCCTCCTGCAACCGGGTCCAGAGCACCGACTCGCCGCGCTCGCGGACCGCATAGGCGACCAGCGCGTCCCAGTCGATCGGGCCCGCGCCCAGGGTTCTGAGCGTGTCGTTCATGACCGGGCCCCCCGCAGCGGCCAGCAGCAGGCGACCCTCCGCGCTCATTCCGTGAACGGTGTCCATCGTGTCAGTACTGGCCAAGACTCCCCTGCCCTCGGGCGTGACGTAGCGCGGCTCTGAAGCACAGCCCGCCGAGCAGGAGCAAAACCGTTGCCGCGAAGGAGAGCCGGGTGAGATCCGGGAGGATCGCCTCGGCCGGAGCCCCCGCGAGGATGGCCCGCCGGATCACCCGCAGGCCGTACGTAAGCGGCACCAGCACAGCGAGATGCTGAATCCAGCTGGGGATGACGGTGGTGGAATAGTAGGCCCCGCCCAGGAGGCCGGACGCGGCGAGGATGCCGCTCCCGAGGGGGCCGATCGTGCGGAAGATCAGGATCATTGCGGCAAGACCGAGCCCGATGCCGAAATACGCGAG
>DASZPT010000158.1:0-22915 GCA_035549935.1 Gemmatimonadales bacterium
GCGCCGGCGCCGGTGGCGCCCCCGGTCCCTCCCGCGCCGGCGCCGGTCTTTGCGCCGCCTCCCCCGATGCCCTCCGCTCCCGCGGCGGGTGCGGCCGAGCGTCTCTCGCACACGATGCACGGCATGCCGCCGGCCCAGCCGCCGACGCCACCGCCAGCCGCGCCGGAGGCGCCCGCGCGCCCCGCCGCCGCCCCCCGCGGTCCGAACACGACGCCGGCCCTCGCCACGTTCCTGGTCCGGAGCGGGCAGCTCAAGGGTCAGCGGCTCACCGTCCGGGTGCCGGTGGTGAACATCGGACGGGCGGAGTACAACGACCTGGTCCTCCCCGACGACAGCGTGAGCGGCGCGCACGCGAAGCTGCAGCGCCGCGAGGGGATCTGGGTGCTGATCGACAACGACTCCACCAACGGGACCTGGGTGGACGGCGAGCGGGTGACCGGCGAGACGATGCTGGGCCCAGGCGCGGTGGTCCGGTTCGGCGAGGTCTCGGCGATGTTCGAGCCGACCGATGACCACCTGGGGACGACGGCGGGCTCGGGCACCAAGGTGATGGGCGCGATGCGGCCGGCCGCCCCGGCGCCCGCGCCGCCGCCGATGGCGCCTCCCCCGGTACACGTCTCCTCGTCGCCCGGGTTGCCGCCGCTGGCGGAGCCGAATTTCGGCGGCGGTGCGACGCCGGCGGCGGCCCGCCCGGCGATGGAGGCCCCCGGCTTCCACCCCGAGCCGGCGATGCGCGGCTCCACCCGGCGGCCGGTGGTGATCGCCGCGCCGGCGAAGCCCGGGATGCCCAGGTGGATCATCCCGCTGATCCTGGTCCTCGTGCTCGGCGCGGTCGCGGCCTTCCTGCTTACCCGGTAACGGATACTCGTGCGCTTCTCCTGCGCGGCACGCACCGATACCGGGATCGTCCGGTCGGGCAACGAAGACAACTACCTCATGCTCGCCGACCGCGGGGTGTTCGTCGTGGCCGACGGCATGGGCGGACATGCGGCGGGCGAGGTCGCCAGCGAAATGGCGGTCCGGATCATCTCCCGTGAACTCGGCACGCTGCGCGGCCTGACCGACGACCAGGCGGGCGAGCGGATCCGGCACTCGATCATCGAGGCCAACGCGGCGATCTTCGACCGCACCCTCACCGAGCACGACAAGCGCGGCATGGGGACCACCACCACGGTGCTGATCCTGATGCCGCACCGATTCCTGATCGGCCAGGTGGGCGACAGCCGGGCCTACCTCCTGCGTGACGGCTACTTCCTCCAGGTCACCAAGGACCACAGCTACGTGCAGGAGCAGGTCGATCTCGGCCTGCTCACCCCGGAGCAGGCCCGGGTCCATCCCTACAGCAACGTGATCACCCGCTGCATCGGTGCCAACGCCGAGGTGGTGCCGGACCTCTATTTCGGCCACCTCCACCCCGGCGACGTCCTGCTCCTCGCGTCCGACGGACTCACGGGGATGCTGGAGGACGAGCAACTCGCCCAGATCCTCCAGGGGGAAGGCGGGCCGCAGCAGTGGGTCGACAAGCTGATCAACGAGGCCAACCGGCGCGGCGGTCTCGACAACATCACCGCCATCATCGTCCGGATCGAGCCCGATCCCACGCCGGAAGTCACCAATCCTCTCGGCACGCCGGCGGCCCGGCGCTGACAGGCGGCGACGCGAGGGCAGGGGTGACCCCGCCCTCGATCGTTTCCGCCCCGGTCACGTTCACCGCTGAAACAGCCGTCCGCCCCGGGCCGTAGGCCGCGCCATGTCGCTCGCCAAATTCGCCTCCATCGGCATCGGGTTCGAGACCCTGCGGGTCAATCCGCTCCGGACCGTACTGTCCACCCTCGGCGTGATTATCGGAGTCGCGTCCCTCGTCGCGATTCTCGCGCTGGGCGACGGGATGGAGCGGCTGGGGCGTGAGGAGATCGCGCGGACCACCGATGTGCAGACCGTCGCCCTCCAGCCGCAGCTGACCGAGGAGATCGACGGCCAGACCGTGCCCCGGAACGACTACCCGGTCTTCACCCTGGAGGACGCGAAGGACCTGCGGCACCTCTCGGGGATCGCGGCCGTGGCGATGACGCTGCGGGGTGCCTCGGTGGCGGAAGGGGCGGCGGGGAACCGACGGCCAGTGACGATCGTCGCGACGCTGGCCGACAATGCGACCTTCCAGCGCCTCGAGTTCGCCGAGGGACGGTATTTCACCGAGGTCGAGGCGACGCACAACGCGCCGGTCACCATCCTCTCCTGGCGGCTGGCCGAGGAGCTCTCCGAGAACGGGGAGGCCCGGCGGTTGCTCGGGTCGACGGTGCGGCTCAACGGGGAACCCCGGCGGGTGATCGGTGTGCTGACCGCCTTCAAGGGGGAGCGGGCCCGGCTGGCGTACGTCCCGCTCCGGGCGGCGCGGAGCCTCCTCCCCTCGAGCGGTCGGCCGCGGGCGCCGTCCATCTTCCTGAAAGCGACGAGTCTCGAGCAGGTGCCGGCGCTCAAGGCGGCGGGGGAGGACTGGCTGGCCCGTCGCTACGGCCGGTGGGAGGGACGGGTCAAGGTCGAGACCAGCGCCGCGCGCCTGGAGCAGGCCCGCCAGGGCATCAACACCTTCAAGCTCTTTCTCGGCGCGATCACCAGCATCTCGCTGGTGGTGGGTGGCATCGGGATCATGAACGTGCTGCTCGCGTCGGTGACGGAGCGGACCCGCGAGATCGGGGTGCGTAAGGCGATCGGGGCGCGGTCGCGGGACGTGCTGGTGCAGTTCCTGGCGGAGTCGGTGGCGATCTCGGGGCTGGGGAGCGGGATCGGCGTGGTGCTCGGGATCGCCGCGGCGTTCGCGATCACGGCCGTGGTGCGGATGCGGACAGAGGCGCAGCTCTATGCGGCGTTCTCGGGGCAGAGCCTGCTGGTGGTGGTGACGGCGGCGCTGCTGGTGGGGGTGGCGTTCGGGATCTATCCGGCGCTTCGGGCGTCGCGCCTGTCGCCGATCGACGCGATCCGGCACGAGTAGTCTCGGCGACGCTGGGGGGCCCCCCCCGAAAACAGAAGATCGCGCGCCCGAGCGCGCGATCCGTCATCCTCAGCACGCCGGCCCCACCAGAAAAACTCGACCTACCACATCCCGTCGGCGATCCTCGCCAATTCCTCCTCCTGCCTCCACGCCCACCGGAGAATCGTCAGCTCACCCCGCAGCGCCCGCTGCTCCTCGTCCTCATGCAGCGACATCTCGAGCGCGAGCCGGGCCTCGGGATGCAGGCTCACCAGCGTTCGGGCCACGTTGTCGAGCGGTGCGCGTACCAGCCGCGACCGGGCGAACTGGCGCAGCGCCTGTGACGGCCCTCCCACTGCCTGGATCCAGCCCACCGCCGCCCGCACCATCCCCGGATCGCCGCCCAGGGGATTGAGACTGGGGAGGATCAGCGCGGCCGCGGTGCGGCCGTCCTCGCCGGTGAGCAGGGCTCGCGGCTCGCCCGCCGCGGTCCGCTCCACCCGGGCGCCGGCCGGCGCGTCCTCGGGTTCGCAGCCTACCCACATCGCCCATTGTTCCGATTCGTCCTCCGCGCGGATCAGTTCGGCGTGCCGGATCTGGTCCTCGGCGAGGGCGAGTGTCCCACCGCTCTCCAGGGGCACGGCCACGGCCGGGCGACGGCGACGGCGATGCATGAGGAGCGCGGCCGCGCCGGCCCAGGCCAGAGCGCCGGCGGTGCCCACCGAAACGGCGATCACCGTGCCGGCAGCGACGGCGCCGGGCCAGGCGAGGGCGCGTACGACCGTGCGGGGGCCGCTCAGGAGCCGGCGGCGAAGCAGCTGGTCGCCGTAGCGCCAGGCGGCAAATTCCGGCAGGACGGGTGAGCCGATCCGGACCAGGTCGAGCCCGCTCGCGAGCCGAGCCATCCCGATCTCGTCGGTGCAGAGCCGGACCCGGCACTGGCGGAACCGCCGCTCGCACTCCTCGATGGCCTCCCACCGGTCTTCCGCGGGCGTCAGGTTCCAGCGCCCGCAGGCGGAACAGACGATCCAGAGCCGGCCCAGCGCCGGATCGAAGGCCAGGCGCCGGCCCTGCTGGCAATGCTCGATCTCGTCATTCGAGCCGAGCGGCGCGTTGCAGAAGAAGCAGTCGTTGAGCATGCCGGATCCCGCGCTGGCGTCCATCACAGGATGGGGGCAAGGGGGAAATCCGGCAAGCCTGTTGCCTGACTAGTGCCTGGAGGCCACCCGTGGCCGAACATCGGCCTGGCTGCCGGGACCTAGAGTATTGGGCGGCTCTCGGTCAGGCGGATCTCCAGTTCCGGGGCGGTCAACTCGATCAGGTCGCGCGCCGGGGTGAGATCGCGGGTGACGGGTGTGGCGGTGAAGATGCGGAGCCGGCGGGCGCTCTCGTAGAGCTCCTCGGCGACGTGCGGCAGGCCGAACTGCCCGGCGCGGCCCTGGCCGGTGAGGCGCTCGACGGTGCCCATCCGGGTGCGAAGGGGGAGGTCGACGGCGAGCATCGAGGGGTTGCTGGGGAAGTCGAAGAGCACAGCGCCCGGGGTGACCCCGCACTCCGCCGCGAGGCGATCCTCCACCTGCTGGAGGAGGTCGGGCCGGGTGCGGGCCCAAGGCTCCCGCTCGGCGGGGACGTCGCTCGCCGGGAGATCCAGGGCCCGCTTGAAGAGACGACGGCCGTGGACGGCCCGCGCGAGGCCAGTCGGATCCGCCGCGAAGAGCCGTTCGGTCAGCGCGTCGTCGGTGGCGTCGGCCACGGCGTCGGCCGAGAGGCGGCCGGAGGCGACCGCGGCGCGTACCGCCCGCTTGAACATGCAGGTGGCGCTCCGCACCGCGTGGTGCCAGTAGACGTTGCGATACATCTGGTACTTGGCGAAGAGCAGCGACTCCAGCGCGCTGATGCCCTTCTCCTGGACGCCGAGCTCGATCCTGCCGGGCGCGACCTCGATCAGCGTCAGGGAGGCCAGGAGGCGGTCGACGTCGACGGCGCCGTAGGGGACGCCGCACATCCGGGCGTCCCGGCTCAGGTAGTCGATCTTGTCGAGGTCGAGCGAACCCGAGATCAGCCCCTTGAGCGGGCTGTGGCTCTGGCCGGTGATGAACTCGCCGATCCTCACGGCCAGGTCGGGGACGCCGACCCGGGCGAGCTCCCCGGCGAGCGGTTCCCTGGCCAGGCGGGCGACCCCGAGCTTCTCGTGATGCGGGAAGCCGGCTTCCTCGAGGGCGTGGGAAAACGGGTAGTGGCCGATGTCGTGGAGCAGGGCCGCGAGGCGCGCCGCCAGCCGGTCTTCCTCGCCGATCCGGCCCAGTTCCGCCCGTTCCTCGAGCGCCGCGAGGGCGCGGCGGGTCAGGTGGTACGCGCCGAGGGCGTGTTCGAAGCGGGTATGGGTGGCACCGGGATAGACAAGGAAAGCGTGGCCCAGCTGGCGGATGTAGCGGAGCCGCTGCATGGGCGCGGTGTCGAGCAGCAGGCTGGCGGGCCCATCGAGACGGATGTTGTCCCAGAGCGGGTCGCGGATGACTTCAAAGTCGCCCATGGGGGAAGTATGAGCGGGCGGCGGACGAATGAGAAGCTGGAACGCCGCACCCCCACCCGCTTGCCCCCGACCCCGACTGCCTATCCGCGCCCGCCCGCCCGCACTGGGACGGTGGTCCTAGTCCTCTTCCGTCTCGTGCGCCAGCTTCCACTCTTCGGGCGAGCGCCAGATGCTCGAGAGGAAGAGCTCCCGCATGAGAATGAACTCCTTCGGGATCCGGTCGTAGAGCCGCTCGAAGAGCTCCTGGTGCGAGAGGACCTCGGCCTTCCAGGCTTCGCGCGGGACCGACATCAGGTCGCGGAAGGTCTCGGGCCCGAAGTCGTCGAGCCCGTTCCAGTCCATCTCTTCGTACTTGGGCATCCAGCCGAGCGGGCTCTCGGTGGCGCCGGCGCGGCCGCGGATCCGGTTGAAGACCCACTTGAGAACGCGGAGGTTCTGGCTGTAGCCCGGCCAGATGAAGTTGCCGTCGGCGTCCTTCCGGAACCAGTTGACGCAGAAGATGCGCGGCGGGTCGGCGATCTGCCGGCCCATCTGGAGCCAGTGGTTGAAGTAGTCGCCCATGTGGTAGCCGCAGAAGGGCAGCATCGACATGGGATCGCGCCGGACCTGGCCCACCGCGCCGGTGGCGGCGGCGGTGGTCTCGGAGCCGATCGTGGCGGCGAGATAGACGCCGAAGTTCCAGTTCACCGCCTGGTAGACCAGGGGCACCAGCGACGCGCGCCGGCCGCCGAAGAGGAAGGCGCTGATCGGCACGCCCTCCGGGTTCTCCCACTCGGGGTCCATCGACGGGCACTGCGACGCCGGCGCGGTGAAGCGGGCATTCGGGTGGGCCGCCTTGCGGCCGCAGGCGGGGGTCCAGTGCTGTCCCTGCCAGTCGGTCAGCTCGGGCGGCGCGTGATCGGTCATCCCCTCCCACCAGACGTCGCCGTCGGGCGTGAGCGCCACGTTGGTGAAGATGGTGTTGGCGCGGATAGTCGCCATCGCGGTCGGGTTCGACTTGGTCGACGTGCCGGGGGCGACGCCGAAGAAGCCGGCCTCGGGGTTGATCGCGTGGAGGCGGCCGTCGGGACCGGGACGGATCCAGGCGATGTCGTCGCCGACGGTGGTGACGGTCCAGCCCTCGCAGCCCTTGGGCGGGAGGAGCATCGCGAGGTTGGTCTTGCCGCAGGCGCTCGGGAAGCCGGCGGCGAGGTAGCGCTTCTCCCCCTCGGGGCTCTTGAGGCCGAGGATCAGCATGTGCTCGGCCATCCAGCCTTCATCGCGGGCCATCACCGAGGCGATGCGGAGCGCGAAGCACTTCTTGCCCAGCAGGGCGTTGCCGCCGTACCCGCTGCCGTACGACCAGATGCTCCGCTCCTCGGGGAAGTGGACGATGTACTTCTCGTCGTGATTGCAGGGCCAGGCGACATCCTTCTCGCCGGGGGCGAGCGGCTTGCCGACGGAGTGCACGCAGGGGATGAACTCGCCGTCGCCGAGGACCTCGAGGGCCGCGCGTCCCATGCGGGTCATGATCCGCATGCTCACGACGACGTAGGGCGAGTCGGTGAGCTCGATCCCGATCTGGGAGAGCGGCGAGCCGAGAGGACCCATGCTGAAGGGGATGACGTACATCGTCCGGCCGCGCATCGACCCGTTGAAGACCCGCTTCATGGTGGCGCGCATCTCGCGCGGGTCGACCCAGTTGTTGGTCGGGCCGGCGTCCTGGCGCCGCTGGCTGCAGATGAAGGTCCGGTCCTCCACCCGGGCGACGTCGCTCGGGTCGGAGAGGGCGAGGAAGCTGTTGGGACGCTTGACGGGATTGAGGCGGCGGAGGGTGCCGGAGGCGACCATCTGCTCCAGCAGCATGTCGTTTTCGGCGGCGGAGCCGTCACACCAGTGAATGCGCGCCGGGGTGGTCAGGGCGGCGATCTCTTGAACCCAGGCCTTGAGGCGGGCATTCGTGACCCAGGACGGACAGTCCGAGGCCTGCGCCCGGGGTTCGGCGGTGGCGGTCATGCCGGTACGCTCCATGGAATGAGGCACGGTCCCAGGCCGGCGGTCCGGCTGGCGAGACGTGCGGGGCGGGAAATTTCGGTGACGGAGGGGGTGGAGGCAACGGCGAACGGGAAATTCGAATGATTATGCAGCGAGATGGGAATTCTTGCCCGGGAAAGCAGCGAGGGCCGCGGAGCGTGTCCGGCGGCCCTCGAGCCCGCAAGTGCTTCTCCGGCGGGAGATTACGGCCGTACCGGCACCATCGTCGCCTTGAAGTGGTAGGCGTTGACCACCGTGGCGACGTCGCTCGCGGTGAGCGCATCGGCCGTGGGCACCGCGTACATGATGTCGGTCGAATCCCTGGAGTGCTGCAGCAGGCCCATGGTGTGCCCCAGCTCGTGGGTCGCCACGGTGTTGAGACACTCCTCGAGCCGCGGATCCCCGGGGATCGACACGTAGACGTAGGCGTGGACCGGGACCCGGAGCTGGTGCCGGTTTGCGACGGTGTCCACGTCGGTCGCCCCGATACAGGCCTCGGCGAGGGCATAGCGCAGCGAGCTGCTTTGCGGCGGCGGCTGGATGGCGCGGACGATGACGTCGGCGATGGCCGAGTCGCTCACCACCTTCGCATCCCACTCGCCATAGAGGAATGCGGCCTTCCAGGTGGCGATCGCGGTCCGGATGTGATCCGGCAGGCCGTTCTGATCCTCGACCCAGACCTTGACCGGCAGCGAGCTCCGCGGCCAGTGGAAGCTGAGGGTATCCTGGAGCGGGATGCCGGCGCTGTCGTAGTTGAGGAGCAGGCGCCAGTCGTAGCTCAGGCCGGTGCGGGTGGGGGAGACGATGTCGCTGCAGGCGACGGCGGCGACGAGGCCGAGGGTCGCGGCAAGCGCGAGGGACGCGGGACGGATCATCGGGTATACTCGACGGCGAGACCGAGCCCCAGCTGGTGCACGTCCTGGGTCCGGGAGAACCCGATGGACCGGAGCTCGTCGGTGGAGAAACGCTGGTAGTTGTAGCGGAGGCGGGCCACGAGGCCGACCTTGCCGCTGGTGATCACCGGGTAGTCACTCCCCAGCGTGAGCGTGAGGAGCAGCGGCCCGCCCTGCCGGAAGATGCCTTCCTTGTCGGCCAGGTACTTGGTGAGCCCGGCCCCGAAGCGGTAGCGGAGCTTCTTGAGCATGGGGCCGTCGGCGCCGACCGTGAAGCCGAGGGTCTTGTAGCTCACCCCGTCGTAGGCCGAGAACCCCTCTTCCTTGATCCGGGTCTTCCCGAAGCCGAGCGAGACCTCGATGCCGGCCCGTTCACGGGCCGAAACGGGGAGCGACGCGCCGAGGGTGAAGGTCGGGGCGATGCGCTGGGTGATATCGATGTCCTGAAAGATGCGGTCGGTGGCGAGCTTGGTCCCCCCCGTGGCGCCGGCGCCGAAGGAGTACCGGGCCTGGGCGGTGAGGGTGGCGGGGAGCAAGGCGGCGAGCGCGAGGGTCGTCGTGAAGAATCGCATGGGGCTGAATGATGCCGGGCCGAGGGGGCAGGGTCAACGTGGGGGACGCCGACGGCCCCGGGCATACGCACGGAGCCGCCGAAGCATCTTGCGGTCGAGGGTGACCTCGTCGTCCCCTTTCGGGGTCTCGATGATCCGGGCGACGTGATCGAAGCGGGGGTCGGTCATGATCCGCCGGAACGGCTCGGCGCCGAGCGTGCCCTCGCCGATCAGCTCGTGCCGGTCGCGCCGCGAGCCGAAGGGGGTCTTCGAGTCATTGAGGTGCATGCAGCGGAGGTGGCGGAGCCCGATGACCCGGTCCCACTGGTCCCAGACCTCGTCGAAGCGATGCACCAGGTCGTACCCCGCCGCGTAGAGGTGGCAGGTGTCGGCGCAGAAGCCCACGCGCGAGCGGTGCGGTTCCGCGATGAGCTCGCGCAGGCGGGCCAGTTCCTCGAAGGTGCTGCCGAGCGCGGTGCCGGTACCGGCGGTGGTCTCGAGGAGGACCATGACCTTCCCCGGCACCGCCTCGAGGCAACGGGAATAATTGGCCGCATTTCGGGCGAGACCGCGGTCCCGGTCATCCATGTAGTTGCCCGGGTGCGACACCACATAGGGGAGTCCGAGGAATTCCGAGCGCCGCAGTTCCGCGGTGAAAGATGCGACCGAGCGTTTACTTAGGGTGGCGTCGGGGGAGGCGAGGTTGATCAGGTACGAATCGTGCGCCATAGCCACGGCTATGCCCGCGCGCTCCAGCCCGGCGCGGAACGCATCCCGGGTCTCGTCGTCGATCGCGGGCTCTCGCCATTGATTCGGGGTCTTGGTGAACAGCTGCAGGGCCGTCGCCCCGATGGCGGCCGCCCGGGCGGGCGCCGTGTCCACTCCCCCCTGCGACGAGACATGCGCTCCGAGCAGTTGCATGGAAAATTCCTTGACAGGTCCCTGCCGGTGACTACGTTCTCCGCGCCCCGGCTCCCGGACGCCCGTGACTGAGCTGATCGCGCCTCGCCGAATCCTGCTCCTGGGTGACGCGGCCCTGCGGCCACCCGGCCTCGAGCGTGCCCTGGCGCGTGGCGGCTACCACCTGCTCGAGGCGGAAGGCCTCTCGGCCGAGCACCAGGCGGCGCCACCGGACCTGGTGCTCGTGACCGCGGCGCGCGCCGACCAGCGGCTGGAGCAGGCGCTGCAGTCCCTCTCGGGCGAGGTGTGGCGCAGCATTCCCCGCGTCGTGCTTCTGAGCGACAAGGAGCAGGACGGCCCGCACCGGGCGCTCACCCTGGGCGCGGACGACGCGATGATCGCCCCGGTGCATCTCCCCGAGCTGATGGCGCGGCTCACCGCCCGTCTCCGTCACCTGCCGCCGAGCACCGCCGACCGCGCGACGATGTGGCGGCAGGAGCTGATGTTCGACATCCTCGAGGAGATGTCGGCGGCGATCCGCTCCGAGGCGATCGTCGAGACGCTGGTGCGCCGGGTCGGTGTGGCGCTCGAACTCGCGCGCTGCTCGTTTCTTCTGGCCTCGCCGTGGGAGCGGTACGGCCGGGTGGTCGCGGTGCTGGAGAAGCCCGCCACCCGGGACCTGCGGGTCGACCTCTACCGCTATCCCGAGATCCGCGAGGCGCTGCGCACCGAGAAGACGGTGTTCATTCCCGACCTCGAGCGCCATCCGATCATGGAGGAGCTGCGGCCGCTCTGGAAGGACCTGGGCGTGAGCGCCGACGTGCGGAGTGTCGCCGTGATCCCGGTGAGCCTCCATGGCCGCCCCGCCGGCGTCTTCCTGCTCCGCACCGGCCGAGAGGATGCGCCGCTCAGCCTGGACCAGCTGCAGTTCGCTGAGCGGCTCCTCCGGGCGACCGCCCGGCTCCTCGAGAACGAGGAGCGCCGCGCCGGCGCGGCCCGCCGCCAGGCGAGCACCCTCGCCACCGATGCGCTCACCGGCGTCGGCACGCTGGAGGCACTCGACCGGCGGGTCCAGGAGGAGTTCTTTCGCGCCCGGCGCTACTCACTCACCTTCAGCGTGGTCCTCCTCGATGTGGACCGGCTGCGGGAGTACAACGAGCGCTTCGGCACCGCCGTGGGCGACCGGGTGATGGCCGAGCTGGGCCGGGTGCTGGCGCGGGAGGTCCGGGCGCCGGACTACGTGGGCCGCTACGGGGGTGACGAGTTCGCCCTGGTGCTGCCCGAGACCGACATCCCGGGCGCCCGCGCCTCGATCGGGCGGGTGCGGTCGAGGATCGAGTCGCACGACTTCCCGGAACTCGCCCCGGCCGACCGGCCGCGTCTCTCGGCGGGGATCGTCACCTTTCCGCATCCCGCCGCGGGCGGGAGCCAGGACCTGTTCGCGCTGGTGGAAGCCGCGTTGCTCCGGGGGAAGGCGCAGGCAGAGGGGCGGATCGGGACGGCGGACTCGGTGGCGGCGTAGCCAGGCGCGTCCTCGTCGGGAGCGCATGGAAGGCGAGGGACGCTCGTCGCGGGACTCCAAGTCCGGGCGCCGGGGTCGCGCAGGTGCGCGCGAATGGCGAGGGACGCTCGTCGCGGGACTCCAAGTCCGGGCGCCTGGGTCGCGCAGGTGCGCGCGAACGGCGAGGGACGCTCGTCGCGGGACTCCAAGTTCGCTCTCAGGCGTGGCCCTCAATCGGGACCCGCTCACTTACGTCCCGCTCCTCGCACCCCTCGCCATTCGCGCGCCTCCCACGCACCTTCGCCCGACCCCCGACCCTACCGCCTCCGCTTGAGCCAGTCCGCCGGATCCAGCGCAATCCCCCGTTCACCGCGGATCTCGAAGTAGAGGTGCGGCCCCTCGTCGGTGTTGGCCCCGCCGACGCTGCCGATCACCTGGCCCTTGGCGACCTGCCCGTTCAGGCTCACCTTCACGTCGTTGAGGTTGGTATAGATCGAGCGGTAGCCGTTGCCGTGCGCCAGGATCACCGTGAGCCCGTAGGTGCCGAGGTTCTGTACCAGTTCCACGCTGCCGGCCTCGACGGCCTTGACCGGGGTGCCGACCTCGGCGCCGATCGCGATCCCGTTGTGGCGGATCATCGCCCCGGAGTTGAGGCGCTCCGGGCCGAAGTTGTAGATGATCGACCCTTCGACCGGCCAGTCGAGCTTCCCGATGTCGGCGGTGGTGATCGTACCGGGAGTGTTCGCGGCGGCGCCGCCGGCGGGGCGGCGGGCCCGGGCGCGGGCCTCCAGGGTGGCCAGGAGGTCGTTGAGCCGGGCCTCGTCGCGCTGGACGGCGGAGAGCTGCTGTTCGGTGGTACGGGCGGAGCGGCGGGCCTCCCGGAGCCGGCTCGCGCGTTCCTCCATCAGGCGCCCGTAGCGCTTGAGCTCCGCCTCGCGCTCCTCCTTGCTGCGGTCGAGCTGGGAGCGGACCTGGATGATCTCGCGGCGCCGCCGCTCCACCTGGCTCGCCAGCTTCTCCACGTCCGCCACCAGCGCCTTGTCCTGTGCCGACTGCAGGTAGAGATACTTGTACCGGGAGAGGAGATCGCCGAAGGACTGCGCCGCGACCAGGACCTCGAAGGTGTAGAGCCGTCCCCGCTTGTAGATCTCCGCCAGGCGGCGGGTGAGGACGGCGCGCTTCTCGGCGAGGTTGTCCTGGGTGAGGACGAGGTCGGTGCTCGACTGGTCGACGTGGCCATTGAGCCCGCCAATCTGGGCGTCGAGCTCGTTGACGATGCGGTTGGTGGTCTGCCGCTGGCGCTCGAGGTTTTCGACTTCGGCGCCGAGGTCGTGGACCTGTCCCTGGAGCCGGTTCCGCTCCTGCTCGAGCCGGGCCCGTTCGCGCCGGACTTCCTCCAGGCGACGGCGGGATTCGTCGAGGTCCTGCTGCGCGGCGAGGCGGGTAGGCGGGTAGGCGGGCAGGAGAACGGCAATGAGCAGGATCCGGCGAAGACACCGGGCGAGGGCATTGCAACGAAGTGCACTACAGGCCTTCCCGGCTACCGGCCGGCCCGCCCCCGCCTCACACATTCCGCAGATGCCTCCCCACGCTGACCAAACTCCCGCCCAGTCCGATCGCGACACCGAAGATCACGCCGAGGGCGACCTGGCTGTTCTGGAGGAAGACGATGCCGCTGGTGGCGAGCTCGATCTGCCCGCGGAAGAGGAGGTAGGTCCCGTAGCTCAGCAGGATCGCGACCAGCCCGCCGAGGAAGCCCTTGATCGCGCCCTCGAGGAGGAAGGGGCCGCGGATGAAGCCGTTGGTCGCGCCCACCAGCCGCATGATGGTGATCTCGCGGGCCCGCTGCAGGACCGTGATCCGGATGGTCACCCCGATGATGACCACCGCCACCGCGGCGAAGGCGAGCCCGATGGTGAGTCCCACCACGCCGGCGATGTTGCGGAGGCGGTCGAGCTTCTCGATCCACTCCCGGCCGTAGCGGATATCGTCGATGAACCCCTAGCCGCGGAGCCGGTCGGCGACGGCCGCGGTATGCTGGGCGTCGCGGAACCCGTCCTTGAGCTGGATCTCGAGCGAGGCGGGGAGGGGATTCACCGAGAGGTCGCGGTAGGCGTCGCGGAACTCGACCAGCTCGGCGCGGGCCCGCTTGAGCGCTTCCTCCTCGCTTACGAACGTCACCCGCTGCACCTCCGGGAACGCCGCGATGTCCTGCGAGGCCTGGGCGATGGTCTCCGCCGGCGTGCCGCGGAGGAGATAGGCCACGACCTCGACCCGCTGCTCCACGGTCCGCAGGGCCTCGCGCAGGTTCACCGCGACCAGGGCGAAGAGCCCGACGGCGTAGAGCGAGAATCCGATGGTGGTGATGGAGAGGGCGGAGAGGAGCGGGGCGCGACGGAAGGCGAGCAGCGCCTCACGGAACAAGAGTCTCATGCCAGCTCCCGCTCGTCGGAGCCCTCGTCCTGCCCGCTGTCGAAGACGATGGCCCCGTCGCGCATCTCGACGTTGCGATAGGTGGTCTGCTTGACGAGATCGAGGTCGTGCGTCGCCATGACCACGCAGGTCCCGCTCGCGTTGATCTCGCGGATCAGCTGGAAGACGCCGCGGGTGGCGCGCTCGTCGAGGTTCCCGGTGGGCTCGTCGGCGAGGAGGATCGTGGGATCGTTGATCAGCGCGCGGGCGATGGCGACCCGCTGCTGCTCGCCGCCGGAGAGTTCCTGCGGATAGGCGTGGGCCTTGGCGGCGAGACCGACCTGGGTGAGCGCCCGCATGACCCGCGCGGGGATCGCGTCGGGCCGGGCGCCGGTGACCTCCAGCGCGAAGGCGATGTTCTCCTCCGCGGTGCGGTCCTCCAGCAGCCTGAAGTCCTGGAAGACGATGCCGAGGCGGCGGCGCAGCCGCGGCAGCTCGGCCTGGGTCAGGGTATTGATGTTGAAGCCGGAGACCCGGACGTCACCGCTGGTGGGCCGGAGCGCCCCGTACATCAGCTTGAGCATGGTCGACTTCCCCGCGCCGGAGTGGCCGGTGAGGAAGACGAACTCGCCCTTCGCGATGTGGAGGGAGACGTCCTTGAGGGCCACGCCCTTGGGATAGTCCTTGGTGACGTGATGAAAGCGAATCACGGGGGGAAGATAGGACCGGGCGCCGGGTGTGTAAAGCGTTGGGGGGAGACAAGTTCCGAGTTCCGAGTTCCGGGTTCCGAGTTGCGGCCGCCCCGGCCTCGTCGCAGGCCGTGAAGGGTCGCACCACGGCAACCAACCCCACACCCGCACCCACTCGGGACCCGGAACTCGGAACTACCCCAGCGCCTGCTCCAGATCGGCGATGATGTCTTCCGCGTTCTCGATTCCGCAGGAGAGCCGCACGAAGCCGTCGGGGATCCCCTGCTTCGCCCGCTGGTCCTCGGTGAGCTTGCGGTGCGAGGTGAGCCGGGGCTCGGAGATCAGGCTCTCGACTCCGGCGAGGCTCGGCGCATGCCGGATGAGCTTGAGCTTCTTGAGGAACTTCTCCGCCGCCCTCGCGCCCCCCTTGAGCTCGAGCCCCACCATCCCGCCGTAGCCATCGAGCACCGAGGCGGCATAGGCGTGGTCGGGATGCGAGGGGAGGCCGGGGTAGTGGACCCGGATGATCGCGTCCCGGGTCTCGGCCCAGCGGGCCACCGCCATCCCGTTCACGTTGTGCCGCTGCATCCGGACGTCGAGGGTGCGGAGCCCGCGTTCCACCAGCCAGGCGGCGTGCGGGTCGATCGCCTGGCCCCACAGCGTCATCAGCCGGGTGACCTCTTCGATGATCGAGCTGCTCCCGGCGACCGCGCCCGCGATCACGTCGCTGTGGCCGTTGAGATACTTCGTGGCGCTGGTGATGACGATGTCGGCGCCATGCTCGAGCGGCCGGAAGTTGATCGGGCTCGCGAAGGTGCCGTCGACCAGCAGGGCGAGGCCGCCGTCCCGCGCGATCTGCGCCATCGGGGTGAGGTCGACCACCCGCATCGAGGGATTGGTGGGCGTCTCGACGAAGATGGCCCGGGTGCTCTTCCGCACCGAGCGGCGCCAGAGGCGCGGCTGGTCCGGCTGGACGTAGGTCACCTCGATCCCAAGCCGGGCGAACTCCTCGTCGAAGAGCCGGCGGGTGCCCCCGTAGATCCAGCTGCTCGAGACCAGGTGATCGCCGGGGCGGAGCACCGCGAGGTGTGCCAGCGCGGTGGCGCCCATCCCGCTCGCCACGAAGATCGCCGACTCGGCCCCTTCGAGCAGGGCGTACCTGGCGGCGAGGTGCACCTGGTTGGGGTTGTTCCCGTAGCGGGAGTACATCACCTCCTCGTCGGAGCCGACGGGGTTGGTGAAGGTGCTGCTCTGGTAGAGGGGAGCGACGACCGGGGTCCAGTCGGCCTGGCGTGCGGGGGTGCCGTGAATCGCGAGCGTCGAGAGACCGATCTTCCGCTTCATCGGGGGTCCGTCAGGGTGAGAGGGGCTCCGATGCGAGGGGCACCATGAAGCCGGCGGCGCCACGCAGGACGAGGCGGAACCGCACCAGCGTCGCGAGCACCCCCTCGGCCTGGTCCACGGCCCAGCCGGTGAGCCGCGCGAGCGACTCGGCGGTCGCGGGGCCGTGCTGCTGCAGGGTGAAGAAGGCGGTGCGGAGGTCGGGCGAGACCCGGCCGACGATGCGGGCCGCGCCGCGCTCCGGGTCGCGGACCAGGGCGGCGAGGTCGTGGTGTTCGAGGACGTGCTCGATCGCCTCGAGCTGTTCCTCCCGCAGGCCCTGGAGGACGATGGCGGTGTCGCTCACCGGCTCGAGGAGCAGCTTGGCGATCACCTCGTCCGCGCAGCTGAAGTCGACCAGCCCGACCTCGGAGAAGTCGAGCAGGGTGAGCGCGGCCTGGGCGGTGGTGAGGCGCTGCTGGATGCTGCTCCGCACGGCGCGGCCGGTGGGACGGGTGACCAGGTCGCAGTAGGGACTCTGGACCGTCTCCCGGAGCAGTTGCTCCACCCGAATCGTCTGTGTCATCCGCCGGACGGCTCCTGGGCAGGAATCACGATCTGCAGCTGGGCGCCGGGGAACGGCGCGAGATGTTCGGTCATCGGGGGCTCGTCGTCCCACTCGGGGACGATGGCGATCCGGGCGGTCCCGCTCCGGATGGAGAGCTTCCCGCTCCAACGACCAAGATAGCGCTTGATGCCGGCGATGCCCTGCCCGCGGCCCGGGTCACGGAACCGGCTCACGTTCTGGATCACGGCCGCCTCGAGGGCGGCGCCATCGCCCCAGCGGTCGCCGAAGCGGCGCGCCTGGGTGGCCTCCAGCGAGCGGCGGAACCCGACGCCGCCGTCGCTCACCGCGATCACCACCACCCGCCTGCCGAGGCGCTTGCGGAAGGTGTAGGCGTGCACCGCCACCCACCCGCCGGTCCCGGCATGCTCCACAATATTCTGACATGCCTCCGAAAGTGCCATGGCGAATCCCATCGTCGCCTTGGCGTCGATCCCGAGCTCGTGGGTGAGGATGCGGGCCGCGCCGGCCTGGATCTTCCCGACCACGGCGTGGACGTCCTCGGACGCGCGGACCGGGGTGACGTCGAGGAGCACATCGGAGTGGTCGTCGGGCTTGAGCTTCGGCACCCGGCCGTGCAGCTCGAACAACTGGGCCGCGTGGGCGAAGAAGCCGGTCCGGGCCCAGTAGCGGCGGACATCCTCGGCGGCAGGGACGGTGAAGTCGGGGCGGGGCCCACCCGCTTCCTTGATAGCCTGGCCGGCGGTGAGCATCGCGACCAGCCCATAGGGCGAGGCCCACTGGGCCGGGCGGGCGTCGAAGACGGTGCGATCGGTGATGGGGCCGGCCGAGAAGGAGGCGGCGAACTGCTCGAAGCTCCGGTCGTCGAACGCCGGAGGGATCTCGATCACCCGGCTCACGCGCCCGCCCCCGCGGGAATGAGCTCCCCCTTGAGGAGTCGGCCGAGGGCGGTCGCTCCCCGTAGCGTGGCGTTGCGGGCGGCGAAGCCCTGCGCCCGCTGGAGCGCGGTCTCCACCGGATCGCCGGCGGCCAACCTGGCGCAGAGGGCGGCGCCGAAGACGTCGCCACACCCGGTGGGGTCGATCCCTTCGACCGCAGGCGCCGCCAGCAGGGCGGTGCGGATGGCGCCGCCCGCCTCCGCCCCGTGGCTCCGGCGCCAGCCGTCGAATCCGGGCGCGGCGAAGTAGACCAGGCCGCGGGGGCCCAGGGTCACGACCAGGAGCTTCACGCCCGCGGCCATCGCCATGGCCGCCATCGCCATCGGGTCGGGCGCGAACTGCGCCATCTCGTCTTCGTTCATCTGGACCACGTCGAAGCAGCGGAGCCACGCGACCGGGTCATTGAGCGGTTGCAGCATCCGGACGCCGTCCTGCGGCATGCCGAAGAGCAGGCTGTGGAGGTCGGCGTAGATCGGACCGGGGAAGGCGTGGCGAAGCGCCTGGGCAGTCCCCAGCTCCATCTCGAATCCCGAGATGAAATTGAGGTAGAGCACGTCGAGGTCGCGGACCATCGGGCCGAGTTCACTCCACGTCCACCCGGGCACACCCCCGGACATCCGCTCGCAGCGCCGCTCAGCCGACTGGTACCGAAGGGTGACGCGGTTGTTGGGCACCGGCACCTCGACGCAGCGACCGCCGGGGACGAGGTGCGTCAGGGTCCGGAGCAGCGCGGCGGCCTCCGCGGTGAGGTCACTCCCTACCTTGATAAGCGGGACGATCTGCCAGTCGGGGTCGAGCGCAGCCTCGAGGCCGCCGAGGGCGTACGCGATTCCACCCCACTCCTCCACCGGCGGCGCGGCAGGGTCGCGGCCGTGGATGATGTCCCACACCAGGCTCCCGACGATCCCCAGCTTCATCGAGGGAGTTCCGAGTTCCGAGTTCCGAGTTCCGAGTCGGTGTCAGGCCGAGTGCCGAGGCCGAAGCCATGGCTCGTCGCGGGGCAAGGAACCCGGGCCGCACTCCACTCGGAACCCGGAACCCGGAACGCGGAACCCCCGCTCACACGATCCCCGCTTCCCGCTGCTCGATGAACGCCCGTGCCGCGCCATACACGCCGGCCACGCCGGTGAGCGTGCCGGGCACGATCCGGCAGACCTGCACCGCCGGCTTGAAGGCGCGGCGCGAGACTTCGCGGATGAGGGGCACGAAGAGCCGGTCCCCCGCCAGGGTCACCCCGCCGACGATGACCACCGCCTCGGGATTGAAGATGTTGATCAGCGACGCGACCGCGGCGCCGAGGAACTTGGCGGTGTCGGTCACGACCTCGAGGGCGAGGGGGTCGCCCGCCTGCGCCGCCTGGTAGACCGTCTGGGCGGTGATCTTCCTGAGGTCCCCGCCGACGTACGAGGGGAGGCTCGACTCCGCGCCGCTCTCGAGCGCCTCGACCGCGCGGAGCGCGATGTTCGGTCCCGAGGCGTACGCTTCGACGCAGCCGTAGTTGCCGCACTTGCAGCGCCGGCCGTTGGCGTCGATCGTCATGTGCCCCACCTCCCCGGCGATATCCGAGGCGCCGTGGTAGAGCCTCCCGTCGATGATGATCCCGCCGCCGATGCCGGTCCCGATGGTGAAGCCGATCGCGATCTTCGTGCCCCGCGCCGCGCCCTGCCACCACTCGCCGAGGATGGCGCAGTTGGCGTCGTTGTCGAGCGCGGTGATGAGACCCAGTCCCTCCTGCAGCCGGGCCCGGAGCGGCATGTTCACCCAGCCGAGGTTGGGGGTGAGCAGCACGATCCCGGAGCGGGTGTCGAGTGGCCCCGGGGCGCCGACCCCGATCCCGATCAGCTCCGCATCCGGTACCGCCCGCCGGAGGTCCGCCATGCTCTCCTTCGCCGCCTGGATGATCCGGGCGACGACCGCGTCCGCCCCTTCCTCCGCCCCGGTGGGCAGGGTCCGCACGCCGTGCAGGACCGACCCGTCCTCGGACACACAGCCGGAGACGATGTTGGTGCCGCCGAGGTCGATGCCGACGATGAATCGCATGTGAGCCGGGGAACGGGACCGAGGGAGGTTGACCGGGGGAATGATAGAACGACGGGGCGCGGGAGACTACTGGGTGGAGTTCCGGGTTCCGGCTTCCGGGTTCCCTGTGGAGTTCCGTGTTCCGAGTTCCGAGTTCCGCGTGGTTGCTGCGAGTGCCCGGTGCACGGCGGCGAGGACCACGGTGGAGGTGATCTCCGTCATGCAGCGGTGGTGGCCCAGCGGGCAGCGCGCATGGCCGTGCAGGGAGCAGGGGCGGCAGGGGAGCGAGGGGTGGGTGACGAGGGTCCCGAGGTCGTCGGGGGGCGCGAAGCCCGGAGCGGGCCCGGTCGGCCCGGCGATCGCGACGACCGGGCGGCCGAGCGCCACGGCGAGGTGGAGGGCGACGGAGTCGTTGCTGACAACCAGGCGGCTCCGCGCGATGAGCGCCGCGGACTCGGGCAGGGCGAGGTCCCCGGCGGCGGCGTGGACCCATGGCGCCTCGCGGACGATCGCGTCGGCGTGGGCGCGGTCTTCCGGACCGCCGATCACGACCGTCGGCAACTGGAGCTGCCGGGCCAGGGCGGGGAAGCCGGGCCAGCGCTTGGTGGCCCAGCGGGCGCCAGGGGCGAGCACGACGAACCCGTCGCCGAGGCCGCGCTCCGCGAGCCACGCTGCCACGCGCGCGTCGGTGGCCGCGGAGAGGGTGAGCCATGGCGGGGATCCGGGCAGGTCCGGCAGGAGTGCCATGAACCGGGCGCTGGCATGCCCCGTCGAGGGACGGGGCATGGCGCGGGTATGGAAGAGTCCGGGCAGGCCGCCGGCAAACCCGATCCGCTCGGGGATCCTCGCGCCCCAGGCCAGGAGGGCGGAACGGAGCGAGGTGTGGGGGACGATGGCCCGCCGGTAGCCCGGCTCACGCAGGATGGCGAGCATCCGGTGATACCCGCCGATGCCGCGATCGGCGCCGCGCTTGTCGTAGGGGATGACGCGGCGCACCGACGGTTGTCCGTCGACGAGCGCCGCCGATTCCGGGGTCACGACGACGTCGACCGGACCGTGCCGCTCCGCCAGCGCCGTGATCAGGGGAAGGGTGAGGACGACGTCGCCGAGGAAGGCGGTCTGGATGACAAGCGTTCCATGTTCCGCGTTCCGCGTTCCGCGTTGAGAGTCTGCGGAATTCAGGGTCGGCAACCGACTGGTCTCACACCACGCGGAACGCGGAACTCGGAACGTCCTACTCGACCTGCAGCACGGCCAGGAAGGCCTCCTGCGGGATCTCCACCTGCCCGAGCTGCTTCATCTTCTTCTTTCCTTCCTTCTGCTTCTCGAGCAGCTTCCGCTTCCGGGTGATGTCGCCGCCGTAGCACTTGGCGAGCACGTCCTTGCGGAGGGCGGAGATCGTCTCGCGGGCGATGATCTTGTTCCCGATCGCGGCCTGGATGGCGACGATGAAGAGCTGGCGGGGGATCAGCTCCTTGAGCTTCTCGGCGATCTTGCGGCCGTACTCGTAGGCCTTCTCCTTGTGGATGATGACGCTGAAGGCGTCCACCGTCTCGCCGTTGATGAGCATGTCGAGCCGGACCAGATCGCTCTCGCGGTAGCCCGCCAGCTCGTAGTCCATCGCGGCGTAGCCCCGGGAGATGCCCTTGAGCTTGTCGTAGAAGTCGAGCACGATCTCGCCCAGCGGAAACTCGAAGTCGAACTCCACCCGGCTGGTGTCGAGGTACTTCATCCCGTTGTAGACCCCCCGCCGCTCGCTGCCGAGCTTCATGATCCCGCCGATGTATTCGGCCGGGGCCATGAGCCGCGCCTTCACGTACGGCTCCTCGATCCGCGAGATGGTCGCCGGGTCGGGGAGCTTGGTGGGGTTCTCCAGCAGCATCATGCTGCCGTCGGTGAGGTAGACGTTGTACTCCACCGTGGGGACGGTGGTGATCAGGTCGAGGTCGAACTCCCGCTCCAGCCGCTCGCCGACGATCTCCATGTGGAGGAGGCCGAGGAAGCCGCAGCGGAAGCCGAACCCGAGCGCGGTGCTGGTCTCCGGCTCGTACTGGAGCGAGGCGTCGTTGAGCTTGAGCTTGGCGAGCGCGTCGCGGAGCGGCTCGTACTGCTCCGAGTCGGTGGGGTAGAGCCCGGCGAACACCATCGGCTTCACTTCGCGGTAGCCGGGGAGCAGCTCGCCGGCGCGCTCGGCGGCGTCGAGAATGGTGTCGCCCGCGCGGGTGTCGCCCACGCTCCGGGTGTTGGCCACCACGTAGCCCACTTCCCCGGCCTCGAGGAACGGCGTGGGGCGCTGGCCCAGCTGGAGATAGCCCACCTCGTCGACGGTGTAGACGTCGTCGGGATGGGCGCCGAAGGCGATCTCCATCCCCTGGCGCAGCGTCCCGTCCACCACCCGGACGCTCGGGATGGCCCCCCGGTAGCGGTCGAAGTACGAGTCGAAGATCAGCGCCCGGAGTGGGGCGTCGGGCTTGCCGCTCGGCGCGGGAACCCGCTGCACCACTGCCTCGAGGAGCTCGGGGATGCCGGTCCCCTCCTTGGCGCTCACCGCCAGGATCTCCTCCCGCTTCGCCCCGATGAGGTCCATGATCTCCTTCGCGCGGCGCTCGGGCTCGGCGCCGGGGAGGTCGATCTTGTTGAGGACCGGGATGATTTCGAGGCCGGCGTCGAGCGCCAGAAAGAGATTGGAAAGGGTCTGCGCCTGCACGCCCTGCGAGGCGTCCACCACCAGGATCGCGCCCTCGCAGGCGGCGAGCGAGCGGGAGACCTCGTAGGTGAAGTCGACGTGGCCGGGCGTGTCGATCAGGTTGAGCTCGTACTCCTGGCCGTCCCTCGCCTTGTAGGCCATGCGGACGGCATTGAGCTTGATCGTGATGCCGCGTTCGCGCTCGAGGTCCATCGTGTCGAGCAGCTGCTCGCGCATCAGGCGCTTCTCGACGGCGCCGGTCGCCTCGATCAGTCGGTCGGCGAGGGTGCTCTTGCCGTGGTCGATGTGCGCGACGATGCAGAAATTGCGGATTCGGGACTGACGCATAGGCGGGGAATATAGCGTTCCGGAGGACGTTCCGGGTTAGCTTCCTCTCCCATGCCCTCCCAGCGCTCACTGTACGCCAGCATGCTCCTGGTCGTCCTGTTCTGGGGCGGGAACTACTCGTTCACCAAGCTCGCCTTCGGGGACCTGCCGCCGCTCGCCTTCACCGCGATCCGGTTCGCGATCGGGTCGACGGTGCTCTGGCTCCTGCTCCGCCACCGGGAGCCCGGGGGACGGACGCCCCGCGGGTTGTGGGGCCGGCTCATCATCCTCGGCATCATCGGGAACACGCTCTACCAGCTCTGCTTCGTCCTCGGACTGGCCCGGACCACCGCGACCAACACCTCCCTCATCCTGAGCGCGATGCCGACGGTGCTCACGGTCTCGGCGGGCGTGCTGGGGCTCGAGCAGATCACCGCCCGGCAGCGGTGGGCCCTGGCGATCGCGACGATCGGGGTCCTGCTGGTGATCGCGGCGAAGGGGATCGCGGCGGAGGGCGGGGACTGGAAGGGTGACGCGCTCATCCTCGCGGGTGTCGGCTGCTGGACCGCCTATTCGCTC
>DASZPT010000159.1:0-34200 GCA_035549935.1 Gemmatimonadales bacterium
GTGCGTTTCCCCGCCGATCGTGACCTGTTTCTCCTGCATCGACTCGAGCAGCGCGCTCTGCACCTTGGCGGGGGCGCGGTTCACCTCGTCGGCCAGGAGGATGTTGGTGAAGATCGGCCCCTTCTGGACGGTGAAGTCCCCCGACCGCTGATTGTAGATCAGCGTGCCGATCAGGTCCGCGGGCAGGAGGTCGGGGGTGAACTGCACCCGGCGGCAGTCGCAGTCGATCGTCGCCGCCAGGGTGCGCACCGCGAGCGTCTTCGCCAGCCCGGGAAGCCCCTCGAGCAGGATGTGACCGTCGGCCAAGAGCCCGATCAGCAGGCGCTCGAGCAGGACCTGCTGGCCCACGATCACCTTCCCGATCTCGGCCAGCACGTCGCGAAAGACCGCGCTCTCCTGGGCGATTTCCGGTGCGCGGGCGAGCGCCGAGTCGGGGCTGAACCGGGAAAGGGCGCCGCTCGTGGCTGTGGTCATGCGATCGGGATCCTTGGGGCGGGGAGAGTAATTATACACCCGGCCATCCGGGCCGGGACGAGGGCGAACCTTGAACAGGCGCGGCACCGCGCGGCACTTTTCAGGATGACCCCAGGCGACGAAGCGCTCCACCGAGGCTTTCCCACCACCCGTGTGTCGGTCGTCGAGGCGGCCGCCGGAGCGGACCCGGTGTCGCGGGAGCGCGCCTTCACTTCGTTGTTCGCAGTCTACTGGCGGCCCTGCTACGTGCACCTCCGCCTCAAGTGGGGGCTGTCCCGGGAGGAGGCGGAGGATCTCACCCAGGAGTTCTTCGCCCGTACCCTCGAGGGGGGATTCTTCGCGAAGTTCGATCCCGCCCGCGCCCGGTTCCGCACCTTCCTGCGGGGCTGCCTCGATCACCTGGTGGCCAACACCCGCAGGGCGGAGCAGCGGCTCAAGCGGGGCGGCGGAGCGGCGCATCTCCCCCTCGATTTCGCGATCGCCGAGCAGGACCTGGCGCTGGCCGCGGCGTTCGAGGACCCCGACGAGCGATTCCGGCAGGAGTGGGTGCGGAGCCTCTTTGTCGTGGCGGTGGAAACGCTCCGGACCCTGGCGCTCGACCAGGGCCACGAGATCCGCTACCGCGTCTTCGCGCGCGCCGACCTCGATCCGGTGGAGGGCGCCGTCCGGCCGTCATACCGGGAACTGGCCCAGGAGTTCGACCTCCCCGTCACCCAGGTGACCAACCATCTCGCCTGGGCCCGCCGCGAATTCCGGCGGCTGGTGCTCGAGCGCCTCCGGGAGCTGAGCGGCACCGAGGCGGAGTTCCGCGCGGAGGCGCGCGAGCTGTTTGGCGCGGACCCGGCCTGATGCGGCTCGACGACGCGGCCGTGGCGCACCTCCGCCGGGTGGCGGACTGGCCCGAACTCCCGGGCGACCGGTACGACGTGCTGGAGGTCATTGGGCAGGGGGGGATGGGCACGGTGTACCGCGCGCGCGACCGCATGCTCGAACGCGACGTTGCCCTCAAGGTCCTCCGGCCGGAGGTGAGCGGGGCGGGGTGGGCCACCCGGCTCGATCACGAGGCGCGAACGCTGGCGCGCCTCGAACACCCCGGCATCGTGCCGATCCACGATGTCGGCCTCCTGGCCGACGGTCGGGTCTACTACCTGATGAAGCTGGTGCGGGGCGAGCGGCTCGATGTCTACGCAACGACCGCCACGCTGCAGGCCCGGCTGCGGACCTTCCTCCGGATCTGTGATACGGTGGCCTTCGCGCATGCCAACGAGGTCATCCACCGCGACCTCAAGCCGTCCAACGTCATGGTGGGCGCCTTCGGTGAAGTGCTGATTCTCGACTGGGGGCTCGCCAAGGTGGGGGACCGCGCATCGGCGGAGCCCGGCGCGATCCTCGGGACCCCAGGCTTCATGGCCCCGGAGCAGGCCAGCGGGGCCGGCCACCTCGCCGATCCCCGGACCGATGTCTACGCCCTCGGCGCCATCCTCGAGGTGCTTGCGATACCCCCGGACGGTGCGCAACCTTCCCGCCCGCTGCAGGCGATCTCGGCCCATGCCAGGGCCACCGAGATGGATGAGCGCTATCCCAGTGCCGCGGAGCTGGCCTCGGATGTCGCCCGGTTCCTCGACGGGGAACCGGTCCGCGCCTACCGCGAGCCGTTCCTCGAGCGGCTTGGCCGGTGGTACACCAGGTACCAGACCGCGATTCTGCTGGTCCTGGCCTACCTCACCATGCGCCTGCTCTTTCTGGCGTTGCGGGGGTTCTGAAGCCGGGGCGGCCCCGTCGCCGTAAAGGACGCGGGGTCGGTGGGTAACGGAGGTGGGCATGCTGGTCACCCTGAACCCCCTCATCTGAGGCTCGCCATGAACAAACCCGTCCTCGGCCTGGTCCTCGGCAGCATCCTCGGTGCGCTGGATGGACTGACCGCTCTGATTTCCGCGCCGGAGACCGCCCCCGAGATCAAGACCATCGTCCCCCTCTCCATGCTCAAGGGCCTGATCGCGGGCGTCATCATCGGGGTCGTCGCGCGCAAGGTGAGGTCGCTCCCCATCGGCATCCTGGTGGGCCTTGGCGTCGGGGCGCTGCTGGCGCTCCCCGTCGCGCTTGGCACCGATCCGAATACCGGCAAGCAGTATTTCTGGGAGATCATGATCCCCGGCTCGATCGTCGGGCTGATCGTGGGCTTCGCCACCCAGAAGTACGGCACGCCCCCCCGCCCGGCATGAGCGAGACTCGACGCCGGCGTCACGCCGGCCAGGCCCTCATGGTCGGCGTGCTGCTGCCGCTCCTGATCCTGGGCATGCACCCGACGGCGCACGATCTCGCCGCCGATTCGGGTTCCCGCATGACGATGGTCAACCACCTGGTCCACGGCGTGGCGCTGTTCGCCCAGCCCATCGTGCTCCTGGGCCTCGTCGGCGTGAGCTGGGTTCTGGGGTGGACCACGCTCGCCGTGGCCGGGCTGATCTGCTACAGCCTCAGCGTGGTGGGGATGATTCCCGCGGCGCTGGCGAGCGGGTTCATCGGCTCGGATGTGGTCGCGGCGATCAAGCAGGGCGGGGACGCGGCGGGGCAGTTCGAGGTGCTGCTCACCTACACCCACTTCATCAATCAGGCATTCGCGCGCTGCAGCACGATCGGTGCGGGCCTGGCGCTCGTGGCGTGGGGCGCCGAGATCCTGACCGGTCGCCGGCTCTCCCGCGCCTCGGGCGTGGTTGGCCTCGTGGTGGGGGCCGTTCTTGCCCTCGGCGTACTCACCGGCTTCTTGAGGCTCGACGTGCGGGGGATCCTGCTGACCACCGCGTTGCAGGCGGTCTGGATGGGCATGGTGGCCCTGCAACTGCTCCGGATGCCGGAACCGGGAACCGTCGCGCCCGGATCCTCGTAGAGTCCGGTGGTCCCATCCCGAACCCCGGCTGACTCATGCTGCGCCGCTACCCGTTCCCCGCGCTGGGCGCGCTCCTCACGGCCGCCTGCGCTTCCACCGAAGTCACGACGCTGGTCCTGCCGCCGCACCGCCTCGAGACGCCGATCTGTCCCTCGGCGGTGATCGTGCACGACGCCCCCGGTGAAGTCCCGCCCGGTGGCCGGCTCCTGGCCCAGATCCGGGTACAGGGTGGCGGGATCGGCCTCACCGACGAGAAGATCCGCAAGCGACTCCAGGTGGAAGCGGCGAAGCTGGGGGCGAATCGGGTCCTTGCCGCCGAGGTCACGACGCCGAGCACCCTGGCGGCGCTGGGGATGACCGTCGCGACCAGCTTCAACACGTCGGACCGCGATCGCCAGCGCATGGAGGCCGCGACCGAGCCCAACCGCGCGGGGGAATCGAACACCCCGGTCCCCACCGATCCGTCGTTCTACGGAAGGGGACGGGCCTTCGCGATCTTCGTCCCGGACGACACGCTCCGTACCAAGCTCGAGTGCCCGCCGCCCGGCGCCGGCCGGACGCCGTAAGCGGTGGCCGGCTGCCAGAGGACGGGCGTCAGCTACTGAAGCGGAACAGCATCACGTCGCCGTCCTTGACGACGTACTCCTTGCCCTCGGCGCGGGCCAGCCCCTGGTCCCGCGCCGGTTTCCAACCGCCGACCCGCACGAAGTCCGCGTAGGCCACCGTCTCAGCCCGGATGAAGCCCTTCTCGAAGTCGGAGTGGATCACCCCGGCGGCCTGGGGGGCGCGGTCGCCGCGATGGATGGTCCAGGCCCGGACCTCCTTCTCGCCGGCGGTGAAATAGCTCTGCAGCCCGAGCAGGTGATACGCGGCGTGGGCCAGCCGGTCGAGTCCCGACTCGGTGGCCCCGAGCGAGGCCAGGAACTCGGCCCGGTCCTCGACCGGCAGTTCAGCCAGCTCGGCCTCCACCTTGCCGGAGAAGATCACGATCTCCGCCTCCTCCCCATCCTTCACCACCGCGGAACGCAGCGCATCGACGTGCCGGTTCCCGCTCGCGAGCTCGCTCTCGAGCACGTTGGCGGCGTAGAGCACCGGCTTCGCGGTGAGGAGGTTGAAGGCCCGGAAGGTGGGCGCCTCCTCGTCGGTGGGCTTCACCGTGCGGGCCGGTTTCCCGTCGGCGAGGGCATCCTTGAGCTGGGTGAGGAGCCGGGCCTCGAGCTTCGCCTGGGCGTCGCCCGACTTCGCGGCCCGGGCGGTCTTGTCGAGCCGCTTCTCCACCGAGGCGAGGTCGGCCAGCTGCAGCTCGATGTTGATCACCTCGCGATCCCGCACCGGATCCACCGAGGTCATGACGTGCTGCACGTCCTCGTCGTCGAAGCAGCGCACCACGTGGACGATCGCGTCCACCTCGCGGATGTTGGCCAGGAACTGGTTGCCCAGGCCTTCGCCCTGACTCGCCCCCTTCACCAGGCCGGCGATATCCACGAACTCGACCGCGGCGGGCACCGTCCGCTCGGGGTTCACGATCTTCGCCAGCTCGGCGAGCCGGGGATCGGGCACGGTGACGACACCGGTGTTGGGCTCGATGGTCGCGAACGGGTAGTTCGCCACCAGCGCGCCCGCGGAGGTGAGCGCGTTGAAGAGGGTGGACTTGCCGACGTTGGGGAGGCCGACGATACCGAGTCTAAGCATGAGGATTGTTCTGCGTTGCGCGTTCCGTCATTTCCCGTTGAACCGGTTCATGGCCACCTCGATGCCGTCGGTCACCCAGCATTCGGTGGCCTGGCACATCGTCTCCATCAGCTCGTCCAGCACCGCGCGCTCCTCGCGGGAGAACTGCTCCAGCACGAAGTCGGCGGTGTCGCTGGTGCCGGGTGGGAGCGGGCCGATCCCGATACGGAGCCGGGCATAGTCCTGCCGCCGGAGCGCGCCCTCGATGCTCTTGAGCCCGTTGTGGCCTCCCGCCGAGCCGGCGCCACGGAGCCGGAACCTGCCGAGCGGCAGGGCGAAGTCGTCCGTGACGATGAGCAGGTCCTGCGCCGGGTCGAACCCCGCAAGCGAACGGAGCGAGGCCAGCGCGGCCCCGCTCCGGTTCATGTAGGTCTGCGGCTTGATCAGCGTGACCGGGCGGCCCAGTGCGCTGCCCTGGCTCTCGCGCGCGGCGGGCACCCGCCGGAAGGGCGGGAGCTTCCAGCGTGCGGCCAGGCGATCCACCAAGAGAAACCCGGCATTGTGCCGGGTGTTCTCGTACTCGGTGCCTGGGTTGCCCAGTCCGACGATCGCGCGCAGGGACTACTCCTTCTCGGCGCCCTCGCCCTCTTCCTCGGGCTTCGGCTTGCGGATGAGCTCCGGTTCGGCCGGGGCCTCGCCGGTCACCGGGGTCGGGGCTTCCTCGGTCCGCGGGGCCACGCAGGAGCAGATCGGCTGGTTCGGCGCGTTGAGGATCTCCGCCTTGTCCACCTTGATGTCGCGGACGAAGATCGACTTGCCGATCAGCAGGTTGGTCACGTCCACGTCGACGTGGGCCGGGATATCGCCGGGGAAGACCAGGATCTCCAGCTTGTGCATCACCTGGTCGAGCACGCCGCCGAAGTTCCGGACGCCGTCCGCCGTGCCGGTGAGGTGGATCGGGACCTCCACGCGGATCTTCTCGTCGGCCCGGACCTCGTAGAGATCGAGGTGCAGGATGTCGGTGGCGCGGAGCGGGTGCCGCTGGATCTCGCGGATCAGGGCCTTCACCGGGGCCTGGCCCTCGATCGTGAGGTCGAGGATCGTGCTGGCCGCGGAAATGCCGCCGAGCAGCTTGCCGAGGGTCGCGGCGTTGACCGCCAGCGACTCGGCGGGGCGCCCGTGCCCGTAGATCACCGCCGGCACGCTGCCGGAACGGCGGAGCGAACGCGCGGCGCCCTTGCCGGCGCCGGTGCGGCGGGTAGCCTGGAGAGTGACCGACTGTGCCATTGCTCTGTCCTTCTCGTGGGGGCGGCCGGGCCGCACCGGGTCAATCGAACAGCGAACTGACCGACTGGTCGCTGTGGGTGTAGCCGATCGCCTTCGCGAGGAGCGGGGCAATCGACAGGATCTTGAGCTTCTCGAACTTCCGTTCCGGCGGCAGCTTGATGGTGTTCGTCACCGCCACCTCCGTCACCGGGCTGTTCTGCAGCCGCTCGACCGCCGGCCCCGAGAGCAGGGCATGGGTCGCGCAGCAGTAGATGTCCTGGGCGCCGAGCCGCTTGAGCGCGTGCACCGCCTCGGACATCGTGCCGCCGGTATCGATCATGTCGTCGGGGATGATGCAGTCCTTCCCCTTCACCTCACCCACGACATTGACCACTTCGGCCACGTTGGCCGAGGGGCGCCGCTTGTCGATGATCGCGAGCGTGGCGTTGAGCCGCTTCGCGAAGCCGCGGGCCATCTTGGCCCCGCCCACGTCCGACGCCACCACCACCAGGTCCCGGAGCGACTTCTGCCGGTAATGGTTCACGAACACCGGTGCCGCGTACAGGTGGTCGACCGGCAGGTCGAAGAACCCCTGCATCTGGTGGGAATGGAAGTCCATTCCCAGCACCCGGTCGGCGCCCGCCACCGGCACCATGTTGGCCATCAGCTTGGCGCTGATCGCCACCCGCGGCTGGTCCTTGCGGTCCTGGCGGGCATACCCGAAGTAGGGGATGACCGCCGTGATCCGGGCGGCGCTGGCCCGGCGGGCCGCGTCGATCAGCAGCAGCAGCTCGAGCAGGTTCTCCGCGGGGGGATTGGTCGGCTGGATGACGAAGACGTCCCGTCCGCGGACGTTCTCGTCGATCTTCACGAACAATTCCCCGTCGCTGAACCGCTTCACCGTCACCTGGCAGAGCGGCTGGCCCAGATGCGCGGCAACCTCCTCCGCAAGCGGCCGGTTGGCCGTTCCGGAGAGCAGGAGCATCTGGCTGCGGGACAGGAGCTCGCTCATAGACAGCCCACAACTATAATCGCACGTATGGGTTAGGTCAAATCCTCGCGGCCGGCCGGCCGCAGCCCGGGAAAGCGCATGCCTCTAGCGGAGGAAGCGCCGCTCCCGCTCACGCGCGACCTCCATCCGCTGGAGCCGGAAGACCTCCTCCAGCGGGGCGATCGTCTCCCCCACTCCCTGGATGCCGCCGTCCCGCCGCACCCGCGCAAAGGCGTCCTGCATCCCCCGGATGGCGGCCCGGATGGCGTGGTTCCCGTAGATCAGCATCCGCACCGTGCCGAGCGCCCTCGCCCGCGCGACCGTGAGGGCCGGGCAGGCCGTGGGGATGAAGACCAGTCCCACCCGGCCGGTCCAGGCGGCCGCGAAGCGCTCCAGCGCGTCCGGCGTCGGGGACTTGGCGTGGACGAGGATGAGGTCGGCGCCGGCCTCCTCGTACGCCCGGGCCCGCGTCAGCGCCTCCTCGGCGCTCATCCCGGCGATGAGCGCCTCGGTCCGCGCGATGATGAGGAATTCGTCGCGGGATCTCCCGGCGACCGCCGCGGCGACCTTGCCCTGGAACTCGGCGACCCGTACCAGCTCCTGCCGCCCCTCCGGCGCGAGGCTGGTCACCTTGGGAAAGACCTTGTCCTCGATCACCACCGCCGACGCCCCGGCCGCCTCGTAGCGCTCCACCGCATGGATCACGTTGAGCGCGTTGCCGAACCCGGTGTCGATGTCGGCGACGATGGGGAGCGAGACCTGCTCGGCCATGGCCCGCACCATGTCGAGATGCTGGGTCATCGACAGGAGACTCAGGTCGGGGACGCCGTACAGCGCCGACAGCTCGAACCCCGACGCCCAGAGGGCGTCGAATCCCGCCTCCTCGGCGAGGCGGGCGGAGAGCGGGCTGTGCGCGGCCATCGCCTCGACGATCGCCGGGGCGCGGAGTCGGTCGCGCAGGGTGGGAACGGGGGTGGTCATGCGTCTCCTCGAAGGCGGGCGGACACGAAGAATAGACGACCGTGCGGAGGTGAGGGGGGGAGCGGGCCTAGCACCGCCCCGCGGGGGGCGGCACATTAGGGCCCATGACGAGTCACGACGAACTGCGCGGCGCCCTCGCCCGCAACGTGCGGAAGATCCGCACCCGGCGGGGCCTGACCCTGGCGGAACTGGCGGAGCGGTCCGGCGTGAGCCGGGCGATGATCGTGCAGGTGGAAGGCGGGCGCACCAACCCCAGCATCGGGACCATCTGCCAGCTGGCCGATGCGCTGGGCACACCGGTCCAGGGCCTGATCGACGTCGGCGGTGACCGGCGGGTGCAGCTGGTCCGGGCCCGGGACACCGTGACGCTCTGGAAGGGGCGGGGCGGGAGCTTCGCGCGGCTCCTCGGCGGGACCGCGAGCCGGGAGCGGGTGGAGCTCTGGGACTGGCGCATCGCTCCCGGCGCCCGCCTCCGCGGGACCCCGCATCCTGCCGGCACGCGGGAGCTGATCTGGGTCCGCACCGGGACCCTGCGTCTCACCCTCGGCACGGAGGTGGTGGAGGCCGGACCCGGCGACCTCGTGGTGTTCGAGGCCGATGTCGAGCACGAGTACGCCCACCGCGGACGCCGCCCCGTGACCTTCACCATGATCGTGCAGCTGCCGCCGGATGCCCCCCGCGGGGCGCGGGCCCGGCCCTGACGCCGGCCGATTTCCAATATCCACAACGGACAGTATAATAGCCCAGTGCCTCTTCCGGGGAACGGGGGTGGGATGCGCATCGCCGTGGTGGCGGACATTCATGGAAACCTGCTGGCGCTGGAGCGGGTGCGCGAGGACCTGGCCACCCGGGCCCCGGACCTGGTCCTCAACCTCGGCGACAGCGTGACGAGCCCGCTCTGGCCCCGGGAGACCTGGGAGCTGCTGGAGACGCTCGGCTGGGCGACCCTCCGGGGGAACCACGACCGCTGGCTCACCGAGCTCGCCCCGGAGCAGCGGTCGCCCAGCATCGCGTTCACGCAGGCCGCGCTGAGCCCGGCGCAGCGGGAGGCGCTCTGGCGGCTGCCACCCGCGCTCACCCCGGCGCCCGGCGTGCTGGCGGTGCACGGCACGCCCGCGAGCGACACCGGCTACCTGCTCGAGGACCTGGCCGATGGGCGGCTGGCCCTGGCGCGGCCCGAGACGGTCCGCGGCCGCCTCGGCGGCACCGATGCGGGCCTCGTGCTCTGCGGGCATTCGCACCTGCAGCACCTCGCCCGGATCGGCGGGACGGTGGTGCTCAATCCCGGGAGCGTCGGGTGCCCGCGGTACGCCGACAACGCCGATCCCGGCGTGGCGGAGGCGGGGGCGCCGCTGGCGCACTATGCGGTGGTGACGGCGCGGCAGGGCCGGTGGGACATCGAGTTGCTGGCCTTGGCGTACGGGTGGGAGGAGGTCGCCCGACGGGCCACGGCGAGCGGCCGCCCCGACTGGGCGGCGGGGTTCCTGCGGTAGCCGGACCCGGGCGAAACCTGCAGAATAGTTTGTACGTACCTGCGGCTATTATACTGTCCCTTTGAGCTTCGGCGCCGCCGCGCCACCCGCCCTCCGCCCGGAGTCCGCCTCATGGCCCCGCCCGCCGCCCCGCATTCCTCCGCCCCGCGTGCCGCGATGCACTCGATGCTCCGGGAGTTCGGCGTGGCGTTGCCGGCCGAGGCCGAGCGCCACTTCGCCACCCGCCTCGCCGTCGAGTGCGACCCCGCCGACCTCCACACCGACCTCGACCGCCGGGTCGCGGGCGTGGTGCTGCTCGACGTCCGCGCGGCGGACGCCTTCGCCGAATGCCACATCCCGGGCGCGCTCAACCTCCCCTACCGCCGGATCACCGCGGAGACCACGGCGCTCTGGCCCCGCGAGACGCTGCTCGTGGTCTACTGCTCCGGTGCGACCTGCAACGCCTCCACCAAGGCCTGTCTCCGGCTGAGCGCGCTGGGATTCCAGGTGAAGGAGCTGGTCGGCGGGCTCGCGGGATGGCGGCGGGAGGGGTTCCCGGTCGCAGGCTCGCTTGGCGCGAACGCGCCGGGGGAGGCATGACCCGACCCGACCCGGCCCGGCTCGAGCGCTGGCGCGACGAGACGCCCGGCTGCCGGGTGCGCAATCACCTCAACAACGCCGGGGCCGCCCTGATGCCGGCCCCGGTGCTCGCCGCCATCCAGGAGCACCTGCGGCTCGAGGCCGAGATCGGTGGGTACGAGGCCGAGGCGGCCCGGATGGAGGCGCTCGACCAGGGGTACGAGGACCTCGCGGCGCTGCTCGGGACCCGGGCCCGCAACATCGCCGTGGTCGCCAACGCCACCGCCGGCTTCGTGCAGGCGCTCAGCGCCTTCGACTTCGCCCCCGGCGACGTGATTCTCACCTCCCGCTGCGACTACACCTCGAACCAGATCCAGTACCTCGCGCTCCGCCAGCGCACCGGGGTCGAGATCGTGCACGCGCCCGACCTGCCGGAGGGGGGCATCGACCCGCAGGCGGTGCGCGAGATCCTGCGGTCCCGGCGCTGCCGCCTGGTGGCTCTCTCCTGGGTCCCGACCAACTCGGGCCTGGTCCAGGAGGTGGAGGCGGTGGGGGAGGTGTGCGAGACGGCGGGGGTGCCGTACCTGGTGGATGCCTGCCAGGCGGTGGGGCAGATCCCGATCGCGGTGGAGCGCCTGCGGTGCGACTATCTCTCGGCCACGGCGCGGAAGTTCCTGCGCGGCCCGCGCGGGATCGGCCTGCTCTATGCCTCGGACCGCGCACTCGCGCGGGGAGACTACCCGCTGTACGTGGACATGCGGGGTGCGCGCTGGGTGGCGCCGGGGGCCTTCGAGGTGCTGCCGACCGCCCGCCGGTTCGAGGACTGGGAGTTCCCCCACGCGCTGGTGCTGGGGCAGGGCGCGGCGGCGCGTTACGCCCTGGAGGTCGGGATCGCGACGGCGCAGGCGGCGGCGTGGCGGCTGGCCGCGCGGCTCCGGGAGGGTCTCGCCGGGATGCCCGGCGTCCGGGTGCTCGACCGGGGACGTACCCGCTGCGCCCTCGTGACCCTCACTCTCGCCGGGGTCGAGGCCGACCGGCTGGTCCGCGAGCTGGCCGCGCGGCGGATCAACGTGGTGGCGACCCGGCGGGAGTTCGCGATCTACGATTTCGACGAGAAGGGCGTGCGGGACGGGATTCGGGTCTCGCCGCACTATTACAACAGCGACGCGGAGATCGACGAGTTCCTCGCGTGTATCCGGTCCTTCGCCGACGCGAGCGGGTCGCGATGACGGCCCCGGCCGGCTATCTCACCCGGCTCGCCGACCGGCTGGGGGACCAGGATCCGCTCGACGTGCTCGCGCGTCTCCTTCCCGAACTCCGCGCGCTGCTCGCGGGGGTCCCGGCCGGCGAGCTCGGCCGGCGGGAGAGCCCCGGCCGGTGGAGCGCCCGGGATGTCGTGGAGCATCTCGCCGATCACGAGCTCGTCATCGGGGTCAGGTATCGCCTGATCCTCGCCGAGCCGGGGCCGGCGATCGGCGCCTTCGATCCCGATGCGTGGGTGGCCCGGCTCGCGAATGGGCGGGGCACCCTGGACGAGACCCTGGAGGAGCTGGCGCTCGCACGCCGCCGCAATCTCCGCCTCCTCCGGGTCCAGCCCCCGGAGGCGCTCATGCGGGCCGGCCTGCACGCAGAGCGCGGGTGGGAGACCGCCGCGCGACTCCTCGCGATCCACGCGGCCCACGACCTGGTGCATCTCGACCAGGTCCGCCGCGTGCTCGCCGGGGCGGGGCGGGCCGCGTGATCACCTGCTATATCCGCTACGAACTCGAGCCGACTCGTCTGGCCGAGTTCGAGCACTACGCCCGGCTCTGGATCCCGCTGGTCGAGCGCTTCGGCGGCACGCATCACGGCTATTTCCTGCCGGCGGAGAGTGCCAACGATCTCGCCGTGGCGCTCTTCTCCTTCCCGTCGCTGGCGGCGTACGAGACGTACCGCCGCGAGTCAGCGGGGGACCCCGAGTGCCAGGCCGCCTATGCGTGGGCGGCGAACACCCGCTGCATCCGGCGCTACGACCGCACCTTCCTCAGACCGGTGCTTCGTCCGCCAGGGGAGGCGTGAGCGGGGGGGCGGGGCGGCCCCCGTGAGTACGCCCGCTCACGGGCGGGCTACGAGAGGGCGCCTGCGGGTTCCGCCGGCGTCTCCTGGTAACGGAACTGGGCCACCAGGGCCTGCATCTCGCGGGCGGCTTCGGCGAGCGCATCGGCCGCCGCCCGACTCTGATCCGCGCCCGACAAGGTGCCCTGGGTCGCACGGGCCAGGCCCTGGACGTTGTCGGCGATCTCGCTGGCGCCCCTGGCCGCCTCCGCCACGCTCCGGGCCATCTCGTTGGTGGTGGCGGTCTGTTCCTCCACCGCGCTGGCGATGCTGGTCTGGATGCTGCTGATCCGGGAGATGATCTGGCCGATCTCCCTGATCGCTCCGACCGCGCGCTGGGTGTCTCCCTGGATCGCCTCGATCTTGCTTCCGATTTCCTCGGTGGCCCGCGCGGTTTCCTTGGCCAGATCCTTCACCTCGTTGGCCACCACGGCAAAGCCCTTGCCGGCCTCACCCGCCCGGGCGGCTTCGATCGTCGCATTGAGGGCGAGCAGGTTGGTCTGCTGGGCGATGCTGGTGATCACCTTGATCACCTTCCCGATCTCGCTGCTCGAGCTTCCCAGCTGTCCCACGGTGGCGTTGGTCCGCTCGGCGGCCTGGACCGCTTCCGCCGCCACCCGGGCCGCCTCGGTGGCGTTCTGGGCGATTTCCCGTATCGACGCCGACATCTCCTCGGTGCCGACCGCGACCGAGGCGACGTTGCGGGAGACCTCGCCGGCCGCGCTGGCAACGACCCCGGCCTGGGCCGAGGCTTCACCGGCGGCGGTACCGAGTCGATCGCCCACGCTGTTCACCTGGGAGGAGGCGTCGGCCACCGTCTCGGCGGTATGGGCGATGTTGGCGATGTTGCGCCGCAGGCTCTGGAAGAACGCGCCCAGCCCGCTCCCCAGCCGGCCGACTGCGTCCTGGCCATCCACCATGAGCGCACGGGTCAAGTCGCCATGGGTGGCCGCATCGACGACTTCGAGGATCGTGTCCACCTTGATGCGGAGCGCGGCGGCTTCCGCGCGCTCCTGCTCGGCCCGGCCCCGCTCGGCGGCCGCCCGGGTCCGCTCCGCCTCCATCTGCTTCGCCTGGGCCGCCTCCCGCTCCTCGGCGAGGAGGCGCTCCTGCTCCGCTTCTTCCTGCCTCCTCGCGTCCTGCTCGGCCGCCAGCCGGAGCTCGAGAGCGCGTCGTTCCTCCTGCTCGCGCTTCTCCCGCTGGGCCGCCTCCCGGACCTGCTGCTCCGCCTCCCGCACCGCCGCCATCGCCTTCTGCTGCTCCTCGACCGCGCGGTTGAGCGAGCGAGCCATGCGGGCCAGCTCGTCGTCGCCGTCGAGGATCAGGCGCTGGGTGAGATCGCCGTTGGCGACCGCCTCCAGCACCTCGACTGAACGGTCCAGTCGCCAGGTCACCCGGTCGACCACTCGCCGGGAGAGCCAGGTCAGGAAGCCCACCACGCCCAGGAGCACGACCGTCGCCGTGACCGTGGCAGCGACCTGGGCCAGCCGGGCCCGGGCGAAGGCCCGGGTGATGGTGGCCTGGCCGTCCGCCGTCTGGGTCTGGAGCCGGGTCCGGAGGGCCTGAAAGCTGGTGAACATCGTGTCGATCGGCCCGCTCAGGTCCTCGCCACTGGCCGCGATCATGCGGGCCGAGGTACGACGGGCCAGCTGCGCATAGGCCGCGAACTCCGAGGCCACCGTGTCGAACCCCGCGGCCTCGACCACCGGGAGGCGGCGAATGGTATCCAGGGTGGCGGTGAAGCCGGCGGCGATCGAGTCGGCCCGCTCCAGTGCAGCGGGGTCAGCCGCGGCGACGGCGTCCTGCAGCTTGCGCTGGAACGCCCCGAGGGCAATCTCCAGGCTGCGGCTGGCCTCGAGCGCCGGCGCGTGGCCCCGCTCGATGTCCCGCTGCAGCCGGACGGTGAGCAGGCCGGCGACGAGCACGACCGCCAGGGCGAGTACCGCGCCGGTACCGGCCACGGTGGGGAGGAGCTTGATCTGTTCGCGGACCGAACGGGTTCCCAGTTTCATGACCTGATCCAAGCTGTGGGCCGCTGGGCCGATCGCACGCGATGTGGCGATCGACCCGGCGACGGACAAACAGGAGTCCGGCGTCCTACTGGACCTGAATCACCTTCACGCCCTCGCCCACCGCCGTACCGGCCGCCACGTAGCCGATCGCGCCCGGCGTGGACTTCACGAAGGCCAGCACTTCGGCGTCACTGGCTCGCTCCGGCGGTGGACTTGCCTCGCCCCCGAACACCTGCTGCTGCCAGTAGGCGATGATCGCGGAGAGCGGTCGCCCCAGGATCTCCTTCGAAAAGGCCTCTCGGGTGGCGGACTTCTTGTCCAGGTCCACCGGCTGGACCGCGGTGCCATCGGGCCACTTCTTGGCGGTCTTCAGCATCATGCTGGAGACCTGGGCCTTGGGCAGGCTGGCGACACCGACCGCCCCGTTCGCGACCACCTGGAATCCCTGGGCCGCCGACCGGGCCGGAAGCGCTGCGGCCAGCACCAGGCCCAGGAACGCGCCGCTGAGGATTGATTTGCGCATTGGTTTCTCTCCCCGGGCCTAGAACGCCACCGCGACGCTGGCGATGTAGTAGTTCTGGGTGAAGGTGTCGATGGCCTTGTTGGGCTGCGCCGGATCCAGCAGTGGCGGCAGCGCGCTCTCGTAGTTCCGGCCCCGGTTGTGATGGCCCTCGAACTTGAGCGACAGGTTGGAGGTCGCGTCATACTTGATGCTGACGCCCGCATCGCGGGCGAACGGCACGGTGACGTGGGCCCAGCTGGCGAAGACCGGTGGTCCGAATCCGTAGTAGTTGGCCCAGTTGTACTGGCCGTAGATCCCCAGCTTCTGGACCGGCTTCACCCCGGCCTGCAGGTACCAGGAGCGGTAAGAGAAGGCCCGCCCGTCGGCGTACGGGTGGTCGCCGAGGCTGAAGTACATGTACTCGCCACGGACCAGAAAGCGGTCGAAGTTCCCATCGACCGACCCCAGCCAGGAGAGTCCCTTCTCATGCGGCTGGGCTCCGAAGAGGCTGCCGTCCTCGATGTTGTACCGCATGAGGTGACCGCCCAGGCGCAGGCCCCGGATCGGGGTCTTGAGCCAGACCTGACCACCCAGGGTCTTGTCACCGCGGGTGCTGGTGACGCCGGTGGGGTCGTCGGTCGTGGGGGCACTCTGCCAGAGGAAGGGGAACTCGCCGCCGAAGGCGGTCGCATCGACCTCCCACCCGCCGCCGACGTTCCATCGCCCCCGGACCGAGGCGCCCTCGATGACCTCGAAGCTCTCCGTGTAGACGTAGTAGGGCGCGCGGTAGAACGGCTGGATGATCCCGACGTCCCGGACGGCGTTGTAGATGCCCCGGGCCATCGGCATCCGCCCTGCCGACACCGACACCGGACCGAAGTCGTGGCGATAGAAGCCCCAATCGAGGGCCACGCTTCCCTCGACACTCGGCAGCTGGCCCGCGCCGAGGCGGCGGTTGCGGAGCTGGACGATGGCCTCGTCCTTGTCGGAGGGGGCGAAGCGCATCTGGAGCGCTACCCGCCGGAAATCAGTGGTCACCTGCTTCTGCAGGCCCAGCAGCACCAGGCTGTCGGAGGTCCACCCGGCCGCCTGCGACAGGTAGCCGTGGATGCTGAACTTGTCGAGCAGGCCCTGGGCTTCGGCCGGAACCGGCCGGGCCGCCAGCGCCACGAGCAGGGCGCTCGCGTACCCCGCCGCACCAAAACGACTGCGCATGATCTCCATCCCCGTTGAATTGGCGTACCACGACCCGGGCACGCCCCGAGCCGGCCCCCGTTATCGGCCATGGTGGACGAAACTGAAGCGTGGGCCCGGCGTCGCCGGGGACGGGAGAGGTCAGGAGCCGGGGAGGGAGTCCCGAGGCTCCGCGGCCGGGGGAAGGGTCGCGGACCGGGTCGGGGCGTCGTGCGGGAGCGGGAGGAGTGCGCGAGGGGAACGGCGAGGGGATGGTGGCGGCGTCAGCATTGGCCCCGGTGGATTCGAACCACCATTCTCAGATCCAAAGTCTGATGTCCTGCCGTTGGACGAGGGGCCAGTGGGGGTGCAACGTAACGCGATGGGAGGTTGTGAGAAAGCGGCGGCGGGTCGAAGGTCGTGCGGGTGCCTCGTTCACACGCCGGCGTCGAACGCCACGGCCCGGCCGAGGCGCGGGCTCAGCTGCATCTTTGCATCGTCCCGGTCCCGCCGGCTGCGGTAGATCGCGAACAGCGCCGAGCCGGAGCCGGTCATCCGGCAGAGGAGCGGGTGGGTGTTGGCCAGGGCCTCGAAGCCCTGCTTGAGCTCCGGGTGCCGGCCGAACAGCGCGAACTCGAAGTCATTCCCCGCCAGCCGCGCGATACTCCCCCAGCTGCCCAGCGCCTCGAGGTCGAGGGCGACGGCGCCCCGGCGGTGCGCGCCGTGGCGGGTGCTGTCCACCTGCCGGTAGGCCTCGGGAGTGCTGATGCCGATCGGGGGAAGGAGCAGCAGGCCGGGCGCGGCCGGCAGCGGTGGCAGGCGCAGCAGCCGCTCGCCATGGCCCCAGGCCAGGGCCAGCGTCGCCTCGCTCAGGAAGAAGGGCACGTCGGCCCCGAGCTTCGAGGCGAACTGCAGCAGCTCGTGCCGCGGGACGGCGTTGTGCACCAGCTGGTTCACGGCGAGGAGCGCGCTGGCCCCGTCGCTCGAGCCGCCACCGAGTCCCGCCTGCATTGGGATCCGTTTGGTGAGGGTGAGGTGAATGGCGCAGGGATGTCCCGTCGCGTCGAGCACCATCTGCGCGGCGCGGGTGGCGAGGTTCTGCTCCGCCGGTCCGCAGTCCGGCCCGTCGACGGTGAGCGTGACCCCGCGCCCCTCGCGGCGTTCCGCCCGGAGCTCGTCGGCGAGGTCGATGCGGCAGAACAGCGTCTCGATGCCGTGGTACCCATCGTCTTCCCGGGCGAGCACCCGGAGGAAGAGGTTGAGCTTTGCCGGCGCGGCGCGGGTGACCTCGGTCATGCCCCGCCCGCGCGCCCCCGCAGGGCGGCGAAGCCCAGGTTGGTGCGGAACACCGACCAGGCCCCGAGGAGGGTGATGGGAAGGAAGGTGGTGACGTGATAGGTGAGGGCATACGCCGCGGCCTGGCTCTGCGAGACGCCGTAGAGCGCCAGCACCGCGATGATGGGGAGTTCGAACGCCCCGACGTAGCCCGGGGTCGACGGGAGGGCGATCCCGAACATGATGAGCCCCTGCATGAGGAGCGCGCCCGAGAAGTCGACGGCGATGCCGAACGCCCCCAGCATCGTGTAGAACGAGAGCGCCGAGACGCCCCAGATCACGAACGACCAGAGGATCACGCCCGCGATTCGCGCCGGCGAGCGGAGCACCGAGAAGCCGTGGCGGACGCCCTCGATCATCCCGATGAGCTTTGCCGCCAGCTTCTCCGACGGGACGGCCCGCCGGATCACCCGCTCGGCGGCGAGGGGGAAGGCCACCACCGCGGCGGCCACTGCCAGCCCGAGGAGCGCCAGGAGCCCCGCCACCGTCACGATGCGATCGACCCCGAAGCCGGCCACGGCGCTTTCCGGCAGCCGCGTGGTGAAGAGCCCGAGGGCCAGCAGCGTGATCACCGCGATCGCGTCGAAGAGCCGCTCCACCGCGATCGAGGCGAGCACGGAGGTGAAGCGCGTCCCGGTGAGGTTCGCGGCCGCGTAGGTCCGCACCACCTCGCCCACCCGGAGCGGCAGCACGTTGTTGGCCATGAAGCCCATCGCGATCGCGTGCCAGAGCGGTGCCACGTGGAGCTGCCGGCCGTCATCGCCCCTGAGGAGCAGGCGCCAGCGGAAGATGCGCAGGAAGAAGGTCAGCGTGGCGAGCGTCACCCCGAGGAGAATCGGCGGGATCCGCGCGGCGCGGACATACTCGATCACCTCGTGGAACTGGACGTGCCGCAGCGAGAAATAGAGGAGAACGGCCGAGAGCACGACCCCGGCCAGGATCTGCCAGACGGGGGCGCGCCGCGTGGGGGCGGGGGCGGTCAAAGGACTAGTCTACAAGCGCGAGTTCGACCAGATCGAGCAGTTCGTCGACCAGGGGCTGGATCGCGGCCGCCGGTGTGGCGGTCGAGAGCGCGCTCCGGATCTCCCGGCGGACGACGTCCGCCCGTTCGAGGGCGCTGCGGCCCCGGTAGCAGAGTTCCCCGATCTCGACGACCATCGTGTCCGCGGGCGCGGCGGCGGGCGGGGGCGCCGGCACCGGGCGCTGCACCACCGGGGGCTCGACGACAGGCGCCGCCACTGCGGCTGCGGCGGCAGGCTCGGGCGCGGCAATGGCCGGCCCGATCACGAGGCGCTCGTAGTGGGTGTAGCTCGCGGCCAGATCCCACCCGTCGACCTCGACCGTGCGATCCAGGAGCGCGGGCGCCGCGGCCGCCACCATCATGGGCTCCGGCGCCGGGACCGGCGCCGGCTCGACCGGCGCCTCGAGCGCTTCCGGCTCGTCGGGCGCGAGGGATTCGATCGGGACGACATCCGACTCGTCGTCGACATAGGCCGGCACGGGGGCCGGCTCCTCGGTCGGCGCCTCGGTCTCCGCGGCTGCCGGAGCCGGTTCCTCGACCGGGGCCGCCACGGGGGCCGGCGCGGCGAGCGGGTGGAGCGCGCCGTGCGGCACCGCCCCCTCGGGCATGGCGAGCCCGTCGAGGCGGGTGATCAGTTCCTCGAACACGCCGATCAGCGCCGCCGGCTGGGTCACCTCGGTGAAGCCCCGGAGCCGGACGCCGGCATCGCGGATGAGGCCGGCGAACTGCTGTGACTCGCGGGCGGCCGCGCCGCGGGCGACAGCGGCGCGTGCCGCCACACCGAACGCATCCACCGCGACGTCGAGCCCGGCGGGGAGCGCGCTCCCGAGCGTCTTGAGGTCCCCCACCAGCACATGGAGTCGGAGGTCGCGCTGGGTGGCGGTGGTCGCCTCGGCGATTTCGTCCGCCGCCTGGCAGAGGTGCTCGCCCCGGCTCACCACCGCGGCGGCCCCCATGCCGGTGCCCATCGCGCCGCGAGGCGGCACCCCGCGCTGCACGATGCCCGCGTCGCCGTCGAAGAAGAGGGACTCGATCGGGACCGGGAGCTGTTCCTCGTCCTCCGAGGCGAGGAGCAGCGTGGCGAAGCCACGGAACTCCGCGGCGTCGAGATCGGGCTTGCCGCGGTCGGCGATGTCGCGCGCCGCCCGGGCGAGTGCCCGAGCCGCGGCCTCGAGGCGGCCACCGCCGCTCGCCGGGGAGATCTCGAGATGACTCACCCCGACCAGGGTCCGCTCGATGCCGTCGAGCACGTCGGGCAGCGGGGGATAGTCGGCGATCGCGGCGAGACCGCGGAGCGGCTGCATGCGGCGGAGCACGACCTGCAGCGTGTCGGGCGCGGCGGTGCCGGTCTGGAAGATGCGCGCGGCCTGGTCGAGGACGCTGCCGAGGGCCGCGGACTCGCGGGCGAGGAAGGCCCGGACGCCGGCCTCGCTCGGCACCGGCGCGGCGGCGGGTGCCGCCTTGGCCTGTGCGCCCGCCGCGGTCTCGAGCTGGATGGCGAGGCGCTCGGAGCGGGCGGTGTCGTCGGGGGTCCAGTTCCGCACCCGTTCGACCAGCGTGCGGAGCATGTCCACCGCCTCCCGCACCAGGGTGCTGAGCTCCCCGTCCCAGGCGTGCCGGCCATCCCGGTAGGCCCGGACCAGGTGCTCGAGGCCCCCGGCGGCCCGGGCGATGGGCTGCTGGTTGGCCATGAGGGCGCTGCCGCGGAGGGCCCGGGTGAACCGGACCAGCTCGTCGGCGCTCGGCGCGGTCGTGTTGCCCGAGAGCGCGGCCAGGCGATCGAGGTAGTCGCCCGCCTCGAGGACAAAGAAGTCGTCAACGCCCAGCGGCTGGGTCACGGCGGGTTCCGAGTTCCGGGTTCCTGGTTCCGAGCGGGATTCGACTGTTCAAGTCTATGCCGCTCTTCGAGATCGGTCAATTCGAGCGGCTGGCCTCCCGGACCAGCCTGAGCATCTCCCTGGTGGCCTCCTCCATCCCCGTCAGGACCGCCCGGCTCACCACACTATGCCCGATGTTGAGTTCCTCGATGTGACGGATCGCCGCGACCGGGACGACATTCCTATATGTGAGCCCGTGGCCGGCATGGACCGCGAGGCCCAGGCTCCGCCCGTACCGGGCCGCCTCGGTGAGCTCGGCCAGGGCCTGGTCGGCCCCGGGCCAGGCGTGGGCGTACCGCCCGGTGTGGAGTTCCACGGCGGGCACTCCCAGCGCGGCCGAGCGGTCCATCGCGTCGCGGGTCGGATCGACGAAGAGGCTGACCCGGATGCCCGCATCGCTGAGCCGGGCGATCGCCGTTCTGAGGCGGTCGACCGACCGGGTGAGGTCGAGACCGCCCTCGGTGGTAATCTCTTCGCGCCGTTCCGGGACCAGGGTGGCCTGGAAGGGCCTGAGGCGGCAGGCCAGGGCCACGATCTCGTCGCTGGTGGCGAGCTCGAGGTTGAGGACCGTCGTCACCTCGGCGGCCAGTCGCTCCACGTCCGCATCCTGGATGTGGCGCCGGTCCTCGCGCAGATGGGCGGTGATGCCATCGGCGCCGGCCCGTTCGCAGAGGCGCGCGGCCGCCACCGGATCGGGTTCGTCCGTCCGCCGCGCCTGCCGCACCGTCGCAACGTGGTCGATGTTGATGTAGAGTCGCATTGGCGATTGCTCTTTGCCCGAAGCCTCGTTTATGTTGCGCGCCAGTTCACCGGGCGGAGGCATCCGTGATTCATCGCTGGGCGCCGGTCCTGTTGCTCGTGGTCGCGTGCGGTGGCGGTGGCGGCGGTAGTCAGCCGAGCCCCTCCGACCAGGCCGCCACCGCGGACGGCGCCGTACGAAGCTTCATGCAGGCGCTGGCCGACAGCAATATCGCCAGGATGGGGCGCTACTGGGGCACCCAGAAGGGTCCCGCGTCGGTCGTCAACCAGCCGGCCGACTACCGGCAGCGGCTGACGGTGACCCAGGCCTACCTCAAGGGCTCGCCATACCGGGTGGTGCGGATCGACCCGGTCGCCAACGATGCCAACCGGATGACGGTGACCGTCGACCTGGACCGCAAGGATCCCGCGGGGCCCACCTGCGTGCGCCAGGTGCCGTTCACCGCGGTGAAGACCGGCAAGTACGGCTGGATCGTGTCGTCGATCGACCTCAATCTCGCCGGGGCGCCGGGGAGACCCTGCTCGACCCAGACGCCCTGAAGCGGCTACTCGGTCAGCTCGATCAGGATCCCCGAGGTGCTCTTCGGGTGAATGAAGGCGATCCGGTGGCCCCCCGCGCCCGTGCGCGGCACCTGGTCGATGAGGCGGTAGCCGGCGGCGGTGCAGGCGGCGAGGGCCCGGTCGAGATCGGGAACCCGGTAGCAGACGTGGTGAATACCGGGGCCCCGCCTGGCGAGGAACTTCCCGATCGGGCTGTCGGCCTGCTTCGGCTCGAGGAGCTCGACGTCGGACTCGCCAAAGGGGAGCGACACGATACGGGCGCCGTCGGCCTCCTCCAGCGGGCCGGGCACCAGGCCGAGGACGTCGCGGTAGAACGGTAGCGCGGCCTCGATGCTCTCGACGGCGACGCCGATATGGGCGATGGTAGGGCGGTCGGTCACGGTCGGCCGCTGAGGTAAGGGTGAGATCAGGGGCGAGGCGCATCGCCTCGCCGGGACAAGGTAAGCGGAAAGGATCAGGAGCGCATGGCCAGCCAGCACATCGTGAACGTCACCGATGCTTCCTTCAACGCCGAGATCGAGCAGCTCAAGGGGCTTGCGCTGGTCGACTTCTGGGCGGTGTGGTGCGGTCCCTGCCAGGCGATCGCGCCGGTGGTGGAGCAGCTCGCCGAGCAGTACGCCGGCAAGCTCAAGGTGGCGAAGCTCGACACCGACGCCAACCAGAACACCGCGGTCCGTTTCAACGTCCGCTCGATCCCGACCATCATGTTCTTCAAGGATGGCCGGCATGTGGACACGGTGATCGGCGCCGATCCGCGGATCAAGACCATCCTCGAGGGGAAGATCCAGCAGCATATGTCGTAGGGGGCGGGAGGCAGGAGTGGGAGCGAGGGATCCCTGCGCGTGCGGGGATCCCTCGATTGCTTCCGTCCCTCGGTTCGCTCCCGCCTCCCGCCTCCCGTCTCCGGCCTTACCTTTCTCCCATGCCCCCCGCCACGCTCTTCGTCATCGCTACCCCCATCGGCAACCTCGGGGACCTCTCCCACCGCGCGGAGGAGACCCTGCGGACCGTACCGGTCGTGGCGGCGGAAGACACGCGGCGGGTGCGGGGGCTCCTCTCACACCTCGACGCGCACCCCCTGGTCCTGAGCTTCCACGCCCACTCGCCGGAGAAGCGGCAGGAACTCCTGCTCGAGATCCTGGGGGAAGGACGCGACGTCGCGCTGGTGACCGACGCCGGCACGCCCGGGGTGAGTGACCCGGGAGAGAACCTGGTGGCGGCGGCCCGCGCGGCGGGATTCGGTGTGGTGCCGATTCCGGGGCCCTCGGCGGTGAGCACCGCGCTCTCCGCCTCGGGACTCTCGGCCGACCGCTATCTCTTCCTCGGCTTCCTGCCCCGGAAGGGGCGGGAGCGGGACCGGCTGCTCACGATGGCGGCGGAGTGCGAGTGGACGGTCGTCCTGTACGAGGCCCCGCCGCGCCTCGCCGAGCTGCTGAACGATCTGGCCGGGGCGGCCGGAGCGGAGCGCCAGGTCGTGGTCTGTCGTGAGCTGACCAAGATGTACGAGGAGTGCCGCGCCGGAACCGTGGCCGAACTGGCCGCGTACTACGAGGCAGCACCGCCGCGGGGCGAGATTACCCTCGTTATCGCCGGTCGGCCCGAGGGCGCGGTCGTCGCCCCGCCGATCGATCCCGCGGTCCGGGCCGCCGAACTTCTCGCCAGCGGACTCTCCCGGAAAGATGCGGTTCAGCGCCTGATGGTCGATACCGGCGTGGCCCGCAACGAAGCGTACCGGATCGTCACGTCGCTCCCATGATACCTCTCGCCCGGTTCGCGGCTGGAACGATGCTGCTCACCCTGGTGGCGGGGCGGCCGGCGGAGGCACAGCTCCGCACTGCCTCGGACCGGGACCGGCCCGTCACAACCATGACGATCGGGCGTCTCCACTATGATGGTGGTGGGGACTGGTATGCCAATCCGTCGAGCCTCCCCAACCTCCTCGCCGCCATCGCCGAGCGGACCGGGCTGCGGGTGGGAAACCGGGAGAAGGTCGTGCAGCTCACCGACGACGATATCTGGACCGTGCCCTACCTTCACATGACGGGGCATGGGAACGTCCATTTCAGCGACACCGAGCTGGGCGTGCTGCGCCGCTGGATCCTGCAGGGCGGCTTCCTGCACGCGAGCGACAACTACGGGATGGACGAATCGTTCCGGCGGGAGATGGCGCGACTCTTCCCCGATCATCCGCTGGTCGAGGTGCCGCTGGACCATCCGGTGTACCACGTGGTGTACGATTTCCCGAAGGGCCTGCCCAAGATCCACGAGCACGACGGGAAGCCGGCGCAGGGCTTCGGGATCTTCATCGACGGCCGGCTCGCGGTGTTCTACGACTACCAGTGCGACCTTGGCGATGGCTGGGAAGACCAGGAAGTCCACAAGGACCCGCCCGAGAAGCATGAGGCCGCGCTCCGCATGGGTGTGAACCTCTTCGTCTACGCCACCGGCTACGGAGGCACGCCATGAGCCGCACGGCGACGCTGGTGCACGGACTGCTCGGCGGATTCCGCCGGCTCGCGGCGCTCGCGCTCGGGGAGGCGGTCCTCGGGGGACTCGCGCTGGTGCTCGGGCTCGCGGCCTGGGCCGCGCGGCTCGGATGGTTCGGAGAGCCCTGGTGGGTGCTCGCGGCCTGGGGCCTGGTCGCGGTGGCGCTGGGGCTGGCGGTGTGGTTCGGCCGGCAGGGCCTCCGGCGGCTCTCGCCCGCATGGCTCGCCGGCGAGATCGAACAGCGGGGGTTCCGCCGGGGCGCGCTGGCGGGACACCTCGAACCGGCGGCCGCGGGTGTGAGTCCCGACCTCCTGGCCCTCGCCGACGAGCGGCAGGCGGAGGAACTGTCGGCGCGGGCGCGGGAGCTGGTCGCCACGATCGGGACTCCGTTCCGCCGCCGGGCGGTGCAGGCCGCGGTCACCCTCCTCGCGGGCCTCGCCGTGCTCGGAAGCGCGCGGCCCACCCGTGGCGCGCCGTCGCTCCTCTGGCGCCCGGGGGAGGCCTGGGAGGCGACCGTGGCCCCGATCAGCATCGCGTTGAGCGACCGGGAAGTGGAGCGGGGCCAGCAGGTGACGGTGCGCGCCCTGGCCCGCGGCCGCCAGCATGCGATTCTCTGGGTGCGCGCGCCGGGCGAGTCGTGGCGGGGGACCGGTCTCGCCCTCGACTCGACCGGGCAGGCTGCCACCACCCTCGGTCCGCTCGAGACCGATCTCTTCGTCCGCCTCACGAGCGGCGGCCGCGCCTCCGACACGCTCCAGGTGCGGGTGCGCATTCCCGCCTTCCTGGGCAGCCTCTCCGTGACGGCGCGCTACCCGCGCTATCTCGGCCTCGAGGATGAGCCGATCCCGACGCAGGGGGACACCGTCCTCGTCCCCGAGGGCACACGCCTCGAGACGGTGGGCGAGGCCACCGCCGCCCTCGATGGGGCGCGCTGGGCCAGCGGGAGTGGTGGCGCGGACCTGTCGGTGAAGGGACGCCAGTTCTCCGGGCTCTTCACGCCGACCGGGACCCGGGTGTGGGCGCTCGACCTCCGGACCGCGACCGGGATGCCACTGGCCGGCGACACCGTGCGGATCCCGATCGTGACCGTGGCCGACAGCGCGCCCCGGGTCGATGTGCCGGTGCCGGGCAGCGACACGCTCGCGCCGCTCAGCCTCAAGCTGCCACTCGTCATCGATGCCCAGGACGACCACGGCCTCACCCGGGTGGTGCTCGAGAGCCGCCGCATCAGCCGGCTCGGGTTCGAGGACCCGCCGCGGACCGAGAACATCGCCCTGCCCGAGGCGGCGGGGAGCCGCGCCATCCTTCCCTGGGAGCTCGACCTCAACGGCCGCGGGCTCCTGCCCGGGGATACCGTCCGCTTCTTTGTGCGGGTGACGGACAATGCCCCGGCGGCGCATACCGCGCGGTCGAAGGAGTTCGTCCTCCGGCTCCCCACGCTGAGCGAGGTGCGGCAGGCGGCGCGGGCGGCGTCGAACGAGGTCGGGCGCCGTCTCGACAGCATCGCCGACCAGAGCAAGCAGCTCGAGCGACAGACGGAGGACCTCTCCCGCGAGCGGGCCCGAGCCGCCGAGAGCAAGGGCAACACCGACGACCAGCTGAGCTACGACAACGCCAAGCGGGCGGAGAAGGTCTCCGAGTCGCAGGAGCAGCTGCTCAAGCAGGCGGAAGAGGTGAAGCAGGCGCTGGAGGCGCTGCGCCAGAGCGCCGAAGCGGCGGGGCTCAACGATCCAGCGTGGCAGCAGCGGCTCCAGGAGATCCAGGAGCAGCTGGAACGGGCCCTCACGCCCGAGCTGCGCGACAAGCTGGCCGAACTGCAGCAGGCCCTCAAGGACCTGGATCCCGAGCGCACCCGCGAGGCGCTGGAGGAGCTGACCCGGGCGCAGAAGGACCTGCGGGACGCGCTGGAGCGGAGCAAGGAGCTGTTCGAGCGGGCGGCGCTGGAAGGCGACATGGCCAACCTGACCGCCGAGGCCAAGGACCTTGCCCAGCAGCAGCAGCAGTGGACCCAGAAGGTCACCGCACAGGACAGCGCCCGGTCGGCGCGGGAGGAGCAGGCGCTGGCCGCGAAGACCGACTCGCTCGCGAGCGCGCTGCAGAAGCTGTCGAGTGACCTCGCGAAGCAGGGGGAGAAGCCCCAGCAGGCCGCGGAACAGTCCGCCCAGCAGGCGAAGCAGGCCGCGAAACAGATGCAACAGGCTGCGCAGTCCGCCGCCAGGGGCCAGAAGCAGCAGGCCCAGAAGCAGGGGCAGGAGGCCTCGAAGCAGCTGGATCCGGTCGGCGAGCAGCTCGAGATGCAGCGCCAGCAGCTGCAGAGCGAGTGGAAGCAGGAAGTGATACAGCAGCTGGACAACGCCCTGGCCGACGCGAGCCGGCTGGCGGAACGGCAGCTCGAGGTGAGCGAGGCATTCCGCCGGGGCGAGGTGTCACCCCAGGTGCGGTCGGAGCAGGGCGCGATCAAGGAAGGGGCGGAGCGGCTGCTGGACCAGGTCAAGGACATCGCGGGGAAGAACGCGCTGGTCTCGCAGCAGTCGAGCGTCGCGATCGCCGCCGGGCGCGACAACATGTCCCTGGCCCTCGAGTCCCTCGCGAACGCCGCGCCGAATGCCCGCGAGGCGGGACGCCGCGCGGGGGAGGCGGTCGATGCCCTCAACGCCGCGGCCTACACGCTGCTCAGGAGCCGGGGCGCGGTGGAGGGCTCGGGGTCGGGGAGCGGGCTCCCCGAGGCCATGCAGCAGATGCAGCAGATGGCACAGCAGCAGGGGAACATCGGCCAGCAGTCGGCGGGGATGCTGCCGCAGATGGGATCCGGCAACCAGATGCAGGAGCAACTCCGGCAGCTGGGTGCCCAGCAGCGCCAGCTGGCGGAGCAGCTCGAGCGGATGCGGGCCGGTGGCCAGATCCCCGGTGCCGCCGACCTGGCGCAGGAGGCAAAGGACCTGGCCCGGAGCCTCGAGGCGGGGCGGCTCGATCGCCAGACGGTGGAGCGGCAGGAGCGGCTCTTCCGCCGGATGCTCGATGCCGGCCGGACGCTGCAGGGAGAAGAGAAGGATGAGAAACAGGAGCGGCAGAGCACGACCGGCAAGGACGACAGCGTGCGGCTCCCGCCCGCGCTCCGGCGGACCGGCGATGCCGACGCGCTCCTGCGCTATCCCTCGTGGGAGGAGCTGCAGTCGCTCTCACCCGAGGATCGGCGGCGGGTGGTCGAGTACTTCCGGCGGCTGGCGGAGCAGCCGGCGGCGGGGGCGAAGAGCGAGAAGCCGAGGAGCGAGCGGTGAGGCGTGAGGCGGAGGGGCAGCGCGGGAGCGACGGGCGTACCGTGATGTCGGTGGGCCGGCTCTGCGGCCTCCTCGCCATTCTCCTCGCCCGGCCCGCCAGCCTCGCCGCCCAGGGCGACCAGCTGTCGCGGGCCTTCGATCTCGAGCGCCGCGGGAGCTACGCCCAGGCGGCCGAGGTCTACAAGACGGTGCTCAAGGCCCGGCCGGGGGAGCTCTCGGCGCTGCTGGGGCTCGAGCGATCGCTCACCCCGATCAACCGGGTCGCGGAGATGATCCCGATGCTGCAGGCGGGGATCGCGGCGAATCCGTCCGCGTCGCCGATCTACGCGATCGGGGTGCGGGTGTATTCCGCCGCCGACCTGCCCGACAGCCTGCCACATCTGGTGGAGCTCTGGGCGAAGGCCACGCCGGGGGACGAGACCCCCTACCGCGAGTGGGCGGCCGCGGCGCTGCAGAAGCGCGACCGCGCCACTGCCCGCAAGGCATACCAGCTCGGGCGGGAGCGGCTCAAGAAGCCCGATGCGCTCTCGGCCGAGGTGGCCCAGCTCGCGATCGCCGAGGGGGACTGGCCCGGGGCGGCACGGGAATGGGCCGGGGCGGTGCGACAGCTGCCGGGCTACCGCTCCAGCGCGACGACGACCCTGGTGCAGGCGCCCGAGCGGTTCCGGCAGGACGTGCTGCGGGCCCTGGAGAGGGAGCCGGGACCCGAGGCGGCGCGGATCGCGGTGGACCTCCGCGCCCGCTGGGGCGATCCCGTCGGCGCCTTCGAGACGCTGCTCAAGATCCTGCCACCCAATCCGCCCCAGCAGATCGACGCGCTGCAGGCGTTCCTCGAACAGGTGCGGATCGAGAACACCCAGCCCTACCAGCTCACTCAGGCGCGTACCCTCGAGGCGCTGGCCGACCGCTGGGTGAATCCCCCGCAGCGGGCCCGCTATCGCCTCGACGCGGCGCGCGCCTACGTCGCCGCCGGCGACCGCACCTCGGCGCGCCGGATGCTCACCCGGATCGCCGATGATGCCGCCGCCGCGCCGGTGGTGGCGGCCGGCGCCACCGGCACGCTGATCGAGCTCCTCATCTCCGAGGGCAAGGCGAACGAGGCCTCGGCCCAGCTCGAGCAGTACAAGGCCACCCTGCCGGTCGATGATTACCAGCGGCTCCGTCGCGCCGTCGCCGCCCGCTGGGCCCAGGCCGGGGACGTCCCCAAGGCGGAGACGCTGCTCGCCGCCGACAGCAGCGTGGAGGCGATGGCCCTCCTCGGGCGAATCCGCCTCTATGCCGGCGACCTCAAGGGCGCCTCCGACCTGTGGAAGCAGGCCGGCCCGTACGCCGGCACCCGACAGGAATCCACCGAGCGCTCCATCCTGCTCGCGCTGATCCAGCCGATCGGCCCGGATACCGTCGCGGCGCTGGGCGAGGCGTTCCGCACCCTCGACCGGGGCGACAGCGCCGGGGCCGCGAAGGGCTTCGAACAGGTGGCCGCCTCGCTGCCCGCCGACGCGGGCCGGCACGACGTGGAACTCTTCGCGGGCCGGGTCTACGCCGCCCTGCACCGGAACGACGACGCGGAACGTCTCTTCAAGGCCGCCGCGGTGAAGGAGGTGCCGTCGACCGCTGCCGCGGCGATGCTGGAGCTCGGACGGCTGTACCTCGATACAAAGCGGCGCGACGATGCCCGGGTCGCGCTGGAGCAACTGATTCTCGACTATCCCACGAGTGCGCTCGTGCCCCAGGCGCGGCGGCTCCTCGACCAGGCGCGGCAGGCGGTGCCGGAAACATGAGACGTCGCGACTTTCTCAGGCAGGCCGGACAGGTCGGCATGGCGGGCATGGCGGGCGGGTTCCTCCTCCACCTCCCGCGTGTGCCGGTGTCGGCGGCGGCCTGGCTCCTCATTCCGATGGACGACTCCCAGGGCGACCACCTCAAGGCCTACGGGGTCACCTTCCGGGTCCTGGAGCGGGGCGGGCGGGCCGAGTGGTTCCTCAACTACCGCGGCGGGGCGTTCGTGGTGCCGGGGGACGGGGGGACCGCGCGCGACGCGGCGCTTGCCGGGGTCACCACCCAGCCGATGAGCGATGGCGACCTGGTGAACCTGCGGGCCGAGCTGTCCCAGGGGAACATGGACGCGGTCCCGCTCGAGAAGGCGCCCAAGGTGGCGGTCTACGCGCCGCCCAACGCCTCGCCCTGGGATGACGCGGTGACGATGGCCCTCAACTACGCCGGGATCAAGTTCGACAAGATCTGGGACGGCGAGGTGGTGGGGAAGGGACTCACCAAGTTCGACTGGCTGCACCTGCACCACGAGGACTTCACCGGGCAGTACTCGAAGTTCTACCTCAACTACGCCGGCGCGCCGTGGCTGGCCGAGATGGTGCAGCGGAACCAGCAGATGGCCACCCAGCTGGGCTTCCCCAACGTGCCGGCGGAGAAGCGGGCCGTCGCGCGCGAGATCCGCGCCTTCGTGGACCGGGGCGGGTTCCTCTTCGCGATGTGCACCGCGACCGAGACCCTCGACCTGGCGCTCGCGAGCGAGAACGTGGATATCGCGGCCTCCTATGCCGACGGCACGCCGATGGACCCCGAGGCGAGCCGGAAGATGGACTGGAGCCGGACGCTGGCCTTCCAGAATGCCCAGCTCGAGCTCTCGCCCAACATCCCCTCGTTCTCCGACATCGACGGCCACCAGGTCAACAGCCTGGACCGGAAGCAGCCGCTCGGCGCGTTCAAGCTGTTCAACTTCAGCGCCAAGATCGACCCGGTGCCGACCATGCTGGTCCAGTGCCACCGGGACGTCATTCCCGATTTCTACGGCCTCACGACCTCGTTCACCAGGAAGACCCTCAAGAGTTCGGTCACCATCCTCGCCGACGAGCCCGGGGCGCCCTGGGCCAAGTACGTGCATGGCGAACTGGGGCAGGGCACCTGGACGTTTTACGGCGGGCACGACCCCGAGGACCCGCAGCACCAGATCGGCGACCCGCCGACCGACCTCTCGCTGCACCCCCATTCGCCGGGGTATCGCCTGATCCTCAACAACGTGCTCTTCCCGGCGGCGAAGAAGCGGGAACTCAAGACCTAGCGCGTTTTTTTGAGCGCTGCGGTCGCGCGCGGGTCGCGATTACTTTACCGCATGCCAGCGAACACTTCCCGAATCCCCCCGGACATACAGCAGTATCTCGCCGGGGAAATCCGAGCTGCGGGTGGCCGGGAGGTGTCCTTCGTCGCCACGGTCGGCCCCGATGGCGTACTCACCGCGGCGCGCGCCGTGGCGCGGGGCATGGTCGACCGGGTCCTCGCCCTGCCGGGTGTCGCGGAGAAGGGCGAGATGCTGCTCCACAACCATCCGAGCGGCGCCCTCGAGCCGTCGATCCCCGATCTCAACGTCGCGGCCCGCCTGCATGATGGCGGGGTCGGCTTCGGCATCATCGACAACGAGGGGCGCGAGCTCTACGTCGTGGTGGAGGTCCCACGCGCCAGGCCGGAGGTCCGGATCGACCCGCTCGGTGTGGTCGACCAGCTCGGCGAGCAGGGGCCGATCGCCCGGGCGCTGGGCCAGTACGAGGACCGGCCCAGCCAGCGGGACATGGCCGCCTACATCGCCGATGCGTACAACGACGGCGGCGTGGTGCTGCTCGAGGCGGGCACCGGGGTGGGGAAGTCCTTCGCGTACCTGGTGCCCGCCCTCGCGTGGGCCGCGGCCACGGGGGAGCGCACCGTCGTCAGCACCAACACGATCAATCTCCAGGAACAGCTGATCGGGAAGGACCTGCCCCTGCTGCACGTGGCCCTCGCCACCGCGGAGCGGGCGCCGACGTTCGCCATGCTCAAGGGGTGGCGCAACTACCTCTGTCTCTCCCGGCTGCACCAGGCGGTCGGGGCCCAGCGGTCTCTCCTCGAGCCCGACAAGTACGACGAGCTCAACGGGCTCCTCGAATGGGCGAGCCGCACACCGGACGGCACGCTCGCCGATCTTCCGGTGACGCCGAGCGGCGAGGTGTGGGACGAGGTGAGCGCGGAGGCGGATCTCTGCGCCCGGCTCCAGTGCCCGCACTTCGACGCCTGCTTCCTGTTCAAGGCCCGCCGTCGCGCCGCGGAGGCGGACGTCGTGGTGGTGAACCACCATCTGCTCGCCGCGGACCTGGCGGTCCGGCAGGCCTCCGACAACTGGCGCGAGGCGGCGGTGCTCCCGCCGTACGACCGGCTGATCCTCGACGAAGCCCATCACCTGGAGGACGTGGCGGCATCGCACCTGGGGGCGCAGGTGACCAGCCGCGGGATCCGCCGGCTGCTGGGCCGCTTCGAGCGGAACGGGAAGGGCCTCCTCCCCACGCTCGCGGCCGATCTCGCCGCGACCGGTGATCTCCTGAGCCGCGCGAGCCTCGACCTCCTCCGCGACCGGCTGCTGCCCGCCGTGCTCGACGCCCGTCGCGCGGCGGACCAGCTGCTCATCCGCCTCCACACCCGGCTCGAGCAGGAGCCGGGCGGGGTGCTCCGGCTCACCGACGACTTCCGCCACGACGCGGTCTGGGCCGACGGCCTCACCCGGGAACTCGACCAGACGCTCCTCGCCTTCCGCTCGATCAAGGACAGCATCGAGACCATCGCCGACCGGATGACCGGATCGGAGCCGACCGAGCGGCGGACCCAGCTCCTCGCCGAGCTCCGCGCGGTGGTCCGGCGGATGGAGAGCGTGACCGATGCCCTCAACCAGGCGCTGCGGCCCGCGGGCGGCGGTCCCCCGACCGTCCGCTGGCTCGAGCGGACCGGGCCGAAGGGACAGCAGCTGCTCCTCGCGGCGGTGCCGCTCGACCTGGCGCCGGTGCTCCGCGAGCTGATCTTCGATCGGGTGAAGACGGTGACGTTGACCAGCGCGACGCTGGCGGCCAGCGGCGAGTTCGGTTTTCTCGAGGGGCGCGTCGGCCTGGCGATCGACCCCTCTCCCGTGACCGAACGCGCGATCCTCCCCTCGCCCTTCGACTACCTGGAGCAGTGTGTCCTCGGCATCCCCAACGACATTCCCGACCCGCGCGAGGACGAAGTGGGCCACTCGGAGGCGGTGGTGCAGGTCGTGACGGACCTGGCCCACGCCTCGGACGGCGGGATGTTCGTGCTCTTCACCAGCCATAGCGCGCTGCGGCGCACCGCCGGGGAGCTCCGGGCCACGATCGGCGAGCACTGGCCGATTCTGGTGCAGGGCGAGGCCCCGCGCGATACCCTCCTGCGCCGCTTCCGCGACCTCGGCCGCGCGATACTGCTCGGGACCGATTCGTTCTGGGAGGGGGTCGACGTGCCGGGCCGCGCGCTCCGCGCCCTGGTCCTCACGAAGTTACCTTTCAAGGTCCCGTCGGAACCGCTCACCGCCGCCCGGCTGGAGCGCCTTGCCGATCAGGGGCAGGACGGGTTCATGGGGTATCTCCTTCCCCATGCGGCACTCAAGCTCAAGCAGGGGTTCGGCCGGCTGATCCGGACCCGGACCGACGTCGGTGCGGTGGTTCTGCTCGACAAGCGGGTCCTGACCAAGCGCTACGGACCGCTCGTGCTGAGCGGCCTGCCCCGGGCCGACCGGGTCACCGGCCGCTGGAGCGAGGTGCGGACCCGCATCGAAGACTTCTTTGCTCGCCACGGAATCGGAGCCAGCGTATGACCCCGAGCAGGCCCGGCAAGATCATCGGTGTGGGGCGCAACTACCGCGCGCACGCCGAGGAACTCGGCAACCCGATGCCGGCGCAGCCGATCATTTTCCTCAAGCCGTCCACCTCGGTCATCGCCCCGGGCGAGACGATCGTGCTTCCCCCCGACTCCGCCCGGGTGGAGCAGGAGGCGGAGATCGGGATCGTGGTCCTGGAGCGGCTGCGGAACGTCTCCCGGGAGGCCGCCGAGCGGGCGCGCATCGGGTTCACGTGTGTGAACGACGTGACCGCCCGCGACCTCCAGAAGGTCGACGGCCAGTGGGGCCGCGCGAAGGGGTACGATACCTTCTGCCCGGTCGGCCCGGCGGTCAGGGAAGGTCTCGACTGGCGGACCCTCGAGATCATCGGCCGGGTGAACGGGAAGGAGGTCCAGCGTGGCCGGGCGACCGACATGGCCTTCGACATTCCCACGCTGCTCGTGTTCATCAGCCGCGTGATGACGCTCGAACCGGGCGACCTGATCGCCACCGGGACCCCGGCCGGCACGACGGCGCTCAAGGCCGGCGACGTGACCGAGGTCGAGATCCCCGGCGTCGGGGTGCTTCGCAATCCCGTCGCCTGATCCTCTCAGCCCACTCCGCATGCCGACCTCCCGACTCGACCGGCTTCCCGGCTACCCGCTCGCCCAGCTCCCCGCCCGCAAACGCGCGCTGATCGCACGCGGGGTCGACGTGATCGATCTCGGCGCCGGGGACGCGGACTATCCGCCGCCGGCGGAGGTGATCGAGGTCATGCGGCAGGCGGTGGGGGAGACCCCGCTCAGCAAGTACGGGTTCCAGCAGGGACTGCCCGAGTTCCGCCGCTCGGCGGTGGAATGGATGCGGCGGCGGTTCGGGGTGACCTTCGACCCGGTGAAGGAGACGCTGCCGCTGCTGGGGTCGAAGGAAGGGCTTTCGCATTTCCCCCACGCCATCATCGACCCCGGCGACGCCGTGGTCGTGCCCGAGCCCGGCTACCAGGCCTATATCGGCGGGACGATCCTCGCGGGTGGGGAGCCGGTGATCTATCCCCTGACCCCGCGGACGAACTACCTGGTGGAACTGGCGGAGCTGCCGGCGGAGACCCTCCGGCGGGTGAAGCTGGTCTTCCTCAA
>DASZPT010000160.1:0-6727 GCA_035549935.1 Gemmatimonadales bacterium
CACCCACTCGCTTTCCCCGGACTACTCCTCGGCGAGCGCGGCGCTGACGGCCGAGGCGAGGCGGGGGAACGCCTCCGGGGGGATGGTGCGGGGATCGAGCAGGACCCGCTCGTTCTCTACCCGCGCGATCACCGGCGGGTCGCCGAGGCGGAGGCGAAGGGCCAGGCCGTTGGCGCCGAGCGGCCCGGGCGCGAGGGCCACGTGGGTGGTCGGAAGCGTGGCGCCGGGAAATGCCCCCCCTCCCACCGCCGATGCGCCGGGCACGAGGGTGGGACTGGCGGCTGCCGGCAGCCCGGCGGCGAGCACCGCGGCACGGCGCGCGAGCTCCGGCGGGCTCAGGGTGAGCATCCTCAGGACCGGGATCTCCTGCCTCGCCGTCTCCGGATCGCGGTACAGCGCGAGGGTCGCCTCGAGCGCCGCCAGCGTGAACTTGTCCGCGCGGAGGGCGCGCGCCAGCGGATTGCGGCGGCAGAGGTCCACCACGTCCTTCCGGCCCACCAGGCACCCCGCCTGCGGCCCGCCCAGGAGCTTGTCCCCCGAGAAGATCACGAGCTGCGCGCCGGCGGCGACCGCGGACGGCACACGGGGCTCGCCGCGGAGGCCGGTGTCGGAGAGGTCCGCCAGGAGCCCGCTCCCGACATCGTAGAGGTACGGCACCCCGTGCTCCCGGGCGAGCGCCGCGAGTTCGGCCGGCTCGGGCGAGGCCACGAATCCGCGCTGCTCGAAGTTGGAGCGATGCACCGTGAGGATGACCGTTCCGGGCGCGAGCGCCCGCCGGTAGTCGTCGAGGTAGGTCCGGTTGGTGGTGCCGACCTCGACCAGCGTGGCGCCGCTCCTGGCGAGGATCTCGGGGATCCGGAACGATCCCCCGATCTCGATCAGCTCCCCGCGCGAGATCAGGACCCGCCCGCCCGCTGCCGTCGCGTTCAGCGCAAGCACCAGGGCCCCGGCGGCATTGTTCACCGCGAGGCCATCCTCCGCCCCGGTCAGTTCCGCGAGCAGCGTCCGGCAGTGGTCGGCACGATGGCCGCGCGTCCCGCTGCCAAGGTCGTACTCGAGGGTGCTGTAGTCCTGGCCGATGGCCTGGATCGCGGCGAGGGCGGCGGGGGCGAGCGGGGCGCGACCGAGGTTGGTGTGGAGCACCACGCCGGTGGCGTTGATGACCGGCTGGAGCGAGCGGGCCGTGCGCCGCGCCAGCCGCTCGGCGATGTCGTGGGCCCAGTCGGGCGGGGGGCCGGCGCGGCCCCGGCGCGCCTGGTCCAGTGACTCGCGGATGGCGGCGACGAGGGTGTTCCGGGGCGCGTGCGCGGCGAGCGCCGCGACCGCCGGGTCGTTGAGCAGCCGGTCCACCGAGGGGAGGTGGCGGCGCGGGTCGGTCATGGCGACGACTTCGGCTTGACCGGCTTCGTCGGCTTGCCTGGGCGGAGGCTGTCGGCCGGGAGGCCTTTGCCCGGAATGTTGGGCTTCCGGGTGCTGTCCGCCCTGGTGGTATCGACCGGAGGCGGCGGGGGGCGTTTGGGGATGACCAGGACGCCCTTGGCGTCACCCGCGACTCCCGCCGCGCTTCGGATTCCGCGGAACTCGACCAGGTATTTCGTCTCGGGCACGAACGCCGAATCGACCCGGAGCACCAGCGACTGGGCCAGCTTGGGGCGACTCTTGAGGATCGACTCCGCTACCACGTCTACCCGGACCCGCGGCGCGCCGGGAAGGGCGGGGGCGGGCGCCTTGGGCGCGAGCGGGCGTGCCGGCCGGAACTTGAGGGAGTCGGGAATGGTCGTGTCGGCGGCGATGCGGAGCGAATCGGCCCTCGCCCGCGCGAGCCGCTGCAGGCTGTCGTCCAGTTCCTTCACCAGCACCGAGCGGAAGGGGACGGGGGCGGAATCGCTCTGGCGGCGCAGGGAGACGTTGCTGCTGTCGAACCGCTGGTCCGGCGCGAGCGGCCCGCCGAAGCCGATGACGGCGCTGACGCTGTCGCCCGGCGCGACCTGGGTGATGCGTGGCCCCACCGTGTCCCGCGGGATGAGCCAGAGGGCGGGTACCGGCTTCCCCGCCGCGACCACCGCCGAGTCGTAACTCTCGCGCCGGCCCCGGCGCTGATCGTGGTTCTGGTCGATGACCGCGTACACCAGGTACTCACCACCCGGGAGGGGGCCCACGGTGAAGCGGCCGCCCGAGTCCGTGACGGCGCGATAGACCAGGCTGTCGGGCTGGAGGATCAACTCCACCAGCGCCCCGATCGCGACCCGGCCCTGGACCCAGTCGATCGCGATGCCGCGCAGGGTGTCGGTCGGGAGCTCGCCACCGGTGCTGAAGGTCAGGACCGCGGTGGTGTCGAGCTTGTTGCGGCGGAGGTCGACCAGGCCGGGGAGGAGCTCCACCCGGTAGACCCGGTTGGGCTGCCACCCCTCGCGGGGACGCACGGTGATGCGGTCGCGGTGCCATTTGATCACCGGCACCTTGCCGCTCGGGGAGAGCAGGATCAGCTTCTCGAGGTCGCCGGTGCCGAGACCGAAGTTGGGGGAGCTCCCCTCGCTCACGATCTCGTCGAAGCGGAACTCGACGTCGTTCTTCCAGCCGGGATAGACGCCCACCGACTCCGGGGTCGTGGCCACGAGCTTGGGGGGTACCTTGTCCGGCGCGCCGCCGGCAGGCGGGCCCATCTTCGCGCAGGCGATCAGGGCCAGGAGCAGGGCTCCGGCCGCCCCTGTCCGACCGCTCACCCGCATCCCAGCTGCTGCCGCTTCTCGGCGATCGATGCCACCTGCTGCGTGAGGCTGGCCAGCTTCTCGCGCTCCCTGGCGACGATCTCCGCCGGCGCGCGGCTCACGAAGTTCTGGTTGGCGAGCTTCGCTTCCTGGGTCTGGATCAGCTGGGTGAGCCGGGCGAACTCCGCCCCCAGGCGCTCGCACTCCTTTCGCACATCGACCAGCTCCCCCAGGGCGATGTAGAGCGAGGTCCCGTCCTTGAGCACGGCGTTGGCGCCGGGTTCGGCGAGCGGGGCGCCATAGCTCACCTGGCCCACCTTGGCGAGCCGGGCGATGGTCCCCTCCTCCTCGACGAACGCCGGGTGCCGCTGTGAGATCCGGAGCGCCACCTGCCTGCCGGGCTCCACCCCGTACTCGGCGCGGATCTGGCGCACCGCGCTCACCAGCTCCTGCACCAGGCCGAAGTCCCGTTCGGCCGCGTCGTCCGAGGCGCGGCGGTCGGGGCGGGGCCAGGCGACATCCATGACGGTCGCGCCGAGCGCGCGGCCGGGCAGGCGGCGCCAGAGGGCGTCGGTGATGAACGGCATGACCGGGTGGAGGAGCTGCAGGGCGATCTCGAAGGTTCGCGCCACCACCGCGCGGGCGACGTCCCCCCCGGGCTGGGTGCCGTAGAGACGGGGCTTCACCTGCTCCAGGTACCAGTCGGCGAGGTCGCTCCAGATGAAGTGGTAGACCGCGCTCGCCGCCTCGTTGAGGCGGTATTTCTCGTAGTTCGCGGTCGCCTCGCGCACCATCGCGTCGCAGCGGGCGATGATCCACCGGTCGGCGAGGCCGAGTTCGTTCCGATGGATCACGTCGGGGTACTCACCTGCGAGCGGACGTACGACCCGCCTACCCGCCTCCCCGCCTGCCTCTCCATCCCCCTGACCAGCGAGATTCGACAGGACAAGCCGCCCCACGTTCCAGAGCTTGTTGGCGAAGTTGCGCCCCGGGGCGAACGAGGTCTCGAGGTCGTTCGGGTCGAGGATCACGTCGGTGCCCACCGCCATGCCCGCGATCACGGTGTAGCGGAGGGCGTCGGCCCCGAACTTCTCCACCACCTCGATCGGGTCGATCCCGTTCCCCAGCGACTTCGACATCTTGCGGTGCTGGGTGTCCCGCACCGTTCCATGCAGGTAGACGGTGTGGAAGGGGATGTCGCCCATGAACTCGCAGCCGGCCATCACCATCCGCGCCACCCAGAAGAAGAGGATCTCCGGGGCGGTCACCATCACGTGGCCGGGGTAGTAGCGCGCGAGGTCGGCGGTCCGCTCGGGCCAGCCGAGGCTGGTGAAGGTCACGAGCCAGGAGGAGAACCAGGTATCGAGCACATCCTCGTCCTGGCGCGGCACGCTGCCGCAGGCGCAGCGGCTCACGTCGGTGCGGCTCACGATGGTCTTGCCGCAGGCATCGCAGTACCAGACCGGGATCCGGTGTCCCCACCAGAGCTGCCGGGAGATGCACCAGTCGCGGATGTTCTCCATCCAGTTGGCGTATTCCTCGCCCCGGCGCTCGGGGATGAAGCGGAGGCGCCCGTCGCGGTAGGCCTGGAGCGCGGGCTTCGCGAGCGGCGCCATCTTCACGAACCACTGGTCGGAGAGGCGCGGCTCCACCACCGTCTCGCAGCGGTAGCAGTGGCCCACGCCGTGGCGGTGGTTCTCCACCTTCTCGAGCAGGCCCAGCGCCTCGAAGGCCTGGACCACCCGCTTCCGGCCGTCGAAGCGGTCGAGCCCGCGGAACGCCTCCGGCACGGTCTCGGCGAGGCGGGCCTCGGGCGTCATGATGTCGATCGCGGGGAGCCGGTGCCGCTGGCCGATCTCGAAGTCGAGCGGGTCGTGGGCCGGGGTCACCTTCACGGCGCCGGTGCCGAACTCCCGGTCGATGGCGTCATCGGCGATGATCGGGATCTCGCGGTCGGCGAGGGGGAGCCGGACCATCTTTCCGATCAGGTGCCGGTAGCGCTTGTCGGCGGGGTGCACCGCGACGGCGGTGTCGCCCAGCATCGTCTCGGGACGGGTCGTGGCCACGGTGATGTGCCCGCTCCCGTCGGCGAGGGGGTAGCGGAGGCTCCAGATCCGGCCGTCGACCTCCTCCTTCTCCGCCTCCTCGTTGGAGAGGGCGGTGAGGCAGCGGGGACACCAGTTGATGATGTACTTCCCGCGGTAGATCAGCCCCTTGTCGTGGAGGCGCACGAAGACCTCGCGCACCGCGCGGGAGAGGTCCTCGTCGAGCGTGAAGTACTGCCGGGACCAGTCGGCGCTCGACCCGATCACCTTGAGCTGGCGGATGATCGTATCCCCGGTGGTGCGGACGAAGTCCCACACCCGCTGCTCGAAGGCGGTGCGCCCCAGGTCGAAGCGGGTGAGTCCCTCCCGCGCGAGCTGCTTCTCCACCACGTTCTGGGTGGCGATGCCGGCATGGTCGGTGCCGGGGAGCCAGAGGGTGGCGAGGCCCCGCATCCGCTGGAAGCGGGTGAGCACGTCCTGCACCGTATAGGTGAGCCCGTGTCCCATGTGCAGCACCGAGGTCACGTTCGGCGGCGGCATCATGATGACGAAGGGCGGGCGGCGGGGCCGGCCGTCGGGCGCGAACGCCCCCGACGCCAGCCACTGCTGGTACAGCTCGGCTTCGATGGACGACGGGTTGTACTGCGGGGGCAGGGTGTCGGTCATGCCGGTTGGTCGGTCGCGTCCCGCAGGGGCTCGGCCGGATCATCCTCGCCGTGCACGAGGAGACAGTTGATGAGCGATTCGATCCCTTCCACCTCGGCGGCGCGACGCATCGCGCGGGTGCGGAGGCCGCGGGTCGGCACCCAGCCGTGGAGCTCCACCACCCCGGGGCCCACCGAGAGGGCGCGGAGCTCGAGCCCCTTGAACTCCGGGTCGCCCGCCAGCATCCGCTCCACCGCGCGCTCGGCGGCGGCGGCCTTCAGCGGCCTGGGGGCGCGGAAGGGGCGTTCCGGGTCGAGGCTCGGGGCATCCTCGCGGGGGCGGCCGGGACCGAGCCAGCCCGCGAAGCCGACGCCGGCGACCAGCCCCACGCCGAGCCCCACGAGGGCCCAGGCCAGGAGTTCTGACGATGAGGGGCGCGTAGTGCGCATGCGTGGAATCGGGATCAAAGGCCGATTAACTTAACACCATGCATGAAGATAATGTGCGCTTGACGGGCGGTGAGTTGACCCGCTGGGTGCTGCTCGGCATCCTGCTTCTCGGTGGCCTCGCCGCGTACTTCATCTACTCGCCGCGGGTGCCGCCCGCGATACGCCCCCCGGCCGCGACGGTGGAACCGTGAGCGACATTCGCCTGACGCTTCCTGATGGAAGCGTGCGGACGGTGCCGAGCGGGACGACCAGCCGGGAGGTGGCTCAGAGCATCGGGGCGGGACTGGCCCGCGCCGCGGTCGCGGCGAGGGTCGACGGGCAGATCCGCGACCTCGACCGCCCGCTCACCGCCGACAGCAGCTTCGCGATCCTCACCGACCGGGACCCGGCCGCGCTCGACGTCCTGCGCCATTCCGCGGCGCACATCCTCGCCACCGCGGTGCGCGAGCTCTTTCCCACCGCGGCGATCGGCTTCGGCCCGCCCATCGAGGATGGCTTCTACTACGACTTCGGGGTCGAGCGCCCCTTCACGCCGGAGGATCTCGCCGCCATCGAGCAGAAGATGGGGGAGGTCGCGGCGAAGGATTATCCGTTCGTCCGCGAGGAGGTGAGCCGGGACGAGGCCAACCGCCGTTTCAAGGACGACCCCCTCAAGCTCGAACGGATCGCCGATCTCGGCCCCGACGAGGTCATCTCGGTCTACACCGACGGTCCCTTCGTCGACCTCTGCCGTGGCCCGCATGTTCCGGGCACCGGCCGGCTCAAGCACTTCAAGCTGCTCAACGCCGCCGGCGCCTACTGGCGCGGCGACTCGCGGCGCCAGATGCTGCAGCGGATCTACGGCACGGCGTGGTTCAAGAAGGAGGATCTCGACGCCTAT
>DASZPT010000161.1:0-14693 GCA_035549935.1 Gemmatimonadales bacterium
CGCTTCGAAACCGGGCTCTGGCTCCGGACCACCGAGGACAGCCTCCAGAACATCCTCCGGATCGATACCCTGCGGCACTGAGCGCCGCCGGGGTGCCCCATGGCCAGCGGGGTTAGATTCTGGCCATGTCCGTCTCCGAAGCCGAACCGTACAATCCCGAGTCGCCCGACCAGGCCCCACCGCCGCCCTGGCTGGAGGAACTCCCTCCGCGCCAGATCGTCGCCGAACTGGACCGGTACATCGTGGGCCAGGAGCAGGCCAAGCGCGCCGTCGCGATCGCGATCCGCAATCGCTGGCGCCGGGCCCAGACGCCGGACGAGATCCGCGACGAGATCACGCCGTACAACATCATCCTGATCGGCCCCACCGGCGTGGGGAAGACCGAGGTCGCCCGCCGCCTGGCGCGGCTCGCCGGTGCGCCGTTCGTGAAGGTCGAGGCCAGCAAGTTCACCGAGGTGGGGTACGTCGGGCGGGACGCGGAGTCGATGGTGCGCGAGCTGGTCGACTCGGCCATCAGCATGGTGCGGGCGGAGCGGGAGGAGGATGTCTATCCCACCGCGGAGCAGCGGGCGGAGGAGCGGCTGCTCGACATTCTCCTCCCGCCGCCCACGCCGCTGCGCATGGAGCGCGCGCCCGACGGGGCGGAGAAGGGTGAGCGGCCCGGGATCTTCGTGGTCGCCCCCGGCGGCACCGCCCGGCAGGAGCCGCAGGCGCCCGAGGAGGAGCGCCGGTCCCGCTCGCGCGAGAAGCTCCGGCAGATGCTCCGCGACGGGAAGCTGGACGAGCGGGAGGTCGAGATCGAGGTCACGCCCCAGGGGTACCCGATGCTCGACATGATCCAGCCGCCGCAGGGCATGGAAGGCGAGCAGATCAACTTCATGGAGATGCTGCAGGACATGATGCCGCGGCGGAAGAAGCGCCGCACCGTGCGGATCCCCGAGGCCCGGCGGATTCTGATCGACGAGGAGCTCAAGAAGCTGGTCGACATGGACGACGTGGTGAACGACGCTCTCGACCGGGTCGAGAACCATGGCATCCTGTTCATCGACGAGATCGACAAGATCGCGGGCGAGCGCGGCGCGGGGCATGGCCCCGATGTCTCCCGCGAGGGCGTCCAGCGCGACCTCCTGCCGATCGTGGAGGGCTCCACGGTGCAGACCCGCTACGGCTACGTCCGCACCGATCATATCCTCTTCATCGCGGCCGGCGCCTTCCACGTCTCCAAGCCGTCGGACCTGATCCCCGAGCTGCAGGGGCGCTTCCCGATCCGGGTGGAACTCTCGCCACTCACCGAGGGCGACTTCGTCCGGATCATGACCGAGCCGGAGAACGCGCTCACCAGGCAGTACCAGGCCCTGGTCGCCGCCGAGGGGGCCCAGCTCGAGTTTACCGAGGACGGGATCGCCGAAGTGGCGCGGGTGGCCTGGCTCGCGAACGACCGGATGGAGAACATCGGCGCGCGGCGGCTCCATACCGTCATGAGCACGCTGATGGACGAGGTGCTGTTCGAGCTGCCGGACTATCCCGAGCGGAAGATCGTCTTCAACCGGGACCGGGTCCGGTCCCGGCTCGAGAAGATCGTGGATGACGACGATCTCCGCCGCTACATCCTCTGAGTACGCCGCCGAACTGCTCGCGGCCCGGGATGCCGCCCGGGCCGCGGGCGCCGTGCTCGGCAGAGAAGCGGGACGGCCGCACCCCGCCTCGGCCAAGGCGGATGGGAGTCCCGTCACCACCCTCGATCTCGAGGCCGACCGGATCATCCAGGCCCGGCTCCGCGCGGCCTTCCCGGACGATCGCATCGTCACCGAGGAGACCGAGCTGGCGCCGCCGGCCGACGGGTCGCGCTTCTGGCTGGTGGATCCGCTGGACGGGACTCGCGACTTCGCCGCGGGCTCGCCGGAGTTCGCGGTCCACATCGCGCTGGTGAACGCGGGCGTGCCGGTCGTGGCCGTGGTCCATCACCCGGCGACCGGCGCCCACTTCGAGGCGGTGCGCGGCCACGGGGCCTGGCGGGTCGAACCGACCGGAGTCCCCGACCGCCTCACGGTGTCGTCGCGATCGTCACTCCCCGAGCTGCGCGTCGGCGTGAGCCGCCGTGCTCCCGGCGACCGGCTGACCCGGCTCCTCGCCGAATCGCCGCTCGGGGCCGGCGCGACGCCGCTCGGCGCCTCGCTCAAGATCACGGCGGTCGCCGCCGGCGAGCTCGACGGGACCCTCTGCCTCCATGGGCGGGAGAAGAGCTGGGACACCGCGGCACCGGGGCTCGTCGTCACCGAGGCCGGCGGGCGGATCTCCGATGTCGACGGCCACCCCTTCGTCTACGGCCCGGGCGACCAGGCGCATCACCGCGGGATCGTCACCTCCAACGGACGCTGTCATGAGGCCCTCTGTGCCCTCGCAGCGCGATACTGGCCCGTCGATCGCTGAGGCCGTGGTGCTGGTCGACGGGATCGATGGCAGCGGGAAGACCTCCTTCGCCGGCCTGCTCGCCGATACGATGCGGCTGGGCGGAGCCGAGGTCGCCCTGGTCCACGTCGACGACTTCCGCCGCTCGGTGGCCTGGAACCATCCCGCCGGGGAAGCCGCGGTCTACTGGGACCAGTACTTCGACCTGGAGGCGGCGGGGCGTGAGGTCGGCCGGGCCGTCGCGGACGGGCAGGTCGTGGTGCTGGAGGGCATCTTCACGCTCCGGCTTCCCGCCGTCGCCGGCGCGCCGCTGGTCTACCTCGAGGTGGACTACTCCATCGCCGCCGACCGGATCTTCCGGCGCGACACCGCCCGCGGCCGCACGCCGGAGGATGTCCGGCACCGGATCGAGGCGCGGTACTTTCCCGCCCAGCGCCGGTATCGGGCCGAGTATCTCCCCTGTGACCGCGCCGCCGTCCTGATCGACAGCACCGACGCCGCGTCCATGCGGCTGGTCCGTGGCGATTGGGCCAGGCTGCCGGGCGCCGCCGCCGAGGCGCTCCGCCGGCTTCTCCCCGTGGAATCCGCATGAGACTCACCGCCGCCAGCCTCGTCCTGCTCGGACTCGCCCTGGTAACCCCGGCCGCGGCCCAGCGCAGCGTCCTCATCCACGACGCGCTACTCTACGACGGCAGCGGCCGCCCCCCCGTGCGGGGAAGCCTGCGGGTGGAGAACGGCGTCATCGCCGCCATGGGGGATCTGACGCCGCTCCCGGGTGAGACCGTCGTGGAGGCGGGCGGCAGGGCGCTCGCGCCGGGGTTCATCGATACCCACAGCCACGCCGACGATGACCTCGAGGCGATTCCCGATGCCCTCGGCGCCGTGAGTCAGGGCATCACCACGGTCATCGGGGGCCAGGACGGCGGCTCGCCCTTTCCCCTCGCCGACTACTTTGCGCGCCTCGCCCGGCATCCCGTCGCGGTCAACCTCGCCGCGTACGCCGGCCACAATACCCTCCGTGGCATCGTGATGGGGGAACACTTCCAGCGGGTGGCGACACCCGAGGAGGTGGGCCGGATGCGCTTTCTCCTCCGGCGGGAGATGGCGGCCGGCGCCCTCGGCCTCTCCACCGGCCTCGAATACGATCCGGGGATCTACTCCAGCCGCGACGAGGTACTCGCCCTCGCCGCCGAGGCCGCGCGGGACGGCGGCCGCTACATCAGCCACGTCCGGAGCGAGGATCGCTACTTCTGGGCGGCGATCGACGAAATTGTCACCATCGGCCGCGTCACCCGCATGCCGGTGCAGGTCTCCCACATCAAGCTCGCGATGCGGAACCTCTGGGGCCGGGCCGACTCCCTGGTGGCCCTGCTCGATGCCGCGCGGGCCGCCGGCGTGGACATCACCGCCGACATCTATCCCTACCCCTATTGGCATTCGACCCTCACGGTCCTCTTCCCGAGCCGGGACTACACCGACCGGCACGAGGCCGAGGTGGCGCTGACGGAGGTCTCGACGCCGGCGGGCCTCCTCCTCGGCCGCTACCGCCCCGACACCACCCTGTCCGGGAAGACGGTGGCGGATGTCGCCCGGCTCTGGGGTGTCGATTCCGTGACGGCGCTGATCGAGCTGATCCGGAAGGCCCAGGTCGCCGAAGCGGAGGGGATGACCGGGGTGGAGAGCGTGATCGGCACCAGCATGACCGAGCCCGACATCGCCCGGCTGATGCGGTGGCCGCACACCAACTTCTGCACCGATGGCGAGCTCGATGGGAAACACCCGCGCGGCTTCGGCTCGTTCCCCCGCGTCCTCGGACGCTATGTGCGGGAGCAGGGGGTACTGACGCTCGAGGAGGCGATCCACCGGAGCACCGCGCTGGCGGCGGACCACATGGGGATCACGGACCGCGGGAGACTCGCGACCGGCCAGGCCGCCGACCTGGTGCTGTTCGATCCCGCCACCGTCGTCGACCGGGCGACGCCCCAGGACCCGCACGCCCTCTCACAGGGGATCGTGACGGTCTGGGTGAACGGTTCCGTGGTCTATCAGGACGGCAGGACGACGTCGGCTCGGCCGGGCGTGGTGCTTCGGAGGCGCGCGAGCTGAGTCAGGACTCGGTGCGGGTCGGGAGTCGCAGCATGACGATGATCCAGCCGAGTCCCAGCAGGCTCAGCGTCACCTTCCCGTAGATGTTCGGCACGAAGAACACCACCGAGCTGCCGATCGACAGGACGATGACAGCGATGGCCATCGCCTTGTGCCGGGGCGCGACCGAGCGGTGCTCGCGCCAGTTCCGGATGATGGGGCCGAAGGTGGGGCTGTTGAGGAGCCAGTTGTAGAACCGGGCCGAGCCCCGGGCATAGCAGGCCGCGGCGAGCAGCAGGAACGGCGTGGTGGGAAGCAAGGGCAGGAAGACGCCGAGCACGGCGAGACCGACGCTCAGGTGGCCGCCGGCCAGGTACCAGAATCGCGCGACGCCGTGGCCAGCGAGGCGCAGCTCCGCACTGTAGTCCTGCATGGGCTTACTGCCTTCCATTTCCAAGTGCCTTAGTCGGATTTCGAAGAATACTCGCCAGCGCGAGGGATCCGCACCAGTCCCGGCGCGTCATCGATTCGCGAATCGCCCTTGCCGGTCGACAGGACCCCCGCTAGACTCCCGAGCCTGCCAAAATGGCTTGAAAAGCTCACCGTTCGGCTCCCAACCTCGGACCGTACTCCAATGACCGCACCTGCCGCCCTCAAGCGCACCCCTCTCTTCGACGTCCACCGCGGCCTCGGCGCAAAGATGGTCCCCTTCGCCGGCTGGGAGATGCCGGTCCAGTACGCCGGCGGCATCCTCGCGGAGCACCGGGCCGTGCGAGAGGACGCCGGGATCTTCGACGTGTGCCACATGGGCGAGTTCGAGGTCACCGGCCCCGACCGGAACGCCTTCGTGCAGCGGATCACCTCCAACGACGTGGGCGCCCTCGAGCCGGGCCAGGTGCAGTACTCGACCCTGCTGCACGAGAATGGTGGCATCGTCGATGACTGCACGGTGTACCGCTTCGAAGACAAGGTGATGATCGTGGTCAACGCCGCGAACATCGACAAGGACTGGGCTCACGTCGTGGCCCAGAAGCATGGCGCCAACGTCCGGCTCCGCAATATCTCGGACGAGGTCGGCCTGCTCGCGCTCCAGGGGCCGAAGTCCGAGGCGCTGCTCCAGACCCAGACCGACACCATCCTCAAGGACATCGGATACTACCGCTTTGCCGTGGGCCAGGTGGCGGGTGCCGGTTGCTTCATCTCCCGGACCGGCTACACCGGTGAAGACGGCTTCGAGCTCTATTGCCGCACCGGAGACACCCGCACGATCTGGGACGCGCTCACCGGACCCGGCAAGGCCCAGCCCATCGGCCTGGGCGCGCGGGACACCCTCCGCCTCGAGGTCTGCTATCCGCTCTACGGCAACGACATCGATGACGAGACCACACCGCTCGAGGCGGGACTCGGCTGGATCGTAAAGCTCGACAAGGGCTCGCCGTTCACCGGCGACCTCGCGCTCAAGCGCCAGAAGACCGAGGGATTGTCCCGAAAGCTGGTCGCGTTCCGCATGATCGGCAAAGGGATCCCGCGTCACGGGATGCCGGTCCTGGTCGATGGTGTCCAGGTCGACACGGTCCGGAGCGGCACCATGAGCCCGTCGCTGGGGTACGCCGTGGGGACGACGTACCTCCCCGCCGCCCGCGCGGCCGTTGGCTCGCGCTTCCAGGTCCAGATCCGGGGCGAGACGCACGAGGCGGAGGTGGTGAAGCGGCCCTTCTACACCAAGGGGTCGGTCAAGCGGTGAGCCGGGAGAGCGACCGGGTCCGGGTCGCGGTCCTCACGATCTCGGATGCCGGGGCACGCGGGGAGCGGGCCGACGGGTCGGGCGACGCGATCGTGGCCTGGTCCGCGGCCCGGGGGTACGTCCTGGCCGACCGTGCCCTGGTGCCGGACGACGCAGACCAGATCGCGGCGCGCCTCGCGGCCTGGGCCGATCAGGGCGAGGCCGACCTGATCCTCACCACCGGGGGCACCGGGCTCACCGCGAGGGATGTCACCCCGGAGGCGACCAGGCGGGTGCTGGAGAAGGAGGCGCCAGGTATCGCGGAGGCGCTCCGGATGACGGTGTATCCCCGGTTCCACCGGGCGGCACTCTCGCGCGGGGCCGCCGGCCTGCGGGGGCGATCGCTCATCGTCAACCTGCCGGGCAGTCCCGGCGGTGTGCGCGACGGCCTCGCGGTCCTCGACGACCTGGTCGAACACGCGGTCGCCCTGATCCGTGGTGACCATCCCGGACACTAGGTCCGGTCAATCAACTCGGAACCCGGAACTCGGAACCCGGAACTCATACTGGCATGGCCTCGAAGATCCTGCTCACGATGGATGACCTGGAGACCGCGGTGCGGGTGAATGCCGCGCTCGAATCGGCCGGCCATCCCACGGCGATGATCTCCACCCTCGACGATGCCCGCGGCGCGATCCGGCGGGAGGCGCCGGAGCTCGTGATTCTCACCGGTGCCATCTACGATCCCCCCGCCCGCCAGCTCGCGCTTCTCGCGCGGGACGCGGAAATCTCCACCCTGGCGCTGCTCGAGCCCACCGACCAGAACCGGGCGGAGCGGGAGCGGCGGCCCGTGGACGTGACCGAGGTGGCGGTGAAGCCGGTGAATCCCGCCGAGCTCGTGCACCTCGCCGAGCGGCTGGTGGCGCGCCGGCAGCTGCAGCAGCGCACCGGCATCGTGGGGGAGAGCGCGGCCATCCAGGAACTCCTCATCCGGATCGAGCAGATGGCGCCGGTCTCCTCGACCGTGCTCGTCCAGGGGGAATCGGGGAGCGGCAAGGAACTCGTGGCCAAGGCGATCCACGATCTTTCGCCCCGCCGCGGCCGGCCCTTCATCGCAGTGAACTGCGCCGCCCTGCCGGAGACGCTGCTCGAGTCCGAGCTCTTCGGGCATGAGAAGGGGGCCTTCACCGGCGCGGCCGAACGGCGACTCGGGCGCTTCGAGCTGGCGGACACGGGCACGATCTTCCTCGACGAGATCGGCGAGATTCCCGCGAGCGTGCAGGTGAAGCTCCTCCGGGTGCTGGAGACGCGGACCTTCTTCCGGCTGGGTGGGGCCCAACCGATCAAGGTGGACGTGCGGGTGGTGGCGGCCACCAACCGGAGCCTGCGCGAGAGTGTCGGGCTGGGCGAGTTCCGCGACGACCTGTACTACCGCCTCAACGTCCTCAACATCTACCTGCCGCCGCTCCGGGAGCGCCGGAGCGACATTCCGCTCCTGATCCGGCGGTTCGTGCGCGAATTCAGTCAGCAACATGAGCGGCCATTCCGGGGGATCAGCGCCGAGGCCATGCAGCTCCTGGTCGAGGCGCCCTGGCCGGGCAATGTGCGACAGTTACGAAACCTGATCGAGTCGATGGTGGTGCTTGCCCCCGGTCGGGAGGTGCGTCCTTCGGACATCCCCCCTGATGTCCTGGAGGGCGCAAGCCGGCTTCTGCCGGTGCGGGTGGCCCCTGGGGTCAGCGGTCCGGGGGCCCAGGAGCTTGAGTTCATCCTCCGGAACATCATGGACTTACGGCTCCAGATCGAGGAGATGAGGCGCCGTCTGGACGCCAACCCGCAGCGGGTACAGGTCATCGAGCTCGGCGAGAGCCAGCCAGTGGCCGACGTTTTGCCGTCCAACGAGCCGGATGAGTCCGGCGCGGTGGTATTTCGGCCGGGGATGACGATGGCTGATGTCGAGAAAGAAGCCATCGCCGCGTCACTATCGTTACATCGAGGAAACAGAAGGAAGGCTGCGGAGACGCTGGGCATCGGGGAGCGGACGCTGTACCGGAAGATCAAGGCTTACAAACTGGACTAGGTCAGCGAAGCTAAGTGTTTGCGTGGGCATAATTTCCTTCGAGTGGGTTATGCTTGACATGCACTGGCGCGGAGCCCATATTGGCAGGCCAAGACCCGGTTCCCCCCAAACGCTCCAGGGTCTCCTCCCGTGATCTTTTCCGTTGACCCCAGCGCATGCGTCGCATGCCTGGCATGTGTGCGCGTGTGTCCGACGGGCGCCGTGGAGGTTCACGAGCCGCTGGTGCGGATCGAGGATGGCGCATGCATCCGGTGCGGACTCTGCGTGCCCGCCTGTCCACATGGGGCGATCGAGGTCACCGGGGAACTGGGCCGGGCCATGGCGGTTGCCGCGCGCGGCGGAGGGGTGCTGATTCTCTCCGCCGAGGCGGCGGCGCACTTCTATCCGGCCACGCCGGAGCAGGTGGTTAACGCCTGCTACAATGCGGGCTTCCGGGTCGTGAATCGGGGGGTCCTCGGCGACGAGCTGGTCGCGGAGGAGTACCTCAAGCTGTGGCGGGAAGAGGGTTGGGGCACGCTCATCCGGAGCACCGATCCGGTGGTGGTCGACACCATCCGGCGGGAGTTCCCGGAGCTGGTGCCCTACCTTGCCCCGGTGACGATTCCCGCGGTGGCGGAGGCGCGCTACCTCCGCGCGCTGCTGGGCGAGACGCTGGAGATCGTGTTCGCGGGCGTCTGTCCGCCGGCGGGACGGCCGGAGCTTGACGCGGCCATCACCTTCAAGGATCTCGACCAGCTGTTCCGCCTGCGCGGGGTGAGCCCGATGGCGCAGCCGGACTACTTCCAGCGGGTGCCGAGCGAGCGACGCCGGCATTTGAGCACCGCGGGCGGGCTGCCCATCGCGATGCTCGAGGAAGTGCCGTACGCCAGTCGCCGGTTCAAGAAGGTCCGCGGGCTCCGGGAGCTCCGGTCCCTCGCACGGGCGGTGACGGTAGACCGGCTGGATCTCGGGTTCGTGGATATCCTCTCCCACGAGGGATGGCTCGACCATCCGCTCTCGGGGCCGAGGGAAGAACTCTTCTGGCGCCGGGCGGTGGTGGAGAGCAGCGAGCCGCCGCGGAGCCGGTTCCCGGTGACGGACCAGGCGGTGGTGGCGAGCTACGGTGCCACCTTCCTGATCGAGCCCAGGCTGCTGCAGGCCGATCCGACGCGGGTGCAGGAACTGCTCGAGGCGATCGGGATGGGTCCCAACGGGAAGCCGTGGGACTGCCGGGCCTGCGGGTTCGAGACCTGCGCCCAGTTCGCCCAGGCGGCGGCCAGTGGCCGGGCCTCGCTCCGCCAGTGCACGCCCTACCAGGCGCGCCGCGTGGAGGAGGCGGAGCGGGACTCGGCGGTGGACGGGCTCACCGGCCTCGCCGCCTACCGGGTGCTGCACGACCGGTTGATGTACGAGATCGAGCGCAGCAAGCGGAGCCTCGAAGGCTTTGCCGTGCTGTTCATCGACCTGGACTACTTCAAGCAGGTGAACGACCAGTACGGCCACGAGGAAGGGAACCAGGTCCTCCGGGCCGTGGCCCACGAGATCCGGACGGCGATCCGGGCCTCGGACCTGGCCGCGCGGTACGGTGGTGACGAGTTCGTGGTGATCCTCACGCGGACCGATCTGCCCGGCGCCAATCGGGTGGCCGAGGCGATCCGGGCCGGGATCGAGGGGGTGGGGCGGCGGCTGGGGTATCCGGTCGGCCTGGTGACCGCGAGTATCGGCGTGGCAGAGTATGACGTGCGTCGGCCGCACGAGGGGGATCTCCTCGTCCAGGCCGACCGGGCCCTGTACCAGGCGAAGGCCTCGGGACGCAATCTGGTCGCCTAGGGCGACGGGTCTTTCGCAAGCGAGCGAGTCTTGACTGGATCTTCTCCCCTCCGTGATGCCTCCGCCCCGGCGCCAAGCCGTGCGGGCGGCGCGTTCGACAATGCGCCCGATCCCTGGGGTGTGCGCCGGGCCGAGAACCTCCTCACCAGTCTCGAGGGCGTGCTTTCGGCGCGGGTCGTCACCACGCCCCTCGGGGAAGTGAGCGAGGTGCACGTCCTCGCCCAGGCCGGGCTCCAGCCGAAACAGCTGGTGCGCAACATCGAATCGGCGCTGCTGGCGCAGCTCGGGCTCAAGATCGACCATCGCAAGATCAGCATCGCGCAGACGGCGGAAGTCCGGCCGATCGACGTGGTGGAGAAGGGGGCGGTGCGGGATCGGGCGATGAAGCGGGCGGCGCTCTTCGAGTCGCTGACCGTGGCGCCGGGGAAGCGGCCGCACCGGGTGAGCATCTCGGTCGCGCTCTCGTTCGCGGGGCGGACCGGGACGGCGGAGGAGGAGACCAGCGACACGCCCCGGAGCAAGGTCGAGGGGGCGGCGCGGGCGGCGATCACGGTCCTGGACCAGCTGCTCTCGGACCATTCGGTGGCGCTCGAGGGCGCGAAGATCCTCGAGGCGTTCGACCGGGAGTTCGTGCTGGTGGCGGTGCAGGGGCTGGGGGGCCGGGAGGCCGTGCTCCTGATCGGGACGGCGGAGATCAAGGAGAGCGCGGAGCGCGCGGCGGTCTTCGCGGTGCTGGATGCGACCAATCGCTGGGCGGAGGCCCGGCGTCCGAATTAGCGGGGCGAGGCCGGCGGGGCCGTCCCGCCGGCGTGGTCACAGGGAATCGAGGAGAAAAAACGGCAGCGGCCCTGGTCTCTAGCGGGAAGGTCCCGAGCGGAGGTCAGCGGTAAAAAACTGAGCGGAGCGTCGGCTGAGCCATAGCGGGGCTTAGCTCCTTACCGAGGGTAACCCCATACTCGACAAGGAGACGCTCATGTACAGCGCTTATGTCCTGATTGCAGCGTTTGTCGCCAAGACCGCGGTCAAGGTGTTCGCTGCGACTGAAGGCCAGAACTGGGTCTAGCCCAGTAACTGATCAGGGTCGTTGCCAATTCATTATGGTACGCAAGGAAGATCAGGCTCCCATCAAGGTCTACCTCTGGGTGACCCTCGTTGTGCTGTCAGCGGTTGGCGCGCTGGCGGCAAGCGCGGGCACTGACGTGCAGTTTCCTGGGTTTTGGACCTTTGGAATTTTCGCCTTGGTCGGCCTCATGCTCGACCGGACCGGCGGGGATCTCCGTGTCGGAGCAACCGGATCTACCTCCTTCGTTGTCCATCTGGCGTCAGGCATTCTCTTCGGCCCGCTTTGGGGCGGCCTCATTGCAGGCGTGTCGACAGCGGTAGGGCAGCTGCTGGACCGGCGGCCGCCCATCAAGGTCCTCTTCAACACCGCCCAGCGCACCGTGGCCGTCTCCGGTGGCCTGCTACTCCTGACTTGGTTCGGCGCTGGGACCCCGCTCTTGAACTTCTCCGGGGATGCCCTGCTCGTTGGCAAGCAGCTTCAGGCGAATCTCGGTTACTTCCTCGCCTACGCGGGCTTCTACTTCGGCTTTAATACCACTGCGGTGAGTATCGCGGTTGCGCTGAGTTCCGGTCGCCGATTTGTGGACATCTGGAATCTCAATGCCAAGGGTGTGATTGGCTACGACTTGGCGGCCAGTTTCATCGCCGTCATCCTGTCGTGGCTCTATGTCGTGTTCGAGGACTCGGTCGGGTTTGGCGCACTCGGGTTCCTAATTACGCTCGCACCCATACTTGTCATTCGGCACATCTACGGCTTGTACCGCCGCCTGCAGAGCAGCGGTCGGGAACTCCTTGATCTCATGGTCAAGGCTATCGAAGCTCGAGACCCCTACACCTCCGGTCACTCAGTCCGAGTCGCCACGTTGGCAAAGGCGATCGCCCAGGAGTCAAAGGTCTCGACGGAGGAAATTGAGCAAGTCTACACTGCCGCCATCCTCCATGACGTTGGGAAGATCCACGAAGAGTTCGCACCGCTGCTGCGGAAAGAGTCGAAGCTGACTCCCGAGGAGACTGCGCTGCTGCAGACCCACGCTGCGAAAAGCGCTGAGCTGGTAGGGATTATCTCGAGCTTCCGGGGTTACATCCAGAATGCCGTCAGAAGTCACCATGAGCGTTGGGATGGCGGGGGCTATCCCGATGGCCTGGCCGGTGAGGACATTCCGCTCGGCGCGAGAATCATCATGATCTCGGATACCGCCGATGCCATGATGACGGACCGACCTTACCGGAAGCGCTTGCCGATCGAGGCGGTAATCGGTGAACTCCAGAAGTATCGCGGAACCCAGTTCGACCCGAGGCTCGTGGATCTGGTTATTAACTCAGTAGCCATTCGGAGAGTGATGGCCGAGCTTCAGTCGGGTTCCACGGCCATTCTTGCACCGCCAGCAGATGGTGGTTCCAAGCGAGTCGTTCCCACGCCGCAGGGCATTCTCCGTGGCCGTAGCAGCTGGCCGAGAATCCGGGCCTTCTAGTTCAGATCACTCAGTAATCCGAGGCGATGGAGGGTATGGGCAGCCGCCTCCGGAAGCGTTGACAGCTTTCGCTGCAGTTCCTCCTTTGTTGCCCTGAAATCCACTCCTTGCTGTCGCTGGAACCTGCACATCGCAGCACACACTTCGGTTTGGTCAAACGCGTCAAGAGTGTCTAGACGTGCAAGCAGGTCCTCAAGGATCTCCCTCCCCTTCGCCTGCAGCGGACTTCCCGCCGTTGAAAGTGCGATCCACCGCGCTGTGAGCCCTGCATAGGCTGTAGAGAGTGGCGCAAGGCCGGTAGCCTCAAGAGTCTGGCGCGCAACCCGGAGCGCCCCATTGGGGTCGCCGCACACCTGGAGGATGTCTGCCTTCAGAAGGCCATTTGCCTGAATCATCCACATAGGCGCACCGCCGAGATTGGATTCGTTCGGAAGAGACTCCTCGAGGGCTCGGCTTGTTCGACCACTCATCGCAAGTGCCCACGCGAGCTGGAATCTGACTCGGTCTAGCCTCCAGCTTCGCCCGACGCCCGCCGCGGTTGCCAATGCCCTTCTCGCCCACTCCTCCTGTTCCAGGTACCTGCCTAGCCGGCCGAGGTACATGGCGATGTTGGACGCGGCGACGCTTTGCCTTTCGTCGTCGCCAAGATGGACGGCGAGATCATGGGCCACATGCGCAAGGCGGAGAGCTTCCTCGTATGAGCACAGGCTCGCCTCTAGGCAGCTTCGTGCGTTCTCCAAGTGAAATCGTGTTCCATTCCTAACTCCAGCTCTGTCGCATTCATCGCTGACCTGAGCTGCAAGGGGTCGGAGGCCAATGAGGGCGTCTGGGCCCCGTGTTCTCCACGCAACCGTCAGAATGGCGGCAACCAAGCTTGCTCGCGCAGTTTGCTGGGTGGCTACGTCGAAAAGCTCCAAGAGTCGGTCGAGGAGTGCGTCGTTAGCCTGGAGCCTCCAGGAAAGCACCGAAATCGTGTTGATCACTGGAACTTTTAGGCTGATGTCAGCGGGAGCATCGAGCAGGGCAACGGTCTGGCCAACGAAGAGGCGCAGCTCTTCCTCGTCCTCCGATAGCGCGGCTCGCGCCCGGATCTGAAACCCCGAGGCGATGATACGAAGAGGCTCATCCCAAGGCCCTTCGTGCTTGAGAACCTCAAGGGACTCTTGCCACCGGCCCTGCTCCTGCAGGGATTCAGCAAGCAAGAGCAGTGCGTCGCCCAATCTCTCCTTCTGGAGAGTTGGCATGGCACTTCTGAGTGCCAGTTCTGTCTCGAAAGTTGCCCCGCGGTCCAATGCCGTCCGAGCGCCCCTTAGTAGGTATTGCTCAGCGGCCTCAACCCTGCTTGCTCGATAGCAGTGCCACGCTAGCGTGAGCCCAGGGACCGTCTCACCAGACGTTTCGGCGGCAATCAGGCGGTCTGCAATGAGGCCGTGCAGTGCCCGCCGATGCGGCGAAGGCACCGACAGGTACGAATACCCGCGCAGAAGTTCGTTGCGGAACTCTAGACACTGGCCCGTATCACGAAGTATGCGCATGGTTGTAAGCTCTGACATACCTGCCAACGTCTGGGCTAACGTCAGGTCTACCAACTCGTACATGCCCAGATCGTTCAGTCGGTCACCCAGTACGGCGGCTAGGCCAACCACTGCGCGTCCAATATCGCTGAGCTTGCTGACCGCGCGTTCGACAACCTGAAGGAACACATCCTGGCCAGCGTGTAACTGCGCATCCACCGTCATCGCCCCGATCCCAAGCGCGAGGCACTGGCCGCCATGGGCCCGCCAGTCGTCGAACAGGAGCTCCGCCACCATTGGGATTCCCGCCGAGGCCCGAAGCAGTGCCCGCCGGACCGCCGGCGACATGGCCCGGTTATACCCCGCCGCCAGGGCGGTCAGGACCTGCGCCATGTCCTCATCGGTGAGCGGTGGCAGCTCCACCGGCCGCAGCGCGAGCGCCGGGAGGACGTCCTTGAGCCGGCTCGCGTTGGGGGACTTCGCGAGCTCGGGCTCCCGTGCCGTCAGCATGATCATGACCCGCTGCTCCTGGGTCCGCC
>DASZPT010000162.1:0-15813 GCA_035549935.1 Gemmatimonadales bacterium
TCGATCAGCGTGAAGGGAAGCTTCTCGGGCAGGCCACCCACATTGTGGTGGGTCTTGATCGTCACCGAGGGACCGCCGAGCGGCGACATCGATTCGATCACGTCGGGGTAGAGCGTGCCCTGCACCAGGAACCCGACATCATTGCCGACCGAACGCGCCTCCTTCTCGAAGACGTCGATGAACCGGTGGCCGATCCGCTTCCGCTTGGTCTCGGGGTCGGTGACCCCGGCCAGGTCGGCGAGAAACGCCTCGCTGGCGTCCACCACCCGGAGATCGATGCCGTAATGGCGCCGGAACGTGTGCTCCACCTGCTCCCGCTCGTGCAACCGGAGCAGGCCGTGGTCGACGAAGATGCAGGTAAGCCGGTCACCCACGGCGCGGTGCACCAGCACCGCGGCCACCGAGCTGTCGACCCCGCCCGAGAGCCCGCAGATCACCCGTGCCGTCGGTCCCACCATCTCGCGGATCCGGGTGATCTCCCCCTCGATGAAGTTCCCCGGGGTCCAGTTGGGTGTGACCTTGCAGACTTCGAACAGGAAGTTGTGCAGGATCTCGCCGCCCCGCGGCGTGTGCGCCACCTCGGGGTGGAACTGGACCCCGTAGAGCGGCTTCGACTGGTGCTCGATGGCCGCCACCGGCGCGTTGACGCTCGACGCGGTGATCCGGTAGCCCGGTGGCGCGGTGTCCACATGGTCGCCGTGGCTCATCCAGACCGGCGTCTCCTCCCCCGCCCCGAATCCCTCGAACAGCTTGCCGCCCTTCACCTCCACCATCGCCCGGCCATACTCGCGGCGGTTGGCCCGCTCCACCTTGCCGCCGGAGAGCTGGGCCAGCAGCTGCATCCCGTAGCAGAGCCCCAGCACCGGGGTGCCCATGTCGAGCAGCGCCGGTTCGGCGGTCGGCACGTTCTCCCCGTACACCGAGTTGGGGCCGCCGGAGAGGATGATCCCCTTCGGCTTCCAGTCACGGATCCACTGGACCGAGCGGGACGGGGGATGGATCTCGCAGTACACATGCGCCTCGCGGACCCGCCGGGCGATGAGCTGGGTGTACTGGGAGCCGAAGTCGATGATGAGGATGCCGTCGTGGTGTTGTGCGCTCATGCGACCTTTCTCAGGGAGGTTTCGCGTTCCGCGTTCCGCGTCCCGCGACTTGAATGGAAAAGACCGCAGCGATCCCGATCTGCGGCCTGAGTATCCCGTGCCTGGTCCTGCGCCGGCTCACTCGGAACTCGGAACCCGGAACTCGGAGCTCCTACCATGGATCCGCCACCTCACCCGCGTACAACTCCTCCACCCGCTCCCGCGGCCGCACCACTGCCCACCGGCCACGGTCCACCAGCACCTCGGCGGGCCGTCCCCGGGAGTTGTAGGACGACGCCATCACGAAGCCATAGGCCCCGGCGCCGAGTACCGCGAGCTGCTCCCCAGCGGCGAGCCCCGGCAGCCGCCGGTCGCGGGCGAGGAAGTCCCCCGTCTCACAGACCGGTCCCACCACGTCGACCTCACCCTCGTCGCGGCCGTGCGCCTCGAGTTCCACGATGTCGTGGTAGGCCATGTAGTGGCTCGGGCGGACCAGGTCGTTCATCCCGGCATCCACCAGGACCAGCTCCTTGCCGCCCGAGTGCTTGCGCGAAAGCACCGTGGTCAGGAGAAGCCCCGCGCTGCCCACGAGGAACCGGCCCGGCTCGAGCACGATCGTGAGCCCCGTCTCCCGCGCCAGCGGCGTCACCGCCTGGGCCAGGAGCGAGGGGTCGAGCGGGGTTTCGTCGCGGTAACGGATGCCGAGCCCGCCACCGATATCGAGGGCCCGGAGCGTGTCGATGCCGAGGCTCCGGATGCTCGCCACCAGCGCGGCCAGCTTGGTCACCCCCTGCCGGTAGGGCGAGGCGTCGAGGATCTGGCTCCCGATGTGCATCGCGATGCTGTCGAGGCGGAGCGTCCCGTGCGCGTGGATCGCGCGGGCGAGATCGAGCACCTGGTCGAAGGGGACGCCGAACTTGATGCCCCCCTGCCCCGTCGCGATATACGGATGGGTCTCCGCGGTCACGTCGGGATTCACCCGGATCCCCACCGTCACCGTCCGGTTCAGGCGGGTGGCGAGGGCGCCCAGCTTCACCAGCTCGTCGGCCGATTCCAGGTGGATGTGGCCGACCCCGGTCGTGAGCGCGAGCTCGAGCTCCGCCTCCGACTTCCCCACCCCGCTGAAGACCACGCGCTCGGCGTCGAACCCCGCGGCCAGCGCCCGGCGCAGCTCCCCCCCGGACACGATGTCGGCCCCGCTCCCGAGATCGCGGAAGATCCGGAGCACCGCCAGGTTGCTGTTGGCCTTCACGGCGAAGCAGATCCGGTGCGGCACATCCTTGAGGGCCTCATCCAGCCGCCGGTACTGCCGCCGGATCACGTCGGCGTTGTAGACGTAGGTCGGTGTGCCGGCCCCCGCCGCGATGTCCGTGAGGCGCACCCCGCCGAAATGGAGCGCCGGCCCGCGACGCTCGAGGCCGGCATCGTCGAACAGCGCCGCCCGCTGCGCCGGGGTGACCACCGAGCCCTGGGGCTTCGGGTCGTTCAGTACGCCTTGGCCCACACCGCCTCCGCAATCGCCTTCGTGCCGCACCACATGCAGGTCGCCGGGGCCTCCTTCGAGCGGAACTCCTCGTCGGGGAGGCACCGGATGGTCGCCTTGGTCTGCTCCTTGATGTCGGCCTCGCACCGGGCGTCCCCGCACCAGCCGCCGTAGGCGAACCCGCCATCACGCTGCATGAAGTCGATGAACGAACCCCTGGTCACCCCGCGGATGCTGTTCTGCTCCCGCCGGACCCGGGCCGCCTCGAACAGTTCCTGCTGCATCGCGTCCATCTCGATGCGGAGCGAGTGCACCAGCCCGCTGGTCTGGAACGGCGTCTTCTTCCCGCCAGTCCGCCGGGCCAGCATCACCGTGCCCGAGGCCACGTCCCGCGGGCCGATCTCGATCCGGAACGGGACCCCGCGGCCCTCCCACTCGTAGTACTTGGCGCCGGGCTTGAGCCCGTCGCGCGCATCCAGGTGGGCCCGGATGCCACCGGACCGGAGCTCCCGCAGCACCTGGTTGGCCGCCCCGAGGACGGTCGCCCGCTCCTCGTCGCTCTTGTAGATCGGCACGATCACGACCTGATACTGGGCCAGCCGGGGCGGCGCGATGATGCCGTTGTCGTCGCCGTGCATCATCACCAGCGCCCCCACCAGCCGGGTCGACACCCCCCACGAGGTGTTCCAGACGTACTCGAGCCCGCCCTCCGCGCTCTGGTAGGTAACCTGGAACGCCTTCGCGAAGTTCTGGCCGAGGTTGTGGCTGGTCCCCGCCTGCAGCGCCTTGTTGTCCTGCATCAGCGCCTCGATGCAGTAGGTCCGGAGCGCTCCCGCGAACCGCTCGCTGTCGGTCTTCCGCCCGGTCAGCACCGGCATCGCCATGTGCTCCTCGGCGAAGCGCCGGTAGGTCCCCAGGATCGTCAGCGTGAACTCCTCCGCCTCCGCCTCGCTCACATGGGCGGTGTGCCCCTCCTGCCACAGGAACTCGGCGGTCCGCAGGAAGAGCCGGGTCCGCATCTCCCAGCGCACCACGTTGCACCACTGGTTCATCAGGACCGGCAGGTCGCGGTAGCTCTGGATCCACTTGGCGTACATCGAGTAGATGATGGTCTCCGACGTGGGCCGGACCACCAGCGGCTCCTCCAGCTCCTTGCCGCCGCCGTGCGTGACGACCGCGAGCTCGGGCGCGAAGCCCTCGACGTGCTCCGCCTCCTTCGAAAGGAAGCTCTGCGGGATGAACAGCGGGAAGTAGGCGTTCTGGACCCCATGCTCCTTGAACATGTCGTCCAGCGCCCGGGTCATCTGCTCCCAGATGGCGTACCCGTTCGGGCGAATGACCATGCACCCGCGCACCGGGCTGTAATCCGCCAGCTGGGCCCGCATGATGACTTCGTTGTACCAGGCGCTGAAGTCCTGCGCCCTGGGCGTGAGCTTCTTGTCGTCCGCCATGATCTCTCTGTCCTGGACCGTCAGTCCCGAGCCGCCAGCTGCTTCTTCACTTCGCTTACCAGGTCCTGCTGCCGCACCGGGGCCTGGGTCTTTCGCCGCAGGTCCTTGAGCTGGACCTCGCCCCGGGCCCGGTCGTCCGGACCGATCACCAGCGCCAGCGCCGCCTCCCGCGCATCCGCCAGCTTGAGCTGCTTGCCGAGCCCATCGACCCGGAGCGCGTATTCGGCCCGCACCCCGGCATCGCGGAGCTGGTGCGCGGCACCGAGGACGTGGGGCAGGTCGGCGTCGGTCACTCCGGCGATGAAGATGTCCACCGTCGCCGGCGCCGGCGGCGCGAGCCCCCGGTCCTTGAGCAGCTCACCCAGTACCACGTCGCCGATCGCGAAGCCGATGGCCGGAAGGTCCACCCCTCCGAGCAGCTTGAGCAGTCCGTCGAACCGCCCGCCGCCGGCGATGGCGCGGAGCGAGCGGCCGGCATCGAACAGCTCGAAGACCGTCCCGGTGTAGTAGGCGAGCCCGCGGACGATCGTGAAGTCGAGGTCGACGAACCCTGCGAGCCCCATCCCCTCGAGCGCGCCGAGCACCGCGCGGACCGGGGCCAGCGCCGCCTGGATCCGGGGCGAGGTCCCCAGCACCGCCTCGAGCCCGGCCAGGGTGCGTTCGCGACTCAACCGGAGGACCTGGTCCTGTGCGCCTTCCGCGATGCCCGCCTCGGCCAGCTTCGCCCGGGACACCTCCTCCGGCGTGCGACCGAACTTGTCGAGCACCTGGAAGAGGACCGCGGTCTGGCTCTCCGAAAGCCCCAGCTCCTGCGTGACCGCTGTCAGCAGGCGGCGGTCGCTCATGCGGACCCGAACGTCCCCGGGGCCGAGGCCGAACCCGCGCATCAGGTCCACCGCGAGCGCGATCAGCTCGGCGTCCGCGAGGGGGCCAGCCTCGCCGATCAGGTCGCAGTTGAGCTGGTAGAACTCCCGCAGCCGCCCCCGCTGCTGCCGCTCGTAGCGAAAGAACTGGGCAATGGAGAACCACCGGATCGGCTTCTTCATGCCGCCGGCCCGGGCCGCCACCATCCGCGCCACCGTCGGGGTCATCTCCGGCCGGAGCGAGACCTCCCGTCCACCCTTGTCGGTGAAGTTGTACAGCTGCCCGACGATTTCCTCCCCGCTCTTCGCCGTGTACAGCTCCAGCGGCTCAAGCGGCGGGCCATCGTACTCCTCGAAGCCGTACCGCCTGGCGACCGCGCGCCAGGTCTCGAAGATGTGGGCCCGAAAGGCGAAGTCGGCGGGATAGAAGTCGCGAAAGCCCGGCAGGGGCTGGGTTGACATGGGCCGGAAAATACTCGGGGCCCCCCTCCCTCGGAACCCGGAACCTGGAACTCGGAACCGGGAGCTCCTACGGTTCCATCCCCAGCGCCGACATCACGTCGCCCACGGTGTGGAAGGACCCGGTGACGAGCACCGTGCCCGCCCCGTCCTCCACCTCGCGGAGCGCGGCGGCGAAGTCGGGGATCAGCTGCCACGCCGCCCGGGGCGGCGGACGGGTGGGGTCCCGGAGCCAGCGCCGGAGCCACTCCAGGTCCCAGCGCCGGCCCGCCGCCGTCGGCGCGATCGTGCAGATCCCCTTGTCGATCACCCGGTCGAGGCGGACCAGCATCTCCGGCCAGGCCTTGTCCCCCAGGATCGAGACCAGGGCGTGCACCGGCCGCGGCAGCCGCGCCTCCTCGATCGCCGCGACCAGGGCCCGCATCCCGTCCGGGTTGTGGGCGACATCGAAGAGCCACTTGCCGCGTCGGTCGAACCGGCCCGGCACCCGCGCCGCCGCGAAGCCCGCCTCGATCGCCTCGCGCGGCGGACGGTACCGGGGAGGCAGCGCCATGAGCACGCCATGGGCCACTGCCGCGTTGCGCCGCTGGTGCGGCCCCCGGAGCCCGAGCGCGCCCGGCCAGCTGTACCCCGCCGGCAGGACACGCACGTCCGCCCCGTGGCGGCGCCCCTCCCGGCGCAGCACCTCGATGAGCCGGGGCCGGGTCTCACCGATCACGAACGGCACCCCCGGCTTCGCGATCCCGGCCTTCTCGACCGCGATCGCCTCGAGGGTGTTCCCCAGGTACTTCATGTGGTCCTTCTCGATCTTGGTCACCGCGCTTACCAGCGGCACGAGCACGTTGGTGCTGTCGAGCCGGCCACCGAGCCCCACCTCGATCACCGCGAGGTCCACCCCCCGAGCCGCGAAGTCCGCCAGCGCAATCGCCGTCGTCACCTCGAAGAAGGTGGCCTGCCGCTGCTGGATCAGGGGCAGCAGCCGCTCGGTCCAGCTCGCCACCGCCGGCTCCGAGATCGGCAGGCCGTCCACCACCATGCGTTCGCGGAAGGAGACCAGATGGGGCGAGGTGTAGAGCCCCACCCGGTAGCCCGCGGCCCCCAGGGCCGCCGCGACGAGGGTGGAGACGCTCCCCTTCCCGTTGGTGCCGCCGATGTGGATCGTCGGATAGACCGCCTGCGGATCACCCAGCTCGTGGAGCAGGGCGCGCGTCGTGTCCAGGCCGAATTTGATGGTCGTGGTGCGCGGGAAGAGGAAATCCAGCGCGGCCTGGTAGGAGAGGGCCAAGGAATGGTATAGGTTTGGTCGTGGAGCGGCCGACGCGCCGCCATGTTGCTGCCGGTCTCAAAACCTACGTCTCCCGCTCATGGCCCGCTACACTCGGCTCCCCGATCCGTTCGTGAAGGAGTTGGAGGCGATTCCCGGTTTCCTCGAACTCACCACCGGCTATTCCCTCTGCGGCGAGTGCGAGCGCTGCGAGCGGAGCGTGGTCTATCTCACCCCGCACGAGCAGGCGGAGGCGAGGAGCGAGGGACTCCCGCTCTATGGCCGGGGCGCCGCCACCAGGATGAACCGTCAGGGCTGCCGCTGCCCGTTCTACGGCGGGGCCTCCCGCGGCTGCCTGCACTACACCGCGCGTCCCCTGATCTGCCACCTCTTCCCCATCGACATCGTTGAACACGAGGACGACGGGAGCCACTGGTGGGTCCTCTTCGGGGCCTGTGCCGAGGTCGCGCGGGGCAAGCTCGCGGGACGGGTCGAGGAGGCGCGGCGGGTCGCGGCCGAGATCGACCGGCGGCTCCCCGATCAACTCCGCCGGGCGTTCGTGGCGGACGCGGCGGGCGCAGTCTTCGAGCCGGTCTTCTACGATCACCCGATTCATTACCTGCTGCCGCTGACGCTGCCTCGCCTGACCTAGTCTGGTTCTCAGGCAACGGCGCCCCGAGGCACCGGTCGCCTCAAAACAAACGCCCCGCCGATCGCTCGACGGGGCGCGCCTCGACTTCCCTCGGGGCCTCCTACTCGGAGGCCTCGTCCGCCAGCCGCTGCCCCCGCATATGCCGGAGCAGGCGGGCCGTGGTCTCCCGGAGCGAGCCCCGGGGCACCACCTCGTCGATCTGGCCCTTCTCGAGGAGGAACTCCGCGGTCTGGAAACCCTCGGGCAGGTCCTGGCCGATGGTCTGCTTGATCACCCGCTGGCCGGCGAACCCGATCACCGCCCCCGGCTCCGCCAGGATCACGTCGCCCTGCATGGCGAAGGAGGCGGAGACGCCGCCGGTCGTCGGATTGGTGAGGATGGAGATGTAGGGGACGGAGAGCTGGTTGAGCTGGGCGATGGCGGCGGAGGTCTTGGCCATCTGCATGAGGGAGAAGACCCCTTCCTGCATCCGGGCGCCGCCGGAAGTGCAGACGATGACGAGCGGGACCCGCTTCTCCGCCGACCGCCTCGCCAGGCGGGCGATCTTCTCGCCCACCACCGACCCCATCGAGCCACCCATGAACGCGAAATTCATGACCCCGAGATGGAGCGGGCTCCCCTCCAGCTTGCCGGCACCGGTGAAGATGGCGTCCGACGTCCCGATCTTCTTCTGGGCGGCGGCCAGCCGCTCCGGATAGTGCTCGAAGCTGAGCGGGTCCGCCGAGCGCAGGCTGGCATAGAGCTCCCGCCAGCTGCCCTCGTCCGTCAGGAGCTCGATGTACTCTTCCGCCGAGAACCGGCGGTGGTGCCCGCACTCGGGGCACACATTGAGCGCCCGCTCGAACTTGTCCCGGATATCAACGTGCCCACACGCATCGCACTTCTCCCACGCGTCCGGTGGGATCTCGAGGCGCTCCCGCACCGACTGGCGGGGCTTCCTCTCTTTTTTGAACCATGCCATGACGGCCATATGGGGTTCAGGGAGCGATGGTTGAACGGGGATCAGTGGCCAAAGCCGAAGCAGACAATTTGGGCAGTCCGGGGGTCCCGCGCCAGACCCTCGACGCTAACCCATTGTCACACATCGACATAACCACCGAGCCGCGCATCCCACGCAGCCCGGAGACAGATCCCGACCCCGACGGCCGTGGCCATCAGGAATGAGCCCCCGTACGAGAAGAACGGCAGCGGAATCCCGGTGATCGGCATGACGTTCACCGTCATGCCCACGTTCTCGAAGACGTGGGTGAAGAGGAGCCCCAGGATGCCGAAGGTGACCAGGCTCGAGAAGGGATCCGTGGCCCGCCTGGCGATCCGCACCAGGATGAGCATCAGGGTGAGGAAGAGGATCAGCGCCACCAGCACCCCGATGAACCCAAGTTCCTCGCCCACCACCGCGAAGATGAAGTCGGTATGCTGCTCCGGCAGGAAGGCGAGGCGCTTCTGGGGGCCCTGCAGGTACCCGTTCCCGAACCACCCGCCCGACCCGATCGCCACCTTCGACTGGATCGCGTGATAGCCCGCTTTCTGGGGATCCACCTCGGGATTCAGGAAGGTGAGGAGCCGGTTCTGCTGGTAGGGGGCGAGCTTCCGCCAGAGCGGAAGGGCGATCGCCCCCATCGCGAAGTTCGCACCGAAGACCGCCACCCCTTCCCAGAAGTAGAGCCGGCCCACCCACCAGAGAATCGACACCGCCACCATCCACCCCGCCCAGGCCCAGGCGTTGAAGGCAAGGAGGAGACTCGCGACCGGCGAGGCGAGGATGACGATCAGCACCGGCGACACACCGGTCCAGAAGAGCATCGCGAAGAGGATCCCCACGAAGACCAGCGCGCTCCCGAGGTCCGGCTGGGCCAGCACCAGCAGCGCGGGCGCCCCGGCGATGAGACAGGCGGGCAGCAGCTCCCGGAGCGTCTCCGGCGCCTCGCGCCGCCCCGAGAGGTGGCGGGCCAGCATCAGCAGGGTCGCGAGCTTGGCGAACTCCGCCGGCTGGCCGATCGCGTGGCCTCCGATATAGAGCCAGCTCTTGCTGCTGGCAGCCGTACCAGCCCCCCCGCCGATCACCAGGGTGAGCGCCAGGAGCAGCAGTCCGATGACGTACACCGGCAGCGCGGCCCACTCGAGCAGCCTGGGCGAGACCCGGAAGGCGGCATAGGCCACCACCACGCCCCCCATGATCCAGACGATCTGCCGCCGCCAGGCGCCGGCGGCCGCGAAACTCGGCACGTCGGTCTGGCCGGCCGAGTAGAGGACGACCACCCCGAACAGGAGGAGGAGCCCCACCACGATGAGGAGCGGCCGGTCGGGACCGAGACTGCGGCTCATCGGCGCGCCTCGACCCGCGGCGGCGCGGTGGTATCCGGCGCGGCGCCCGGGGGTTCGGGTTCGCGCTGCGGAGCGGGCGCATCGCCCGGGAGGTTGAGCCGGGTGGCGCGCCGCCCCTCGAGGCTGTCCGGGCCGAGGATGTAGCGGCGGATGGCCCGGACGACGTACGGCGCCACGACGCTCCCGTGCTTCCCGAACTCGAAGATCGCGCCGATGATGATCTCCGGCTTCTCCGCGGGCGCGAACCCGATGAACCACCCATGGTCGTCCCCGTGGGGGTTCTGCGCCGTGCCGGTCTTCCCCGCCACCTTGAACTCGGCGGTCTTGCTCCGGGCGGCGGTCCCCTGCTCCACCACCGCCACCAGGGCGGTCCGGAGGCCGTTGAGCTGGTCCCGCGTGAGCTGCAGGTCGAAGCCCTTCCCGGTGTCGGGCCGCACCACGTAGGGAATGGGCGACGTTCCCGTCTCGGAGGCCAGCGCGGCGTAGAACCGCACCATGTTCATCAGGGTCTGGGTGTTCTCGCCCTGCCCGATCGCGAGGTTGAGGGTGACCGCGTTGCTCCACCCGCGCGACCCGTACCGCTCATCGTAGTAGGCCGTGCTCGCCGGCCAGGTCGGGGTGACCTCGTTCGGCAGGTCCACCCGGGTCCGGTCCTTGAAGGCCATGGTGACCCCGTCGGCCAGCATGTTCGCAAGCTGGACCCGGAGCCCGAGCTGGTAGAAGTAGACGTCGCAGCTCTGGGCCACGGCGCCGATCAGGTCCAGCGACCCGTGGCCCCGCTTCTGCCAGCACTTGAAGTACCGGTTGCCGAACTGCAACCCGCCGTTGCAGCTCACCGGCATGTGGCTGTGCAGGTCCACCAGCCCGCGCCGGAGCGCCATCGCCGCCGTTGCGAGCTTGAAGGGCGAGCCGGGCGGGTACTTCACCTGCAGGGCGCGATTGAGGAGCGGCAGCGTCGGGTCGGTATTGAGGCGGCGCCACTCGGTCGCCGAGATGCCGCCGATGAAGTCGTTCGGGTCGTAGGCCGGCGTCGAGTAGAGCGCCCGGATCTCTCCCCTGGGCGTCATCGCGACCATCGCACCGGCCTGTCCCTTGGGCCAGATGCTGTCGATGTAGAACTGGAGATCGAGGTCGATCGTGGTCCGGAGGTTCTTCCCCGCCACGGAGGGCAGCGGCGGCGCGGCCCCCTGCTCCCGCACCAGGCGCCCGCGGGCATCCACCTCGATGTAGCGCATCCCCGGCGTGCCGCGCAGCGTGTCGTCGTACTCCAGCTCGAGCCCCGACCGGCCCACCTCCGAGCCGAGCCGCGCGCCGGCGTAGCGTCCCTCGTCGAGTTCGGTCTGGGTGACTTCGTTGACATACCCCGTGAGGTGCGCCACCGCGGTGCCGCGGGGGTAGATCCGCCGCGGTTCCGACTGCACCACCAGGCCCGGCAGGACGTAGCGATGCTCCTCCAGCCGCGCGACCTGTTCCCGGGTCGCGTTGCCCAGCACCAGCGCCGGCTGGTAGCGCGCCTCGAGGAATCGGTTGATGGTCTTGTCGACCTGGGAGGAATCGAGTGGAACGACCTGGGAGAACCGCTGCAGCACCTGCCGGAGCGAGTCGATCGACTGCGCCAGGAGCGCCACCGAGAAGCCGGGCACCGTCTCGGCGATGACCTTGCCGGTCCGGTCGTACACCGTGCCGCGGGCCGGCTGCAGCGGCACCGGACGGAGCCGGTTGCTTTCCGCCTTGAGGCGGTAGCGGTCGTACTGGAGGATCTGGGTCCGGAAGAAGGCCGCCGCCAGGATGAGGAACGCCACGCCGAGAATCCAGCGGGCCTGCCCGGAGCGCTCCCGGAGGCGGGTGGCGTGAAAGTCCTTCATGCTTCCAGCCGGATGTCCAGCCAGCGCTGGAAGAGGAGCAGGACCAGCGCCGCCGTGAGGGCGGTCGTGATCGCCTGGAGTGGCGCCCAGACGAGGAGCGCCATGGTCAGGTTCCCGCCGGCCGAACCGCTCGCGAAGAGCAGGATCGCATTCCGGAGCCAGACGCCCAGCGCGATCACCAGCCCGTTGACGAACAGGTTGTCCGGGAAGAAGACCGCCCGGCCCCACGCGGCGAGGTAGCCCACCACCGTATGCGCCAGCGCCGCGGCGCCCACCCGCGAAGGCGCCATGGCATCCGCGGCGAGCCCCACCAGGAATCCCGCCACCGCGGCGGTGCCCGGCCGGCTCCGGATCGCGTAGAGCAGGAGCGCCAGCATCAGGAAGTCCGGCGCCACCTGCGGCGCCCCGAGCCGCGGACGCACCGCGAAGTGGAGCACGGCGAGGAGGCCGAGCACCATCCAGAGACGGCTCCGGTCGGCACGAATCTGGATCATGAGGCCGAGTCCGCGGCAAAGGCCGGGCCCACCGGCGCGTTCTTCGGATTGCGGAGGATCAGCACCTGGGTCGCCGCCTCCGGGTTGGCGGCCGGCCGCACCAGGTAGATCCGCTCCCACCCGGTCTCTTCCGACGCCTGGCCGATGACGGTGCCCACCGGAATCCCGGTCGGATACACCCCGCCCAGCCCCGAGGTCGTCACCAGCGTGCCCAGCGGCACCGAGTCGCGGATGGCGACCCCCTTGAGCTGCAGCAGCTGATCACTCCCGGATACCTGCAGCGCCGGCGCGATCACGCCGAAGACGGCGCCCGGCTGCGTGAACGCGCTGGCCCGGAAATCGGGGTGCGCCCAGGTGAACGCCACGCTCCGCTCCGCCTCCACGAATCGGACCACGCCCACGAGTCCCTCGGCGGAGACCACGGCGTCGAACGGCTGGACCCCCTGGTCCTGCCCCGCCGACAGGATCAGGGTGCGGCCATCGGTCGGGAGCGACTGATGCAGCACTTCCGCCGGGATGTAGCGGATGGTGAGGCGCTTGCCCAGGCCCAGGAGGTCGCGCAGGCGCTGGTTCTCGGAGCGGAGCGAGGGGAGGAACTGCGCGGCGTAGGCCGCGGAGTCGCGCTCCGCGCGGAGCCGGTCGAAGGCGGCCCGGCTGGTGCGGGACTCCTCGGCGCGCTGCTGCATCCAGAGGAAGGGGCGAAGCACCGACTGTCGAACCATGCCGGTGACCATGTTGCCCCAGTCGGGCCGGACCAGCATCACCACCGAGAGCGCCACGCACAGCACGAAGAGGGCGTTGTCCCTCCGTGAGAGCGAACGGTCTGACCCGGGGGCCATTTATTTGTAGAGGACGCTCTGGTACTTCTCGTAATCGTCGAGGATCCGTCCCGACCCCCGCACCACGCAGGTCAGCGGATCCTCATCCACGTGAATCGGGAGGCCGGTCTCCTGCGCCAGGAGGATGTCGAGGCCGCGGATCAGGGCGCCGCCGCCCGTCATCACGATGCCGCGGTCCACGATATCGCTGGCGAGTTCGGGCGGGGTGATCTCGAGCGCCCGCCGCACCGCGTCGACGATCTGCTGGATCGGCTCCTGCACCGCCTCGCGGATCTCGCTCGAGTGCACCCGCACCGTCTTGGGGATCCCGGAGACGAGGTCGCGGCCCTTCACTTCCATCTCCCGCTCGTCGCCGGTCGGCGCGGCCGACCCGATCTTGATCTTGATCGCCTCGGCGGTGGGCTCGCCCACGAGGAGGTTGTAGTTCTTCCGCATGAACTGGACGATGGCCTGGTCCAGTTCGTCCCCCCCCACGCGGATCGAGGTGTCCGAGACGATCCCGGAGAGCGCGATGACCGCGATCTCGGTGGTGCCACCCCCGATGTCGATCACCATGTTGCCGGTGGGCGTCTCCACCGGGAGCCCCACGCCGATCGCGGCCGCCATCGGCTCCGCCACCATGTCGACCTGCTTGGCGCCGGCGGTCTCCGCCGAGTCGCGCACGGCGCGCCGCTCCACCTCGGTGATGCCCGAGGGCACGCACACGATCACCTTGGGACGGACCCGGAAGACGTGCTTGTCGATGATCGTCTTGAGGAAGTACCGCAGCATCTTCTCGGTGACATCGAAGTCGGCGATCACGCCGTCCTTGAGCGGGCGCACGGCGAGGATGCCGTCGGGCGTCCTGCCTAACATACGCTTCGCTTCGAGACCGATGCCCTTGATCTTGCCGCTGGCTTTCTCGATGGCCACCACGGAAGGCTCGTTGAGCACGATGCCTTCACCCTTGACGTAGATCAGGGTGTTGGCCGTGCCGAGGTCCACCGCGATTTCATTCGCGGGGAGAAACGACCCGAGTTTTAGCGACGGGAACTTCATTTCCGGGGCCAGGGAGATCGAATTGTGGCAAAGCTAAGGGTGTAGGTAAGATGGGACAAGACGCCAACTTAGGTGGCTGGGCACAGGGATGGCCGCCCCCGGGGGGCGGTGACGGGGGTCACTGGCCAATTTGCTGACGGTGACGGTCGTCTGGGGCTTGGGGCTTGGGCTACCCGGGACCCCTGCGCCCCGAGCCCCAGGCCCCAGGCCACCTCCTCACCGTCCCGTGCTGCCAAACCCTCCCTCGCCCCGATGGGTGGGCGGCAGATCGGCCACCTCACGCCAGCGCACCTGCTCCACCCGGGCGAAGATCAGCTGGGCGATCCGCATCCCCCGGGTGATTTCGAAGGGCTCCTGCCCCAGGTTGATCAGGGCGATCATGAGTTCCCCCCGGTAGTCGGCGTCGATGGTCGCGGGAGAGTTGGGGAGGGTGAGCCCGTGCTTGAGCGCGAGCCCTGACCTGGGGCGGACCTGGCACTCGAACCCCAGGGGGACGGCGATGGAGAACCCGGTCCGGAAGACCCGGCGCTCCCCCGGCGCCAGCACCCCCTGGTCGGCGCTGGCCACGTCGTAGCCCGCCGAACCAGGGGTGGCGAGGGCCGGGACCGGGAGGCCCTCGCCATGGGGAAGCCGCCTGAACTGAAGGTCCAGCACCTACAGGACGCTGTCGACCGCGACCAGCGGCAGGTTGAACGCCTCCGCCACCCCCGGGTAGACCACCTTTCCTTCCACCACGTTGAGGCCCAGCTTGAGCGGCAGGTCGTCCCGGCAGGCCTTCTTCCACCCGTCCCGCGCCAGCCGGAGGCCGTAGGAGAGCGTGGCGTTGGTCAGGGCCAGGGTCGAGGTGCGCGGCACGCCGCCCGGCATGTTGGCCACGGCATAGTGCAGGATGCCGTCGACGAAGTAGGTCGGGTTCTCGTGGGTGGTCGGCTTGATAGTCTCGACGCACCCGCCCTGGTCCACCGCGACGTCCACGATCACCGACCCCGGCTTCATCAGCTTGAGGTCCTCGCGCTTGACGAGGTGCGGGGCCTTCGCGCCGGGGAGCAGCACCGCCCCCACCACCAGGTCCGCCCGCTTGATGGAATCGAGGATGTTGTGCCGGTTGGAATACAGGGTGGTAACGTTGGCGGGCAGCACATCGTCCAGGTAGCGAAGCCGCTCGAGGCTGATGTCGAGGATCGTCACCCGTGCGCCGAGGCCAGCGGCCATCTTCGCCGCGTTGATGCCCACCACGCCCCCGCCGATGATCACGACCTCACCCGGGGTCACGCCGGGAACGCCGCCGAGCAGGATGCCGCTCCCGCCGAACACCTTTTCCAGGTACTTGGCCCCCTCCTGGACCGCCATCCGTCCCGCCACCTCCGACATCGGGGTGAGGAGCGGCAGCTCGCCATGGGACAGCTGGACCGTCTCGTAGGCCACGGCGATCGCCTTCGACGCGATGACCGCCTTCGTAAGGTCCTCCGCCGCCGCGAAGTGGAAGTAGGTGTAGATCACCTGGCCAGCCCGCATGCGGGGCCACTCCACCGCGATCGGTTCCTTCACCTTCATGATCATCTCGGCCTTCGCCCAGACCGCGTCCGCCGTCGGCAGGATCTTGGCTCCGGCGGCGATATACGCCTCGTCCGGGAACCCGCTCCCCAGCCCCGCCCCCTGCTCGAGGTAGACCTCGTGCCCCCGGGTCACGAAGGCTTCCGCCCCAGCCGGGACCAGCGCCACGCGGTTCTCGTTGGTTTTGATTTCCTTCGGCACGCCGATGATCATGTGTTTGCCTTGTGGTCTGAATCGTTGTGATCACACGGGCCGCAGGCCGGAGGCCGGGGGCGGGTGCTCCCGCCTCCGGCCTCCGGTCTCCAGCCTACTTCACCGGCCCCAGCCGCACCATCGTCTGGCGCTCCGGGGCGAAGTACTCCGCCGCCAGCGCACTCACCTGGTCCCGGGTGACCGCGTCGATCTCCGCCAGGACCATGTCCAGGGTCCGGTACGGCTGCTGAT
>DASZPT010000163.1:0-6358 GCA_035549935.1 Gemmatimonadales bacterium
GCCGGCACACCCGGTCGAGCGACAGCCTCAAGACGGCGCTCGCGGGTGTCAGCGATGTCCTGACCGAGCAGCAGGCGACGATCGCGTCACTCACCACCCAGGTGGATGGCGTCACCACCGAGAACCTGGTACTGGCGGACAGCGTGATGCACCTGACCGACGACCGGAATACGGTCTACTTCGTGGCGGGCACCCGGGACGAGCTCGTGAGGAAGGGGGTCCTGGTCGCGGATGGCCCGCGGTCGATCCCGCTCATCGGGAAGCGGAGTGTGCAGCCGGCGCGCGACCTGCCACTCAAGGAGTTCACCAGCCTGGACCGGACCCGGACGGAGGCGGTGCCCCTTCCCCACCCCGATCGCCGCTACCGGATCGTCTCGCGGCAGAACCCGGCGTACCTGACCGAGGCGGGGCGGCACGGTGAAGTGCAGGAATCGTTCGCGGTGCGGGTGCCCGAGAAGTTCTGGGAGGGGAGCCGGTACCTGATTCTGGTGGAGCAGTGAAGCTTCGGCTTGGGGCTTGGGGCCTGGAGGTCAAGCCTCAAGCCCCCTTGCCGGGTCACTTCCTGGGCTTCGCCCGCCTGGTCGGCGTGGCGGTGAGCGGATCCTCCGGCCATTCGTGTTTGGGGTACCGGCCCCGGAGGTCCTTGCGGACATCGAAGTAACTGGTGCGCCAGAAGCCGGCGAGGTCGCGGGTGACCTGGACGGGGCGATGGGCGGGTGAGAGAAGATGCATCGTCACGGGGACCCGCCCGCCACCGACCCGCGGCGTCTCCGTGAGCCCGAAGACCTCCTGCAGCCGCACGGCGAGCACCGGCGCCTCCGGGTCGGCGTAACTGACGGGAATCCGCGAACCGGTCGGGACCTCGAGATGGGTCGGCGCGAGCTGGTCGAGCGCGCGCCGCTCCTCCCATCCCAGCAGCTGTGCCAGCGCCCCGGCGGGATCGATCTTCGCCAGGTCCGCCCGCCGCCGCACGGTTCCGAGCGAGGGGCCAAGCCAGCGGTCGAGGTCGTCGAGCAGCCCCCGGTCACTCACGTCGGGCCAGTCGCCGGTGATGCCGCCGGCATCGGCGAGGCGGCGAGCGAAGGCCAGCCGTTCCCGCAGTCGGGTGGCTTCGTCGGACCAGGTCAGCGCGGCGAGGCCTTCGCGCCGGACCAGCTCCTCCACCCTTGCCCGGACCAGGGCGGGGTCGGGATCGCGGAGGGGCGTCTCCTCGAGCACGATAGCGCCGAGCCGGCGGCGGCGGACCGCCTTGAGCACACCCTCCGTCTCGACCCATTCGACCACCGACTCATCCTCCACCTGCCCGCCGAACAACATCGTGAGTTCACCCAGGTCGAGGCTCGCGGCGAGCCAGATCCGGCTCTCCCGGCGGTCGCCATCCAGCTCCGCGGCAACGATGTAATCGGCGAGCATCAGCGCCGGCGCGGTGGTGAAGGCTCCCATCCCGTTGCGAAGCAGGAAGCGACCCGCCTGGCCGGGCCGCCGCTGGCCCACCCGGTCGGGATAGGCCAGCGCCAGGAGTTCGGCCGCCGAGCGCGGCTGGCCACGAGGCTCCACCGCATGAAGCTGGCGGGCCCAGAGCCGCGCCTCCTGCCGCACCCGATGCAGCCGTCCCCGGTCCACCTCCATGCCATGCCAGACCGGCGGGCTCCCGGAGCCGGCCACCAGGTCGACGCGGAGCTGGAGATCGGGATCGCCGGTTCCGTCGGGGGCGCGGAGGACGTCGCGTTCCTCGAGGAGGGCGACGAGCTGGCCCGCGAGCGTCGCGGCGCCGGCCTCGCGCCCCGCCAGGAGCAGCCGGCCGAGCCTCGGGTGGGTGCCCAGGGCCACGAGCTCACGTCCCCGCGCGGTGATCCGTCCATCCCGGTCGAGCGCATCGAGCTGACGGAGCAGCCCGCGTCCTTCCGCGACCGCCGCGGCAGGGGGCGGCGTGAGCCAGGCCAGCGCTCCCGGATCGCCGATCCCCGCGGCGGCCAGTTCCAGCGCCAGCGGCGCCAGGTCCGCCTCGGCGATCTCTGGCGCGCCGTGGGGAAGGAGGTGATGATCTTCCTCCTGGGCCCAGAGGCGGTAGCAGACGCCGGGTGCGGTACGGCCGGCGCGTCCCCGCCGCTGATCCGCCGAGGCGCGCGAGACCCGGACCGTGGTGAGACGGGTCATGCCGGTGCGGGGCGAGAAGCGCGGGACCCGCGCGAGGCCGGCGTCGATCACCACCCGGACCCCTTCGATGGTGAGGCTGGTCTCGGCGATGGAGGTCGCGAGGACGACCTTGCGCCGGCCGGGGGGGCTCGGGGCGAGGGCCGCGTCCTGCTCCTCGGCCGTGAGGGAACCATGGAGGGGCAGCACCGAGAGTTCTGAGCTCCGGGCTCCGGGTTCCGGGTCGGTGTCGGCTTCGAGGCTGGCGTGCGTCCGGCGAATCTCGGCGGCACCGGGGAGGAAGACGAGGATGTCGCCCTCGTCAGTCGCGAGCGATTCGCGCACCGCGCTCGCCACCGCGGCCTCGAGGCGGGTCTCGGCGCGGCGCGGCCGGTAGCGGGTCTCCACCGGAAAGGCCCGGCCCTCGGAGGTGACGATCGGGGCCCCGCCGAGCAACGCGGCGACCGCACCGCCGTCGAGGGTGGCCGACATCACCAGGATCCTGAGGTCGGGGCGGACCAGGGCGCGCGACTGGAGCGTGAGCGCCAGGCCGAGGTCGGCATGGAGACTCCGTTCATGGAACTCGTCGAAGACGACGAGGCCGGTCTCCTCGAGCGCCGGGTCGGACTGGATGAGTCGCGTCAGGATCCCTTCGGTGACCACCTCGATCCGGGTTCGGGGGCCGACCGCGCTCTCGCGCCTTACCCGGTATCCCACCGTTTCGCCGGGGCGCTCCCCCAGCATGTGGGCCATGCGCCGCGCGGCGGCCCGGGCGGCGAGGCGACGCGGCTCGAGGAGCAGGATCTTTTTTCCCTCGAGCCACGCCCGGTCCAGGAGATAGATCGGCGCGCGCGTGGTCTTCCCGGCGCCGGGCGGCGCCTGCAGCACCGCGTGGCCGGAGTCGGCGAGTGCGGCGGCGAGTTCGGGAAGGACCGGTTCGATCGGGAGGGAAGGCACGGGGGGAACTATACGCGGGGGGAGGGGGTTCCGCGTTGCGAGTTCCGAGAAAGCGGCCGAGGGTTAACAAACCGGCAGGGTCGCCGTCTCATCCCCAACGTCTTCGGTTGAGGCTCCGATGTATCGGTGGCTGGGATTCGTACCTCTCGTCCTGCTCTGTGCCCGTCCCGCCATGGGGCAGGACGCGGGCATGCAGCACGACCAGATGGGAGACAGGGAGATGCAGGGGATGGTGATGACGGGTCCCCACATCACGCTCACACCCATGCGGGAGATGCGTCCCGGCGACCAGGCGCGGGCCGACAGTATCGTGCGCATCGCGCGGGCGTGGGCGGAGAAGTATCGGGACGTGGCCGTCGCCGAGGCGGACGGGTTCCATCGCTTCGCGCCCCAGGTCAAGCGCCAGCGCATCTACCACTACACCAACCGCGCGGCGGCGCTCAAGGCCCGGTTCCGGTTCGACCCGGCGGCCCCCACGTCCCTGCTCTACCGGGACGGTCCCGGCGGGAAGCTCGAGCTGATCGGGGTGATGTATACCGCCCCCGCCACGCTCTCGCCCGAGGAGCTGGACCAGCGCATCCCGCTCAGCATCGCCCGCTGGCACCAGCACACCAACATCTGCCTTCCGCCCCGGGATGAGGATCCCGTCGCAGCGACCACGGGACGCCACCCGGAGTTCGGGCCTCGCGGGAGCATCGCGACCCGGGACGCCTGCGAGGCGGCCGGAGGACGCTGGAAGGACCGGGTCCTCAACTGGATGGTCCACGTGAACGTGTTCGCGAACGACCCGTCCGACATCTGGAAGGATGAACACGGGGGGGTGCGGCACCACTGAATTGGCAGTACCTTGGCTGGGTCAAGGGAGGCCAGACCCGTGACCCACGCCCCAGACGACCCGCCACCACGTCCCAGCAAGGACCGCTACGACTATTTCGGGATCAGTCACCAGGGACTGGTTCGCACCGAGAACCAGGACTGCTTCCTCATCGGCAGCATCCACAAGGCGATGCAGGTACACCAGACCAGCCTCCCCGAGGAGACGCTGGGCGAGCTGCTCTCGCCGAGCCGCGGGTACGTCTTCCTGGTGGCGGATGGGGTGGGGGGGATCCCCGGGGGCCGGGACGCGAGCCGCACCGCGCTGGGCGCGATCATCGACTACGTGCTCCGGGCGATGGATCTCTATGTCCAGCTCGACCAGGACCTGGAGCCGGAGTTCCTCGCCGAGCTGCAGCGGTCGGTGGAACGGAGTCACGAGGCGGTGGTCCAGGCCGGGGCGGCGGACGAGGAGCGCCTGGGCATGGCGACGACCCTCACCATGGTCTGTATCCGATGGCCGCGCGGCTACCTGGTCCACGTGGGCGACAGCCGCTGCTACGTGCTCCGCGACGGGGAGCTCAATCTCCTCACCAAGGACCAGACGATGGCGCAGGCGATGGTCGACGCCGGCGCCCTCTCTCCCGACCAGGCGGAGCGCTCCGGCCTCAAGCACGTGCTCTACAGCGCCATCGGGGCCACCCGCGCGGAGCCGATGACGCGCACGACCGACATCCGCATCGACGACGTGATGCTCCTCTGCACCGACGGCGTGACCAAGCACGTGAGCGACGAGGAGATCCGCGAGGCGCTCCGCAGCTGCCGGTCCGCCGAGGTCACCGCACGGCACCTCCTGCAGCTGGCGCTCGACCGGGGCGGATCGGACAACACGACGCTGATCATCGGGCGGTACAAGGCGGCGGAGGGGTGAGGCGGGGAGGCGCCTACCCGCCTTCCCGCCTACCCGCCTCTCTCAGCTCCGCTCCCCCGCCGGCCGCCGGGGCGGACGCGGAGTCCGCATCTTCCACTCCCCGTCAGCCTGGGGCTTCCAGGTCAGGGTGATCTTCTTCTGCTTGCGGAGCACCTCGAGCTTCGCACTCTCTCCCTCGCCGTAGGAGCGGAGGATCCGGCGGGCCTGGGCCTCGTTCTTCGTGGCTCGGCCGTCGATCGAGAGAATGACGTCGCCGGCCTTGAGCGGATTGGCGGAATCGCCCGGCGTCCGGAGGACCAGCGCCCCTTCCTTTGCCCCGAAGTACTCGCCCAGGTCGGCGTTGAGGTCGGTCAGGTCGAGACCGCCGTCCATGCGGCCGAAGATCCGGATCTCACCGGGGCCGCCCTCGAACATCCGCATTCCCTCGGGGAAGCCCGGCTGCACGTCGAGCCGCGGCATCCGCCACATGCGGCCGTTCGGCCCATCCATCCGGAAGCCCCGCATCGAGAACTGGCTTAGGTCGGCGGCGACGATCTTCGCCTTCTTCGTGTCGCTGCCCCGGCGGTATTCCACCTCGACCGTGTCGCCGTCATCGAGGGTACGGGCGAGGGCGATGAGCTTCCGGCCCGGGCCCGACTCGTCCTCGTCCGCCTCACCCTTCACCCCGCCGAGTGCGACGCCGTTGAAGCGGGTGATGATGTCGCCTTCCTTGAGCCCGGCCTTGTCGGCGGGCCCGTCCTCGGTGACCGATTCCACCCGGGCGCCGATCTTGTCCTTCTCGGCGTCGGCCTTGATGCCGACCTGGATCCCGAGCCGGGGGCGGTTGAAGGTGAACACCCGGACTGGTCCGGAGTCGTCGTCCTGCGCGGCCAGCCCGGCCGGGGCAAGACTGGTGAGGGCTGCGAGGGCCGTAACCAGGGTCAGCGCGGCCCGGGTGCCCTTCAGAGACTGCGACATGGGGAAGGCTCCGTAGGAACAGGTTCGACGGGGAGGATGCCCCGGCCCCCCCGAGCGTCGCATTCCGGACTCCCTATGGGGTGGGGGGGCCCACCTCCAGGTCCACTGTCGTCCAGCCATAGGCCTCGAGGAGCGATTGCTCCACGCCGGCCGGGAGACCCTGGGGATAGCGGCTCATCAGCCGGAGCCGCTCCCGGGTGTGGTCATCGAGCGGGGAATCGAACCCGGTCTTGTAGGCGGCCCCGCTCCGCACCGCCACCGGATCGACCCGCACCAGCCGGGTCGCCTCGAGCACCAGGAACCCGGCGGAGTCGAGGGTCAGGAGCTCGCCCTTCACGGTCCCGCCGTTGACGAGGTTGAGCTCGATCTCCATCCCCGCCGCCTGCGACGCGGGCCGCCAGCGGGCCACCGACCCGCCGAAGGCGCAGCCGAGGAGCAGCAGCAGCCCGAAGGCCGTGAGGGTCCGGTTCATCGCACCGGAATCCGGCTGGCGTAGAACCGCGTCTCGAGCGAATCCTGCGCCCGCCGCCACTGCCGCATCGCCTCGACCAGCGAGGCGTCGGTCGC
>DASZPT010000164.1:0-14357 GCA_035549935.1 Gemmatimonadales bacterium
ATGGCCACGTCGCGATGTACACCGACTCCGCGGCGATGATGACGAAGAACGGCCCGCTGGTCGGGAAGCAGCGGATTCGCGGGATCCTGGAGCGGGCCTTCTGGAAGGACGGGAAGCCGTCGCAGCAACTCTCCTTCGCCGACCTGGTGGTGACACCGCTCGGCGCCACCCACGCGATGCTGACCGGGAAGTGCGCCCTCACCGGCGGCGGCCAGCCCGACTACGCCTGCCGCTTCACCCTGGTCTGGGAGAAGCGGCCGGAAGGGTGGCGGATCATCCACGACCACTCGAGCTGAGCTACTCGCTCCGGAGTGTCAGGCTGGGGTTCACCCGCGTCGCGCGCCACGCCGGCACCAGGCTGGCGATGGCCGCGACCAGCAGCAGCACCCCCGCGACGACCCCGTAGACCAGCGGGTCGCCGGGGGTGACGGCGTAGAGCAGCGGGGCGATCCAGCGTCCCGCGCCGAGCGCGATCGCCCCGCCGAGCACCGCGCCGGTCAGCACGAAGCGGAGGCCGTCGCGGGTGACGAGCCCGACCACGTCCTCGGTGGCCGCGCCGAGCGCGATGCGGATCCCGAGCTCCCGGGTCCGCTGCGCGACATCATACGCGATCACGCTGTACAGGCCGATCGCCGCGAGCACCAGCGCCAGCGCGCCGAAGATGAGGAACATCGTCGCGCCCAGTTCCCAGGAGCGGACCTGGGGACCGACGATGTCCCGCATGGAATTCACCAGGACATACCCGTCGCCCGGCATCAATGGCTGGAGCTGGCGCCGGAGGCTCTCCTTCACCTTGTCCGCCTCCCCGGCGACCCGCAGGAAGAGCGCGGCGGCATCGGGGTGGTATTGCTCCAGCGGCATGTAGTAGTTGAGCCCGGGGTCCTCCCGGAGACTCCGCTGCCGGATGTTCTCCGCCACACCCACCACCGTCGAGCAGGGCATCGTGTCCGCGCCGACGCGCACGCACTTCCCCAGGGGGTTCTCGCCCGGCCAGAGGGTGGCGGCCATCGCCTCGCTCACGACCATCACCCGCGGCGCCTGGGCCCGGTCCTCCGCGGTGAACCCGCGGCCCCGCAGGATGCGGGTTCCGATGGTCTTGAAGTATTCGGGTGTGCCCGCCTGCAGGGTGAAGTTGCCGAGCCGGTCTACCGAGTCGATCCCGGGCACGAAGAGATCGTCGCCCCAGGTATCCCAGAACGGCACCGTGATCCCGAGCGCGGCACTCGTGACACCCGGGAGCGTCCGCGCGGTCTCGAGCATCGTGCGGCGGAACTGGATCTGGCCCGCCTGGTCGAGCCCGCCGCCGCGGGTGTTCAGCTGGATGTAGAGCACGGGGTCGACGTCATACCCCAGCCGGAGCCCCCGCACCTCCGCGAGGCTCCGCACGAAGAGCCCCGCCCCGATCAGCAGGACCACCGACAGCGTCGCCTGCAGAAGGAGGAGGGCAGTGCGCATGCGCGACCGCCGGTGCCCTGCCTTGCGGGACCCCGCCTTGAGATCCTCGGCCAGGTCCGCCCGGCGGCTCTGGAGCACCGGCGCGAGGCCGATGAGACACCCGGCGGTGAGGACGGCGAGCAGGACGCAGAGCAGGGTCCGGCCATCGGCGAGGGTGACACCGGCCTGGTACTCCGGGAGGAAGAGCCGGCCCAGCACCGCCCCGCCCCACTGGGCGAGGAGCAGCCCCGCGCCACCACCGAGGACGGCGAGCACCAGGCTTTCGATCAGGAGCTGCCCGGCGAGACGGGCCCGACTCACCCCGAGCGCCAGGCGGAGGGCGGTCTCGCGGCGGCGGAAGAGCGCCCGCGCGAGCAGCAGGTTGGCGACGTTGGCGCACGCGACGAGGAGCACCACCGCCGCCACGCCCCAGATCCAGGTCGCGACCCGGCTCACCTTGCCCTGGCGGGGCCCCCGCTCGCTCTGCACCGGCGCCGCCACGGCGGCCGGGCGGGCGCTGGCCAGCGACGGCGTCCGCGGGTCCAGCGCGACCTCCTGGGTCCAGCTCGCCGTGAAGGCCTGGCTCAGGTCCGCGTTGGCCTGTTCGAGGGTGACGCCCGGTCTCCGGCGCGCGATCGCTGAGAGCCAGCCCCAGTTGTACGTCGTGTAGTAGCCGGGAACTCGCCGGCCGTTCATGAAGGTGCCGGCATAGGTCGTGATCGGGATGTAGACCGCGGGTACGCTCTGGTCCGGCAGGCCCTGGAACTCGCGCGGGGCGACCCCGATGATGGTGTAGTTGGTCGTGCCGATCATGAGGGGCTGGCCCAGGACATCGGTGCGCCCGCCCAGATGCGTCTGCCAGTACCCGTAGCCGAGGACGGCGACCGTCGCGCCCACCGGGACCGAATCCTCGGCGGCCGTGAAGAAGCGTCCGAGCACGGGCTGGGTGTCGAAGAAGTCGAAGAACGAGGCGGAGACGGTGCCGACCGTGAGTTCCCGGGCGTCCGGTCCGGTCCCCACCGGCAGAGTCCGGTTGGAGAATGCCGCCCAATCGGAGAACGAGTGGGTGAGCCGCCTGAGGTCGAGGTACCGGGTGTACTGGTAGGTCCCCTCGGCGCTCCGGTCGCCGCGATAGGTCCAGTTCAGGTAGACACGATGGACCGTGTCGGACTCGCGGAGCAGCGGCGGCGCGCGGAAGAGGAGCCGGTCGACGATCCCGAACATCGCGGCGTTGGCCCCGATCCCGAAGGCGAGGGTCAGCGTCACGCCCAGCGTGAACGCCGGTGAGCGCCGGAGCGACCGCAGGGCGTAGCGCAGGTCCTGCCCGACGTGCTCCAGCAGGGCGAGGCCCCGGCCGTCACGGCTCTCTTCCTTCACCACGTCGACACTGCCGAAGGCCACTCGGGCACGGCGTACCGCCTCGTCCCGCGGGATGCCCTCGCGGACGTACTTCTCCGTCTCCCGCTCGAGATGAAAACGGAGCTCCTGGTCCAGCTCGGCCTCGACCGCGCCCCGATGGAACAGAGCGCGGCAGCGGTAGCGGAGGTCACTCCAGAGTTCGCCCAGCATGGCTCACTCCATTCCGAGCACGAGGTCGACCGCCGCCGTCAGCTTGCGCCAGTCGCGGGTCTCCGCCCTGAGCTGGGCCTGGCCGGCGCGGGTGAGCTCGTAGTACTTGGCCCGGCGGTTGTTGTCGGAGGCATCCCAGCGCGCGCTGATCCACCCCCGCCGCTCGAGGCGGTGGAGCGCGGGATAGAGCGAGCCCTGGGGGACCTGGAGGGTGGCGCGGGAGACCTGGTGCAGCCGCTCGGAAATCGCCCAGCCATGCTGGGGGCCGAGGGAGAGGGTCTTGAGGATCAGGAGATCGAGCGTGCCCTGGGGCAGCTCGAGGCGGTCATCGGTCATGGGCTCCCCTTGTACTTCTACAGGACCAAGCTATCGCCCAGTCCTGTAGAAGTGCAAGGGGAGCCCCGGTTCCCGCAGGATCGTCCGGCTAGTCGGCGCTGTCGGGGGCGCCGCCGGTCCGGGCGATCTGGTCCTGCCGGATCCGCGACGCGTCGAACTTCCGCGCCGAGGCCAGCATCTTCGCGATGGTCTCGTCGAAGTCGGCCTTCTGGCCCCGCTTGAGGGTGAAGCGGAGGGGGTTGATCCGGGCGAGCACGAACGCCTTGAGGTAGGGGCTCTCGAAGCCGCGGGCCTTGAGCGCGGCCACCGCCTCGCCCACCGCCTGGTCCAGCTCCATCAACCGCTCGGCCCGCTCACGGCGGAGCTCGAGGGCACGGGAGAGCTTCGCCGCCTGGAAGGTCTCCACCCGCTTGAGCACCGGATGATAGGCGCCGCCGGAGAAGCGGCCGTTCAGCTGGTAGCAGGCGCCGAGGGTGAGCAGCGACGGCTCTTCGAATTCGGTCTCGTAGCTCTTCTCGGATCGATCGTCGAGACCGGCGAGCGCCTCGGCCAGCCGGATCACCTCCAGGGCCCGCTCGCGCACGTTGTGCGCCTTCTCGGTATTGAGCACCAGGATCCGGTGGGCCACCTCCGGCTCCGGCACCACCAGTGCCACGATCGAGCGCGCGCCGAGTCCGCGCATCGCGGCGAGGCGGTGATTGCCGTTCGGAGTCCAGTAGCGGCCCTCCGGCGTCCGGATGGCGATGACCGGGTCCATGAAGCGTCCCAGCTTCTCGATGGCCTGGGCCAGGCGCTTCACGTGGGTCTCGGAGAGGTCGCGCTGGTAGGGAGTCGGCTCGACGGCGTCGATGGGCAGGGCGGCGAGCAGTTGCCACTGGGAGCCCAGGGGTTCGCGGTAGGCGCCGATCACGACCCCCCCGTCCTCCTCGATCGCCTCGCTCAGGCGGCCGATGGCGGCGGGGGGATCCTGTCCCGCCACCTGCTTCGGTGTCAGTCCCCGCGCCTCGACCGTCTTCTTCCGACGGGTACGCTTCGCCTTGGCCTCGGCCATGCCCTCTCCCGGGTGGAGCCAGTCCCCGAATCATGGCCCGGCGATGGGGCGGTGTCGAGGCTCGGACCGTGATAAGTTGCTGCGGACTTTCAACCGGGGGGTCGACGCGTGACGTTGTTCCGTTCTGGTGTCGCCGTGGTTTCGCTGCTCCTCCTCGCCGCCGGCTGTGGCGGTGGCGGGGGCAATCGCCGCCGTCCCGAGGTGCCGCCGGCGCTCCCCGCCGACGCCCCCCGGCCCGGCCCCGCGCCGGCGGTGACCGATCCGCCCCGCACCGTGGGCCCGGTGCTCCTCACGCCCCAGTCGTCGGGCACGACGGTGCGGCTGCAGGCGATCAGCGCGGCGAGTCCCACCGTGGTCTGGGGCAGCGGCACCGGCGGGACCTACGTCCTCACCCTGAACGGCGGCAAGACCTGGCTCACCGGAAAGGTGGCGGGCGCGGACAGCCTCGAGTTCCGCGACGTGCAGGCGGTGGACGCCAAGACGGCGTACCTCATGAGTGCCGGGAACGGTCCCAGCTCCCGGATCTACAAGACCACCGACGGCGGCGTGAACTGGCAGATCCAGTACATCAACAAGGAGCCGGAGGCGTTCTTCGACTGCTTCGCCTTCTGGAACAAGGAGAGCGGGCTGGTCTTCAGTGACAACGTGCGGGGCGTCTTCCCGATGCTCCGCACCGGCGACGGCGGCCAGCGGTGGGAGGACGTCACCAACGGCCCGGCGGCCACCAAGGGCGAGGGCGCCTTCGCGGCGAGCGGGACCTGCGTGGCCACCCATGGCGACAAGAGCGCCTGGATCGCGACAGGGGCGGGGGAGCAGGCCCGCATCCTGTTCACGCCCGACCGTGGGAGGACATGGAAGAGCTGGGTCGTGCCGGTCCCGCAGGGGACCCCGACCACCGGGCTCACCTCGGTCGCCTTCCGCACCCCGCTCGACGGGATCGCCGGCGGCGGCGACATCGGCAAGCCGGATGGTCAGGGCAGCATCATCCTCACGAGGGATGGCGGAGCCACCTGGACCGCCGGCGGGACCCCGACCTTCGCCGGCGCGGTGTACGGCATCGCGCTCGTGCCTTCCACCACCAGCGCCGTGGCGGTCGGGCCGAAGGGCGCGAGCTGGTCCAGCGACGACGGCCGCACCTGGCAGGCGCTGGATACGCTCTCGTACTGGTCGGCCACCTTCGCGGACCGGAAGACGGGGTGGATGGTGGGGCCTGGCGGGCGGATCACGCGGATCGATCTGCAGCGATAGGCTGGCACAGCGCCTGCTTCTCCTGACCGAGCGACTGCGAACCCTCCTCGTGCATCGGAGGTTACGCAGCGGACGAGCCGGGCCCGGCGCCAAACTGGCGCGGCAGGGACAGGTTGACCCGGCTCCGAATCGGACAGGAGAAGCACGATGACGAGTCGTTTCCGGAGCCGCGCCATCCCACTCATGGTGGCCGGTGCATTCGGTGCCGGCCTCCTGGCGGCCGGCCTCTTCCATCTCCCCCATTTCTCGCAGGCCCAGCGCCCGGCCCAGGCCGAGGCGCGCCCCGCCGCCGCGCCGTCGAGCGCGTCGATCCAGGCGCTCACCAACCTGAGCGACGCCTTCAGCGCCATCGCGGACCGGGTGCGTCCGAGCGTGGTCTATATCGAGAGCAGCCAGCGGCAGCTCGCCTCGGACCGCTTCGCGATCCCGCCCGAGTTCGCGCCCTTCTTCCAGATGCCGCGCGGCCGCATGCGTCCGCAGGTGGAGCGGGCCTCGGGATCGGGGTTCATCGTCTCGGCCGATGGTGACATCCTCACCAACGCGCACGTGGTGGATGGCGCCGAGCACGTGACGGTACGGCTCCTCGACCACCGGCAGTTCACGGCGAGAGTGATCGGGAGCGACCCGAGCACCGACGTGGCCCTCATTCATATCGACGCCGATCATCTTACCCCGGCGGTGCTGGGCAACAGCGACGCGGCACGGGTGGGTGAGTGGGTCCTGGCCGTGGGCAATCCCCTCGGCGAGAACCTCTCCTTCACGGTGACGAGCGGCATCATCAGCGCCAAGGGACGGAGCCTCGCCCTCCCCAACACCAGCGACCGCTCGATCCAGGACTTCATCCAGACCGACGCGGCCATCAACCCCGGCAACAGCGGGGGCCCGCTGGTGAACGTGCGCGGTGAGGTCATCGGCATCAACAGCGCCATCGCGAGCGAGACCGGGTTCTACACCGGGTACGGATTCGCGATCCCGATGAACCTCGCCCGGCAGGTGATGGACCAGCTGGCCCATGGCGGCAAGGTGCACCGCTCCGCGCTCGGCGTGCGGGTCCGGAATGCGACCGAGAACGATGCCAACTATGTCGGCCTCCCGGAGGTCCGCGGAGTGGTGATCGAGGACCTCGGCGATGACGACTCGCCGGCCCGGCGCGCCGGGCTCGAGCAGGGCGACGTGATCGTGTCGGTGGACGGGACGCCGGTCGACTATGTGAGCCAGGTGCAGCAGGCCATCGCCTTCCGGCGCCCGGGCGAGTCGGTGAAGATCGAGGTCATGCGGAAGGGCGGCACGCACCGCACCGTCACCGTGCGCCTGCAGGAGGCGCCGACCCAGACGGTGGAGGCGACCGATACGCGGCGGGACCGGGGCGAGGCGGCGCCGGAGAATGGCGCGGTGAGCGTCGGCTCGCTCGGTCTCACCGTCGAGGCGGGAAGCGAGGGGGGCGTGCGCGGCCTGGTCGTCACGGGGGTCGACCCCGAAGGGCCATCGGCGGATCACATCGCCGACCCCGACAACGGGGGGCCGGACGTGATCACCTCGGTCGAGGGGAAGGAGGTCCGTACCCCGGACGACCTCAAGGCGGCGCTTCGCGAAGCGGGGCGAAACGCGATCGTCGAGCTCCGGGTGTACAACGCCCCGGCGCAGAACCGGCGGGTGGAGCGGATCCGGCTGGGGGAGTGAGGAGGGAGAAGTAAGAAGGAGGGGTCCGGGCGGCGCACTGCGCACTCGGACCCCTCCTTCTCCCTTCGTACTTCTCACTTCTTACTTCACCGACAACAGCTCCACCTCGAACACCAGCGTCGCGTTGGGCGGAATGGTCGGCGGCGAGCCCTGCGAGCCATAGCCGAGGTCGCCCGGGATCCAGAACTGGTACTTGGAGCCCGGGGTCATCAGCTGCACCCCCTCGGTCCAGCCGGGGATCACCTGGTTGAGCTGGAAGGTGGCGGGCTGGCCCCGGTCGTAGGAGCTGTCGAACTGCCGGCCATCGAGCAGCGTCCCCTTGTAGTGCACCGTCACGGTGCTGGTGGCCTTGGGGTGCGCGCCGCTGCCTTCCTTGAGAACCTTGTACTGCAGTCCGCTGGCGGTGGTCTTCACGCCTTCCTTCGTCTTGTTCTCGGCCAAGAACGTCTCTCCTGCCTTCTGGTTTTCGATGCCGGTGACCGAATCCTTCTGGTGCTGCACGCCCATCATGCGTACCTGGAACGCCATCATCACGGCCTGCATCACCGTATCGTGCATGACCGGGGTCTGTCCGGTGAACCCGGCCTGCATGCCCCGGAAAATGATCTCCGGCTTCACCGGGACCGACTGCTGCTTGAGGTTCTCCCCCATCTTGTAGCCGAGGATGTAGCTGACGCTGTCCTCCTGCGAGGCGAGCTTGGTGCTGCCGGTGCCCGCCTGCTGGCCACAGCCCAGCATCACAGCGCTCAGGGCCGTCAGGGCCAGAATTCGCATGACTGCTCCATGAAAATGGATGATCCCACGGGTTTCGGACGGGCGGGAATATAGTCTGGAGGCTGGACTTTCGGGGGAGGCGGACGGCGACCGGGGGCGGGAGTCGGGGGTGAGGCCCCCGACCCCCGACTCCGGCGTCCTACACCGTCGGGACGCTCTTCGTCACCTGGTACTGGCCGCAGTTGATGAAGGTGATCTCGACGTTCGTGTCCACCCCGTTCCGCGTGACCAGGAGGTTCAGCGTTCCGTTGGTGAACCGCGGCGTCACCTGGCAGGACGGGTCATACTGCAGCGCCTCGGTGGTGGAGACCACCACGCTCCAGCTCCGGTTGAGCGTGGTCCACGAGCTGGTCCCGTCGAGGGTCCAGCTGCCGGCGGGGAGTGGCGCACCGGGGACGATGGCGCCCGGGGTGGTCGCGGTGAACTTGCCGACCCAGTTCTTCTCGTGGGTCGTCTGGCGGCCGGAGGCGTGGGTATACACCGTCACGAAGTTGGTGATGGTGTGCCCCAGCGTGTCGGCATTGCCGCCCCACTCCCGGGTGCCATTGTGCACCGCGGTGAAGCTGCGGAGCGGGAAGGGGGTGTTGATCCGCCGCCGGGTGAAGTCGTGGAAGACGTGCCGCACGCCGGCGCTCACGACCGTGGGCTGAGGATCCAGGAAGTCGATCGCCCCGGTCAGGGAGTCGTGAATCTGCCCCCCGGCCCGCTCGAACCCGCACTGGTAGGTGAGCCGCACCGAGTCGGGCACGATGTCGGCGTCGCTGTTGGTGGGCGGATTGGGCGAAACGGTGATGCACGCGGGGGGAACCAGCGAGGCCCCCGGGTGGAGCGTGCTGGCGGCATCGACATTGATACCGGTGCTGACGTTGAAGATCGAGAGGTCGCTCAGGTCCCCGGCGTCCTCCGCCACGTCCTGACCCAGCTCCTGGGCCTGCGTCGTGGTGAGGGCGTCGGTCGTGTCGGCCGGGCTGCTGCTGTCGCTGCAGGCGCCGAGGGTGAGCACCATCGCGCCCAGGACGAGGGCGGCGGGTGTGAGGGGGCGATGCGGCATACCTTCACTCCTGTTGGGGTCCACGTTGCGGCCAGCGTTCCCCCCTAGGACGCGCCCCCTCACCCGGTGTTAAGGGGTGATCCCCGTCACACCTCCCGGCTCACGCCCCCGACCGCCCCGGCTGGCATCCGAACAGGCCAAAGCGTCCCAGTATCCGCTCCAGCGGGCAGAACCCGGTGAGGCTCGACTGGATCAGGTTGAACCCCACGAAGGCGGTGAAGAGGAACCACCCCGGGTTCACCCACCAGCCCAGCGCCAGCGACAGCAGGATGAAGGTGCCGGCGAACCGGCGGATGACCTTTTCATTACACACGACGCACCTCCCAGTAGAGCAGCGGGACCACCACCATGGTGAGCAGGGTCGCCACGATCGCCCCGCTGATCAGCGCGACGGCGAGCCCCTGGAAAATCGGATCGAGCACCATCACCACCCCGCCCACCACCACCGCGGCGGCGGTGAGCGCGATCGGCCGGAACCGGACGGCCCCGGCCTCGATCACCGCGTCCTCGCAGGGCACCCCCCGCTCCTCCGCCAGCCGGACGAAGTCGACCAGCAGGATGGAGTTGCGGACGATGATCCCCGCCAGGGCGATCATACCGATCATGCTCGTTGCCGTAAAGAAAGCGCCGGTGAGGGCATGGCCGGGGAGAATGCCGATGAGCGTGAGCGGGATCGGCGCCATGATCACCAGCGGAATCGAGAACGACTCGAACCACCAGACCACCAGCACGTAGATCAGCAGCAGCACGGCCGCGAAGGCGAGCCCGAGGTCGCGGAAGACCTCGATCGTGATCTGCCACTCGCCGTCCCACTTGATCGCGGTCTCGTCGAGGCGGGCCGGCTGGACGGCGTTGTACCGCGCGATCGGCTGGCCGTTCACCCGGAGGGTGTCGAGCGCCTGGTTCATCGCGAGGATCGCGTACACCGGGCTTTCGATCGATCCCGCCACGTCTCCCGTGACGTAGATGACCGGCCGGAGATCGCGATGATAACGCGACGTCGCCTGGCTGGCCGAGTCGACCCGCACGAACTGGCCGAGCGGCGCCGGCCCCATGCGGGTCGGGACCGGCAGCGCGAGCAGCGCCTCGACGCTCGACCGGCGCGCGAGCGGCAGGCGCGGGACGATGGCAATCCCCTCCCGGGCCGTCGGCGACGCCGCGAGCCCCACGCTGCTGCCCGCCTGCGCCAGGTAGACCGTCTGCACCAGCTGCTCCACGCTCGCCCCGGCCTGGGCCGCCCGCACCCGGTCGACCCGGAAGCGGAGCCGTGTCTGGGGACTCTCGACCGTCCAGTCGACATCCACCACCCCCGGCGTGGTCTCGAAGACCCGCTTCACCACCCGGGCCGCCGCCAGCCGCGTGCTGTCATCGCCCGCGTAGACCTCGGCGACCAGCGTCGACAGCACCGGCGGTCCGGGCGGGATCTCGGCCAGCTTGGCGCTGGCGCCGTAGCGGAGCGCGATCGCGTCGACCCCGGGACGCGCCGCCAGCGCGATCGCGTGGCTCTGCCGCCGCCGCTCCCCCTTCGGCACCAGGTTCACCTGCACGTCGGCCACGTTCGGGCCCTGGCGGAGGAAGTAGTGCCGCACCAGCCCGTTGAAGTTGAACGGCGCGGCGACACCGGTATACACCTGGGTCTCCCGCACCTCCGGAATGGTCCGCAGGTACGCCGCGATCTCGGTGGCCGCCGCGGCACTCGTCTCCAGCGTGGTCCCCTCGGGGAAGTCGAGGATCACCTGGAACTCCGACTTGTTGTCGAACGGCAGCATCTTCACCTGCACCACCCGGAGCGCCACCAGCCCCATCGACCCGAACAGCAGGGCCACGACGCTGGCATAGAAGCCGCGCCGCAACCCGGGCCGCTGCATCAGGGCCCGCATCAGGGGACGGTACAGCCGGGAGAACCGCCCCTCGTCCTCCGGCTGGTGGGCGGGACCCGAAGGCTGGTGCTCGAGCGACTTGACGTGCCCGCGCAGGAGCCGGAAGCCCAGGTACGGCGTCACGATGAAGGCGACGCCGAGCGAGGCCAGCATCGCGACCGAGGCGCCCACCGGGATCGGCCGCATGTACGGGCCCATGAGCCCCGAGACGAAGGCCATCGGCAGGATCGCCGCGATCACCGTGAAGGTGGCGAGGATCGTGGGGTTACCCACCTCGTCCACGCCCTCGATGGCGGCCTCCGCCGGCGGGCGCCAGCCCAGCTGGAGGTGGCGGTAGATGTTCTCGACCACCACGATCGCGTCGTCCACCAGGATGCCGATCGAGAAGATCAGCGCGAACAGCGTGATGCGGTTGAGGGTGTAGCCCAGCATGTAGTAGCTGAACAGGGTGAGCGCCAGCGTCACCGGCACCGCCACCAGCACCACCACCGCCTCCCGCCAGCCGAGGAAGAGTCCCACCAGCAGGGTGACGGACAGGGTCGCGATGGCGAGGTGAAGGATCAGCTCCGACGCCTTCTCCCGCGCGGTCTCGCCGTAGTTCCTGGTCTCGTGCACCGAGACATCGGCGGGCAGGAGCCGCGGGCGGACCTCGTCCACCCGTGCCAGGACCTGGTGCGCCACGTCGGTCGCGTTGCTGCCCTTGCGCTTGGAGACGCTGATGGTGACCGCGCTCTCCGAGGCGGAGTCCTTGGCCGCGTGCGCGACGTAGCTCTCCCGCTCCCCGAAGTCCTCGACCACCCGCGCCACGTCGCGGAGCGACACCGTGGCGCCCCGCGTCGACACCACCACGCTGGCGACGTCCTCCGCGGTCGAGAGCGGCGCGCCCACCTCCAGGCGGTAGACCCGGTCCCCGGTGGCCAGGGTGCCGGCGTCGAGCCGGGCGTTGGCGCCGCGGAGCGCCATGGCGACCTCGCCGGGCGTCACCCCCGCGGCGGCGAGACGGGCGGGGTCGAGCTCCACCCGGATCTGCCGTGGCGCGCCGCCCGTGACGGTCACCTGCGCCACGTCCGGGATCGTCCGCGCCTCCTCCGCCAGCTGCAGGGCCACCTGGCGCAGCTGGTTCGAGCCGGATCGCCGCGACGCCAGGGTGAGGGTGAGAATCGGCACGTCGTCGATCGCGTGCGGCTTCACCACCGGCGGGAAGGCCCCGGGGGGGAGGCGGTCCAGATCGGCCAGCAGCTTGGCGTGCACCCGCGTAACGCTTCGTTCCTGGTCCTCCCCCACCCGGAAGCGCACGGTGACCAGGGTGTAGCCCTCCATCGCCGTGGAGTACACGTGCTCCACCGCCGGGATCTCCCACATCCGTTCCGCGATCGGGCGCGTGAGCAGCTGCTCGATCTCGGCCGGACTCGCGCCCGGCATCGCCGCGATCACGTCGATCATCGGCACCGAGATCTGTGGCTCTTCCTCCCGCGGCGTCGCGATCAGCGCGAGCCCACCCGCGGCGAGCGAGGCCAGCGTGATGAGCGGGGTCAGCCGGGAATGCAGGAACCGCCCGGCGACACGTCCGGCGAATCCCATATCAGTTCTCCCCGGCGAGCACGGAATCACCCGCGGCGACGCCCGACAGGATCTCGACCTGTCCGTTGTTCACGCTGCCGGTCCGGATCCAGCGGAGCTCGGGGGCACCGCTCCGGATCACCCGCACGCCGACCAGGTCCCCCTCGTGCACGAGGGCGGACTCCGGGAGCAGCAGCGCCTGCCTGGTGCCCTGGGGAACCGAGAGCGTGGCCGCGCTCCCCGGGAGCCAGGCGTTCCGCCGATTGTCGATCAGCGCATTGAGCGTGTAGACCGTCCCGGCCCCGGAGGGCACCACCCCCTCGACCACGGCCTGGGCGGGCTGTCCCTCGATGGTCGCCTCGAGGACCATCCCCGGCTTGAGCCGGGCCGCCATGCCCGCGGGAACCGACACGGTCACCCGGAGCCGCGACGGATCCTGGATCTCGAGCAGCGGCGCGCCAGGCGCCGCGAACGACCCCGGATCGACGAAGCGGTGCGTCACCACCCCCGCGAACGATGCCCGCACCTCGGCATAGCTGCCGACGGCGTCCAGCTCGGCCCGGGCCGCCTTCGCGCTGGTGAGACCCGACTGGGCTCGCGCGAGCCCCGTTTCCACCTGCTCCAGCTGGTAGCGCGTCGCGGCGCTGTCGGCGTAGAGCGCCCGGAACCGGGTCGCCTGGGTCTCGGCATCACGGTAGACCGCCTCCGCCGCGGCGATGCCGGCTTCCACCTGCTCCCGCTTGGAGGCGATCTCGCGGGCGTCGAGTCGCGCCAGCACTTCGCCGGCGCGTACCCGGTCACCCTCCTGCACCGCGACGCTTGTCACACTCCCCATGAGGCGGGTGCTGAGCGTGGCCCGCTGCATCGCCACCGCGCTCCCCACCGCGTCGAAGGTCGCGGCGATCGCCGTGTCCCGCACGACGAGGACCCGCCCCGCCGGGGGAGCCGTGGCCTCGCGCCGCTCGGAGGGCGGGGTCTTCCCACATGCGGCCAGGCCGAGGCCGGCCGCGAGCAACACGCCGATGCGCAACGTCACGGTGTCATCTCCCTTCCCAGTGCCTTGTCCAGTTCGGCCCGCGCCACCACGGCGTCGTACGCCGCCGCTTCACGGGCGAGATCGGATGCGGTTTCGGTCGCGGCCGCATCGAAGAGGTCAGTCACGGTGGCGAGCCCGCCCTCGTACTTGCGGCTCACGATCCGGTGCGCCTCCCGCGCCTGCTTCACCGCGTCCGTCGCGATACGGAGCCTTGCCAGCGCCACCCCCATCGCTTCCGTCGCGGCGCGCACCTCGAGGCCCGCCTGCGCCTCCGCCGCCTCCGCCGCCGCCCGCGCCGCATCCCGGCGCGCGCGGCTCGCCTTGAGATCCCCCAACTCCGAACCGCCCGAGAACGGCGACCAGCTCAGCATCACGCCGAGCGTCCAGGCGCTTTTCCCGCCGAACGGGGTGTCTCGCGTATTCCAGTCGACCCGGCCGAATCCGTTCACCCGTGGCAGGAAGACCAGCGTGGCCCGGCGGGCATCGGCCTCCGCCGCCTGGCGCGCGCGCGTGGCGGCCAGCACATCGCCCCGGGTGCGCGTCCCGCTGTCGGGACGCTCCTCGGCGGGGAGGGGAATCGAATCGGGAAGGGTGAAGAGCGTATCCCCTGGTGTGCCCAGCATCACCGCCAGCGCCGCGTGAGCGATCCGCGCCTGGCTCTCGGCGGAGAGAAGTCGCGCGTGGATCTCCCCCGCCTTCACGCCGGCCAGCATCGCGTCGGAGGCGGTGGCAAGACCC
>DASZPT010000165.1:0-2632 GCA_035549935.1 Gemmatimonadales bacterium
CCGCCAGGTCCGGCTCGGCAACGACGCCGGCCCGCGGACCGTGGTCGGGGTGGTGGGCGATGTCCGGGATGTCGCGCTCGACCAGGCCCCGCCATCGATGGTCTACTACCCCTACAGCCAGCGGCCCGAGGCGATCTTCACCCTGGTGGTGCGTACCGCGCAGGACCCGCGGCTCAGTGCCACCGCGATCCGGCGGGAGCTCGCCTCCCTCGATCCCGATCTCGCCGTCTTCATCACCCGCACCATGGACGATCTCACGGCGGGCACGCTCCAGCGGCGCAGGTTCATCCTCATGCTGCTCGGCGGATTCGCCGTCGCGGCGGTGGTCATGGCGGCGATCGGGCTCTACGGTCTGGTCGGCTACATGGTGGTGCAGCGCACCCGGGAGATCGGGATTCGCGTGGCGCTCGGCGCCGGGCCCGCGGCGGTGCAGCGGCTCCTCTATCGAGAGGGAGGCGGGCTTGCGCTCGGCGGCGTGGCACTCGGCCTGCTCGGGTCGCTGCTCGCGACCCGGCTCCTGCAGAGTCAGCTGGTGGGGATTTCGCCACTCGACCCGGTCGCGATCGCGGGGACCGCCGTCGTGCTGCTCCTCGTGTGCCTCCTCGCGACGGCGATTCCCGCCCGGCGGGTCACCCGGCTCGACCCCCTGGCCGCGCTCCGCGATGGCTGATCGCCCAGGGCGCGCCGCCCCCAGTGCAGCAAAGGGGACCAACGCATTAACGTTTGGTCCGTGCCGCTCGCCGCCCGCCATCCCTTCCACGCGCTCCGCCACCGGAACTTCCGGCTCTTCTTCTTCGGACAGTTCGTTTCCCTGGTCGGCACCTGGATGCAGGTGGTCGCCCAGGGCTGGCTGGTGCTGGAGCTGACCAACTCGCCCTTCCTGGTCGGCCTGGTCACCTCGCTCGAGTCGCTGCCGATCCTGCTGCTCACCCTCTACGGCGGGGTCCTCGCCGACCGGATCGACAAGCGGCGCGCCATCGCCTTCCTGCAGGCCGGGATGCTCGTCGAGTCACTGGCGCTCACGCTGCTCACCGCCACCGGGCACGTCACCATCGGCTGGATCATGGTCCTGGCCCCGATCCTCGGGATCTGCTCGGCCTTCGAGGTACCGATCCGCCAGGCGTTCATGATGGAGATGGTCGGGCGCGAGGACCTCATCAACGCCATCGCGCTCAACTCTTCGGTCTTCAACCTCACCCGCATCATCGGGCCGGTCGTGGCGGGCGGCCTGATCGCGCTCCTCGGGACGACCGCCTGCTTCGCCGCCAACACGGTGAGCTTCCTCGCGGTGATCGTCGCGTTCGTGCGGATGCGGCCGCCGTTCCCCGGCGCGCTCGAGAAGAAGCCCGACTTCCAGCCCACCTTCCGCGATGGGGTGCGCTACGCCCTCGGCACGCCCGAGCCGCGGGCGCTCCTCACCCTCGCGGCGGCGCTCAGCATCTTCGGGCTCGGCCCGGTGCTGGCGATGCTCCCGGTGTACGCCCGCCAGGTGCTCCGGCTGGGCGCGAGCGGCTACGGCGGGCTCATGTCGGCGGTCGGGGTCGGCGCCGCGTTCGGCGCGATCACGATGGCCTCGATCGGTCACCGGGTCGACCGGCGCCGCCTCATCACCACCGCCACGCTCTTCTTCAGCAGCGTGCTCGCCCTCACCGCCCTCCACCAGAGCTACCTGGTGGCCCTGGTCGGGCTCGCGGTGATCGGTTTCGGGAGCGTTCTCGCCGCCATCAGCACCAACACCCTGCTCCAGACCGAGGCCCCGGATCATCTCCGCGGGCGGGTCCTCGGCTTCTACTCCTTCGTGGTGCTCGGCCTCGCGCCCTTCGGCTCTTTCCAGGCCGGCTGGATCTCGGAGCATCTCGGCGTGCCGGTGAGCTTCCTGGTGGGCGCCACGGTCTGCGCCATCGGCGCGGTCGGGGTCTCGTGGGAACGCGGCCGCCGCCTGGCTCGCGGGGCGCTGCCCGGTCCCGGCGCCGCCGGGGTCTAGCGACCCCCTCGCGCCGGACGGTTCGGGGCGTAACTTGGTCTCCATGCTCATCACGATTTCGCGACAGTTCGGCGCCGGCGGCTCGGAGGTGGCCCGGCTCGTCGCCACGGCGCTGGGATGGCAGGTGGTCGACAACGAGATCGTCGACCGCGTGGCCCACCTGGCGGGGCTCACGCCCGATGCCGTCGCCGAGCAGGACGAGCGGGCCCCCGGATTCGTCGAGCGGCTGGCGCGGGCGCTGGCGGCCTCGTCGCAGGAATTCGCGGTGCCGGAACTCGGCGTCGCGGTACGGCCCCCCGAGCCGAGCCTGGTGCGGCTCACGGAAATGGTGGTGAAGGAGATCGCGTCGGAGGGGAAGGCGGTGCTGGTGGGTCGCGCGGCCCCGGCGGTGCTGGCCCGGGAGGGAGGCGCGCTCCATATCAGGCTGGTGGCCAACCGCGAGTTCCGGATCGCCGCGGCGATGGCCTCGGAGCAACTCGACCGGCGCGCGGCGGAGCGCCTGATGGACCACACCGACGCCGAGCGCCGCCGCTATCACCGGGAGCACTACCACCGGGACTGGGACGACCCGGTGCACTACCACATGGTGCTCAACACCGGGCTGCTCGGCATCGAGGGGGTGGCGGACGCCGTCGTCGCCGCCGCCCG
>DASZPT010000166.1:0-14308 GCA_035549935.1 Gemmatimonadales bacterium
GAACAACGACGGCCGGATCAGCGACAACCGCTTCCAGATCTCGCAGACCAGCGTCGACCTGGCCGCGACCGCGCACTTCAACCTGAACCCGTCGCTCGGCTCCAAGACCTCGGTGGGCGGGCAGTTCTTCCGCAACCTCACCCAGGGCGTCCTGGCCACGGGGCGTGGCCTGGTGCCGGGCTCCTCCACCATCACCGGGGCGAGTGAGGTCGAGGCCTCCAGCACGACGGTGGAGCAGCGCTCCCTTGGCAGCTTCGTGGAGCAGGAGATGAGCCTCAAGCAGCGGCTCTTCCTGACGGGGGCCCTGCGGTTCGACGGGAGCAGCTCCTTCGGCAAGAACTTCGACGCGACCACCTACCCCAAGGCCAGCGCCTCCTGGCTCCTGTCCGAGGAGCCGTTCTTCAAGGTCGGCGCCATCAACACCCTGCGGCTCCGGGGAGCCTACGGCGCGTCGGGCCGCACCCCCGGCGCCATCGACGCGCTGCGGTACTTCGTCCCGGTGAGCGCCAAGCGGGCCGGCACCTCCATCTCCGGGGTGAGCGCCGGGGGGCTCGGCAATCCGGACCTCAAGCCGGAGCGCTCGTCCGAACTCGAGCTGGGGCTCGACATGGACCTGTTCCAGAGCCGGGTGTCGGTCGAATTCACCTTCTTCGACAAGCACACCCGCGACGCCCTGATCCTGCGTCCGATCATCGGGAGCGCGGGCGACATCACCAGCCGGTTCGAGAACCTGGGCAAGGTGAGGAACCGTGGCGGTGAGCTCGCCCTCAACATGCGGGTGATCGACAAGCCGGGACTCACCTGGGACGTGAACCTGAGCGGCTCCGTCACCCACAACAAGATTCTCAAGCTCGGCGTCCCCTCGTTCTTCGAGCCGGGCACCTTCTACCAGCGGCAGGTCGAGGGGTATCCGGCGGGCGGGTTCTGGGGCGGGAAGGTCACCTACAACGACGCCAACGGCGACCACATCATCGCCGCCGACGAGATCACCGTCGACACCACCCTCCGGTTCCTGGGACCGGCGCTGCCCACGAAGGAGGCCTCCTTCAACAGCAGCATCGGGCTGTTCAAGGGCCGGGTGCGGCTCGGCTCCCAGTTCGACTACCGGGGCGGGCACCGGGTGGACAACTCGATCGAGAACTACCGCTGTTACGTGGGGAACTGCCGCGGGCTGTACGACAAGACGGCCCCGCTGCGGGAGCAGGCGCTGGCCCAGGCGGCCTTCACCGGGTACTCGAGCCTCATCGTGTTCGACGAGCCGGGGTGGTTCATCAAGCTGCGCGAGCTGTCCCTCACCTTCTACGCCCCGGACCGGTGGGCCCGGGCCCTGGGAGCCAGCACCGCGAGCCTGACGGTCGCGGGCCGGAACCTCTGGACCATCACCGACTATTCCGGGGTGGATCCCGAGGTGAACGCGTTCGGCCAGGACAATTTCAACAGCAGCGACTTCGAATCCCAGCCGCAGGTCCAGTACTGGATCGCGCGGGTCAATCTCAGCTTCTGAGGAGAGACACCATGCGCACACTTCAGCTCCGGACCTGGACCACCGCCGCCTTCCTCGCCCTCGGGCTCACGGGGTGCGGTCTCCTCGACACCGAGCAGCCCGACATCATCCAGGGCGGCGGGCTCGAGACCCCGGAAGGCGCGGAGGCCCGCCGGGCCGGCGCGATCCGGGACTTCGTCTTCGCCAAGGACGGCGACGGCAGCCAGAACTCCACCGAGGGGCTCCTGGTCCTCACCGGTGACATGTCGGACGAGTTCCAGCATTCCGGGTTCATCCCGAGCACGGTCGAATTCGACCAGCGCCTGCTCGCCGTCAACAACGCCGGCCTCGAGGAGATCTGGTCCCGGCTCCACCGGGCCCGCGTCGCCGCGGAAACCGCCGCCGACGCCCTGCAGCGCCTCGCCGAGGACCCGAGCACCAACACCGGGATCCCGGAGACGCTGAGCCTCGCGGGGTACACCTACCTGTTCTTCGCGGAAGATTTCTGCTCGGGTGTTCCCTACAGCTCGATCCAGGACGGCAAGGTGATTCCCGGTGGCAGCGTGTCGACCGATTCCTCCCTCGCCCTGGCGATCGCCCGGTTCGACTCGGCGCTGGCCTCGCCGGCCGCGGCGGTGGATCCCGACATCCAGTACCTGGCGCAGGTGGGGAAGGCGCGGGCCCTGCTCTTCCGGGGGCAGTTCGCGGCGGCCGCGGCGGAGGTGGCCGCCGTACCGACCACCTTCGCCTACCACACCGAGCACGCCGGCTCGCCGCTCTCGCTCGCCAACGCCGTCTGGGTCTACGGGGTGTCGGGACCCTCGGGCGGGTCGATCTCGATGGCGGATGCCGAAGGCGGGAACGGCCTTCCCTTCCGGGCCGCCGCCGACCCGCGGGTGCCCTTCTTCGATACCGGGCACACCGGCCTCGACCAGACCACCCCGCAGTACGACATCCTCAAGTACCCCGACATCAGTTCGCCGGTGGCGCTCGCGGACGGGATCGAGGCGCGCCTCATCGAGGCGGAGGCCCAGCTGCAGAGCCATGACAGCACCACCATGACCGCGACCCTCAACGCCATCCGTGCCGCGTATCCCGATCTCGGGCTCGCGCCCCTCGCGGTGCCCGGCTCGCGGGCCGCCGCCGAGAACCTGCTCTTCCAGGAGCGGGCGTTCTGGCTCTATGCCACCGGCCACCGCCTCGCCGACCTGCGGCGGCTGGTCCGGCAGTATGGCCGGGCGGCCAACACGGTGTATCCGGAGGGAGCGTACCTGCGGGGCGGGAGCTACGGGACCCGGGTGTCGTTCCCGGTGCCGACCTCGGAGGACCAGAACCCCGGCTTCGACCGGTCGGCCTGCAATCCTGACGTGCCCTGATCAGTAGACGGCGTAGTAGGACATGGTGAGCCGGGGAGTGAGGGTCCAGCGGACCACGCTCCCCGGCATCATCTTGAAGACCCCCGTGCGCGCCTGCTCGTCGGACCCGATCACCTCGCCGCGAAGCTCCAGCGCCCCGCCCTCGCTCAGGGTCCGCCACGGCACCACGAAGGACCGGGTTTCGGCGAAGTGGACCTCGCCGAGGCGCTGGGCGCGGCCGCTCACGTCGAGGTAGATGCTCACCAGGCCGGTGTACTGGTTCTCGACGATCACGCCGATCTCGGCGCGTTCGCGCGGCGCGACCTCTTCCCCGCCCGACGGGTGATGGCCGCACCCGGCGAGGAGGGTGAGGGCGGCGCACCAGGCCCCCGGCCGCATGGTCCTATCGGGCGAGCGGCTTCACCACCTGGCCGCCCTTCATGACGAAGGCCACCGAGCCGAAGCGGTGCAGGTCCTTCAGGGCATCGAGCGGGACCGCGATGACGTCGGCGTACTTGCCCGGGGCGATGGACCCGACGGCCTTGTCCCAATCCATCATCCGCGCCGCGTCGATGGTGGCCGACTGGATCGCCTGCATCGGGGTCATCCCGTACTTCACCATGTAGGGAAGCTGCATCGCGTTGAGCCCGTGGGGATAGACCCCGGAATCGGTGCCATAGGCGATGTGGATGCCGAGCGCCACCGCCTTCCGGAACGCGGCGCGCTGGGTCTCGGTCGTCTCCCGGTTCTTCCGGAGGATCTCCTCCGACCAGTGATCGCGGGTGCCCACCGAGTCGATGTAGTCGCCGTTCCAGATGTCGGCCACGAGCCAGGTGCCATGCTCCTTCATGAGCTGGAGCGCCTCGTCATCGGCCAGCGAACCATGCTCGATCGACCGTACCCCTGCCCGCACCGCCCGCTTGATCCCCTCGGCCCCGTGTGCGTGGGCCGCGACGAACGTTCCGTAGTTGGCCGCTTCGTCCACCGCCGCCCGGATCTCCTCCTCGGTGTACTCCGGCGCGCCCGGCTTGGTCCCCGGTGCCAGCACCGCGCCCGTCGCGATAATCTTGATGAAGTCCGCCCCGCCGTTGAGCAGCTCGCGCACCCGCTGGCGCACCTCGACGGCGGAGTTGGCCACCCCGCGACGGAAGTCGGGTGGGGGGATGACGTCGGGGGCAAGGCCGGTGACTTCGCCCCCGCCGGTGGAGACGGTGATGTAGGCGCCGGCCACCTTCATCCGCGGGCCCGGCACCGTCCCGTCGTTGATGGCGTCGCGCAGGGCGACGTCGACAAAGGCGCGGAAGGTCCCCACGTCGCGCACCGAGGTGAAGCCGGCGAGGAGCGTGGCCCTGGCGTACCGGACCCCGAAGAAGGCATTCTGGGCGCCCGATGTCGTGAGTGGGTCGGCGGAGCTCGACCCCTGGATCGGGTCCTCGAGGTGGGTGTGGCAGTCGATGAGGCCCGGGCTCACCATGTAGCCGCTCAGGTCGATCACCGCTGCCCCACGCGGAATCGGCGCGCTGGCCGGCTGAACCGCCTCGACCCGCTCGCCCCGGACCAGGATGACCTGGTTCGCTCTCACCTCGCCGCGGTCGACGTCGAGGAACTGGCCGGCGCGGATGGCGGTCAGGTCCTGCGCCTCGAGGGAGGACGCGAGAAGGAGCGGAGCCAGGAGGAGGCCAGCGCGCATGAGCATGCTCGGGTGGGGTTGGTCCTAACCTACCCCGGCAAAGCGGCGGGCGGGAAGGGGAGACCCGGCTCGCCTACCTTCTGCGCGCGAACTCCTCCTCCGCCTGGTGAATGCGCTGCAGGACGCCGCGCTTCTCCTCCCCGCTGTTCCATCCACCGTGCGCCTGGGCCGCCTCGGTGAGCCGCGCGAGCCACCGCAGGAAGAAATCGGCATCCGCGGCGCTCCGGACCGGCTTCCCCGCGACGGTGACGTAGATCGGGCTCGTGGTTCCGAACGGATAGATGTCGAGCACCGGCTCGATCGCCTTGTCGCTGTACGCCCGGAGCACGTACCAGCCGCTCGCCTCCGCCCGGAGCCGTATCGTCGTGTCGGCCCGGGTCCGGTCCCCCGCGAGCGGGATCTCCGCCGCCACCACGCCGTTGTGAATCAGCTGGAGGTGATCGATCGGCACGTTGGAGCGCAGCGCGAGCCGGGCCGTGAGGGTGCGGGGGGCGCTCAGCGTGAGCTCGCTGCCGAGGCCGGCGCCATCGAGGGTGAACCGGAGCATCGGCCCGTTGGTGGCAAAGCTCCGCCCCGCCTTGAGCCCGGCATACCAGCGCCGCCGATCGATCGGAAGCGGGGACTCCACGTACACCCGGTTCATCCCGACCGGCCCGCGGAGAGACGCGAAGTTGGTCATCGCGTCGGTGCCGGCCCCGGTAGGAATCCGGAAGCCGCAGTTGAGCAGCCGATACCAGACCTTCGATGTCGCCAGGTGATCCGAGAACCCGACCACCTCCATGTAATCCACCCGGCCGAGCGCCACGTCCATCGGGAGGCCGTTGGTGAGGGGCGTGGTGGTGTCCGCCGGATCGGGATCGGTGTCGAAGGGATGGACGTAGCCGACGAGTCCCTGCTGGCGATGGGCCAGCTCCGCCACGGTGGCGTTGTCGGGGAAAAGCGAAGCGGCGGGCGTGCCGGCATAACCGGCATACCCCGGAAGCAGGATGTGATCGGTCAGGCCAAGGAGGCCGAGATGCCCCCACCAGCTGGTGTGGAACTCCTGGTCGTGCACGATCATCAGGTCGGGTGTCGAGACCGGGTCGGGACGGGGGGTGAAGTACCCGATGTCCGGCATCCGGTCTTCCTTGTTGACGATCAGGTTCTCGACCAGGTTGAGCCCCTCGGCGCGAGCCTGCTTCGCCAGGGTCGCCGGCGTGGCGCGATAGTGGCCGCCGTAGTTCATGTGCACATGGAGGTCCCCGGCCGTCCAGCCCGGGAGGGCCATCAGGGGACGGAGTTCCACCGTCACCGCTTCCGAGGCGTTGGCGCGGACGGTGACCATGCGACGCTCCATCCTCCACGCCGGCCCGTGGGTCACCTCGATCTTCACCGGACCCGACGGCACCGTGAGGGTGCTGCTCCCGTCGGTGTGGAAGTAGCCGACCTCGAACGACCGCTCGTGGCGGTCGAAGCCGTCGTCGGCGTAGCGCCAGGCATCGTCGGGGGCCGCGCTCCGCCCGTCCGCCAGCGTGACCGAGACCCGCGCCGGGAGCGCGCGCCCGGCGGAATCGGTCACCCGCACCGTGAGCCGGCCCACCGGCTCGCGATAGACCCGCCGGCGGGGGACGACTTTCTCCCGCGCTCCCCCGGTCACGTCCATCACGTAGAGCGCGGTGTTCCCCTCCTGGTTGCTGATGTACGCGATGCGGCGGCTGTCCGGCGACCAGCGCGCGCTGGTGACGTCGAAGTCGCCGTAGGTGAGCTGGAAGGGATCGCCGCCATCGGCGGTGGTGAGCCAGAGCTGGTGCCACTGGCGGCCGAGATAGCTCGAGTAGAGGACCCGCTTGCCGTCGAGGGACCAGTCGGGGCTGGCCCGCCAGGTGGTCTCCTCGTCGTGCACCGGCACGAGCGGGGCTCCCAGCTTCGCCTCCATCTTCCAGAAGCCGCCGGTTCCCCAGATGCTGCCGCGGTTGGAGACCAGGATCAACGATTTCCCATCCGGCGACCAGGTCGGCGAGAGATAGTGGTCGTAGACGGAGTAGTAGTAGCGGGGGAGGTGGGAGTCGCGATCCTCCGTGAGACGGATGGGGGTTCCGTGTGCCGAGTTCCGAGTTCCGAGTGTATCGCTCGCAGAGTCTCCACTCGGAACTCGGAACCCGGAACTCGGAACCCCCACAGTCCACACGTGAAACCTCCCCTCGTACGCCGTGCTCACGTACGCGATCCGGGCCCCGTCGGGCGACCAGCGGGGCTCCAGATTCACGGCACCGTCGGCGAGGAGGGGTTTCGCGTCGAGCGTCGTCGCATCGAGGAGCCAGAGCTCGAGAGCATCATTCCGATAGGAGACGTACACGATCCGCCTCCCGTCCGGTGACCAGTCGGGCTGGTAGTCGTAGCTCGGCCCGGTGGTGACCTGCTCGGCGGTGCTGTCCCCGATCGTCTGACGCCAGAGCCGGCCTTGCATCGAATAGACCAGGCTCCGGCCGTCGGGGGACCAGGTCACGGCGGAGGGGCCGCTGGTCACCTGCGGGAGGTACATCTCCCGGTAGTAGTAGTTGTGGGGAAGCTTGATCTGCCTGAGGACCGGCTCGCGCTGGGCCGCCGCTCCCCGGGCCGAAAGCAACAACAGCGCAGAGGCGCCGAGAGCGCGGAGAACACGTCGGATTCGGCACGCCGCAACGGTAGTCATCAACCTCTGCCCCTCGGTCGCTTGTTCAACAGTGAATCCTCTGCGTCCTCTGCGGCCTCTGCGTCCTCTGCGTTGAATCGCGACGATCGATGCCTTGCACGGAAGGCTCCCCCTCAAGAACTTCCCTCGCATGCAAACCCTCTCTCGCCGTCTCCTGGTCTGCGCCCTGCTCGGCGCCACCGCCAGCACTCCCCTCACCGCCCAGGTCTCCGCCGTCGCCGGGTACCGCGACGTCGCCAGCCGGATCATCCAATCCGCCACCGGCGACTCGGCGGCCTACGACCGGCTGGGCCGGCTGGTCGATGGCTTTGGCCACCGCCTGAGTGGCTCGGCGTCCCTCGAACGGGCCATCGACTGGATCCTGGCCGAGATGAAGAAGGACGGACTCGCGAACGCCCGAACCGAACCGGTGAAGGTCCCGCACTGGGTGCGGGGCCGGGAATCGGTGGAACTCATCTCCCCCCGCCGCATGGAGCTTCCGATGCTCGGGCTCGGCGGCAGTATTGGCACCCCGAAGGCCGGGATCACTGCGCCGGTGCTGGTGGTGTCGAGCTTCGAGGAACTCGAACAGCGCAAGGCCGAGGCGAAGGGGAAGATCGTCCTCTTCGACGCCCCCTTCACCAATTACGGCGAGACCGGCCTCTATCGCCGGACCGGTGCCATTGCCGGGGCCAAGGCCGGGGCCGTCGCGGTGCTGATCCGCTCGATCGGCCCCTACGGCATCCGGACCCCGCATACCGGGAACATGCGCTACGACAGCACCGTCACCCGGATCCCCGCGGCGGCCCTGGCCATGGAAGATGCCATGATGCTCCACCGGATGCAGAGCCGGGGCGAGCGGGTCGTGGTGAAGCTCTCGATGGACGCCCGCATGCTGCCCGATGCCGATTCCCGCAATGTGATGGCGGAGATCGTCGGAAGCGAGAAGCCCGACGAGGTAGTCGTCATGGGCGGCCACATCGATTCCTGGGACGTGGGCCAGGGCGCGATGGACGATGGCGGCGGAGTCGTCGCGGCCTGGGAGGCCCTCAAGGTCATCCAGCGTCTCGGCCTCAAGCCGCGGCGCACGATCCGCGTCGTCGGGTGGACCAACGAGGAGAACGGCACCCGGGGCGGGATCGCCTACCGCGACGCCCGCGGCGCCGATGTCGCGAAGCACGTCCTCGCGCTCGAGTCGGATGGCGGGGTCTTCTCGCCGACCGGATTCGACTTCGGCGGCCCGCCGGAGGCCCTCGCGGTGGTTCGCGAGATCGGGAAGCTCCTCGCCCCGATCAACGCCGATTCGGTGGCGGATGGCGGCGGCGAGGCGGACATCGGGCCTCTCATGGAGAAGGGCGTGCCCGGCATGGGACTGCGGGTCCAGGATGACCGCTACTTCTGGTACCACCATACCCAGGGCGACACCCTCGACAAGCTCGATCCGGCGGAGCTGGCCCGCTGCGTCGCGGCGATGGCCGTGATGGCGTATGTCGCGGCCGATCTACCGGAGCGGCTGCCGCTCGGGAGCGGGACGACGAGGCGCTAGACGGCCGGGGGTTACCCCAGGTAGAGCTTCTTCGGATCGAGCACGTTCCGGAGCAGGTCCAGCTCCTTCTCCGACGGCGGCGTCAGCTGGTCGAGCCGGTCCCGCACCTTGAGCGGCCAGCCGACGCCGGCCTTCACCTCATCGGCGGTGACCCCGGGATAGAGCCCGGTCAGCACCATCTCCCCCGTCTCGTCGCGCTCGAGCACACCCTTGTCGGTGATCACCTTCACCGGCCCGGCGCCCGGCATGCCGAGCTCCTTGCGGCTCTTCCCCCTGGCGCGCTGGCCGGGGCTGGTGAGGAAGTCGAGCTCGGCCGGGAAGGCGCGCGGGTTGAGGCGGGAGATGATCAGCACCCGCTGGGCGTGAATCGCGATCTCGGCGGCGCCGCCGCTCCCCGGGAGGCGCACCTTCGGCTTTTCGTAGGACCCGATCACCGTGGTGTTGATGTTCCCCCAGCGGTCGATCTGCGCCCCGCCGAGGAAGCCCACCTCGATCTTCCCGTTCTGGAGGAAGAGCTGGAAGACGTCGGCCATCGAGCAGACCATGAGCGAGCCGGTCACGAGGGAGGGATCGCCGATGGAGACCGGCAACCGCTCGGGCACCGCCCCCACCGCGCCCGACTCGTAGATCAGCACCAGGTCCGGCGCCTGCAGCGCGCGGGCGAGGTTGCAGGCGAGGTTCGGAAGCCCGATCCCCACGAACACCACCTCGCGGTTTCCCAGCTCCCGGGCCGCCACCGCGGCCATCATTTCGGACGGTGAATAGCTCGTCGTCACGCGCTTCTCCCTGATTCCGGCTTGGGCATAGTGGGGCAACTGACGACCGCGGAGGCGCAAGGGCGCCGAGGGCCGCCGAGAACAGCAGGAAAAGAAGTCACCACGTCTCATCGGCGGTTCGAGGCGAGGCTGGCGAGCTACACAGAAATCCTCCGCGCCCTCCGCGACTCCGCGCCTCTGCGGTGATCAGTTCTCTCAGTTCTCTCTCAGTTCCCCCGTCCCTCAGAACCCGTAGTTGACCCCGGCACACACCTGGAAACTCGCCTTGAGCCGGTCGGTGAGCCCCGGGGTCTTCGCGAGGTACTCGGCCCGGTTGCGGACCCCGTAGACGTACTCGTCGAGATACGCCTGCAGCTTCGCCGGGTCGCGCGAGATATCCTCCCACGCCACGTAGAAGTCGTTGTCGCGATCGTAGTAGCCCTGCGCATAGGAGGGATGGCAGCCCCAGGGCTCCACCACCACCGCGTCGACGATCATTCCCGGAATCAGGGTCCGGTTCGGGTCGGAGCGGATCACCGACTCGTCCACCAGCTCTTCCACCACCACGATCACCCGCTTCGACGCGAAGGCCGCCTCCTTCTGGACACCGAGAAGGCCCCAGACCTGGGCATTGCCGGAGGCGTCGGCCCGCTGGGCGTGGATGATGGTCACGTCGGGATTGAGCGCCGGCACCGTCGCCAGCTCTTCCCCGGTGTAGGGACAGGTGATGGTCCTGATCCGGGGATTCGCCACCGGGAGGTCGGTGCCCTGGTAGTTCCGCATCACCCAGAAAGGCAGACTCGCCGCCCCGGCCGACATCCGCGCCACCATCCCGAAATGGCTGTACTCCTCGATCTCGAGCGCGGGCGTTCCCTTCTCCACCGCGCGCCGGAAGGCGTGAAGCGACCCGGCGCCCGGATTCCCGGCCCAGGAGAAGACCAGCTTCTTCGCGCAGCCGGCGGCGATCATCTGGTCGTAGATCAGGTCCGGCGTCAGGCGGCAGAGGGTGAGGTCCTTCCGCCGCTGCCGGATGATCTCGTGCCCCGCCGCGAAGCAGATCAGGTGGGTGAACCCTTCGATCACGACCGTGTCGCCGTCCCGGACATGGGCGGCGACCGCGTCCTTCATCGAGACGACCTTGGAATGCATGCGTTGGTCCGGGTGTGCGTCAGGAGGCCGCGGGCGCTTCCGCCCGTTCCAGTTCCCCGATCAGGAGTCGCGCCGCGCCGGCAAGATGCGCCTCGAGCCGCGCCGCCGCGAGGCCGGGATCGCGGGCCTGCAGCGCCTCGAGGATGCCCCGGTGCTCGCGATCGAAAGTATGCCGGTGGCGGAGCATCAGCCCGTAGAGCGTCCAGTAGCGATCGACCCGCCGGAGGAGCCCGTTAATCAGCTCGTCCATCCGGGGCCGGTCGTCGAGGGCGTAGATCAGCTGGTGGAACTCGACGTCGTGCGATCCCCAGGTGGCGCCATCGGTGGCCTGCTCGGCGGCCGCCAGGATCCGCGCCGCCTCGTCGAGTTCCGCCTGGGTGAGCCGCGGCGCCGCCCGGCGGATCGCCGCGGTCTCCATGATCGCGCGGATCTCATAGATCTCGGCGATCTCCTCGGGGGTGAGCGCGCTGACCGTGGCACCGCGGTTCGCCTGGTAGGTGACGAGCCCCTCGGACTGGAGCTGACGGAGGGCCTCGCGCACCGGGATGTGACTCACCGAGAGCTGCGCGGCGATCTCGTCCTGCGGCAGCGGTTGGTTGGCCTTGAGGTGGCCGGTCGTGATCGCCTCGCGCAGCACGGCGGCCACGAGTTCGTGGGTCGCCTGCTTGCGGAGCCGGGGAACGCGATCGAGGAGCTGCTCGAGGTGCATGGGCGTGGGTGCGATGTGAAGGCGCCAGACCACCTTGCGCGAGTATATATGATATATTATCGTCCCAACGTCAAGATTTGCATGGCTTTCTAGTTTCGCCATGCCGCGCCCCAGAACCGCGTGAGGTCCCCATGGACGCGTCGCTCCGCCAGCCCATGAAGGCCGGCCAGCCCATCCCCTATCCCCCGCGCTACCAGTACGCCGAGCCGGACTGGAACCGCATTCCCGGCTTCAAGGGCGTGAGCCGCGAGGACTGGGAGAACGCGACCTGGCAGCGCAAGCACACCATCAAGAACCTCGGTGAGTTCAAGGCCGCCCTCGGCCACCACCTCCCCGAGGATCTCGCCGCGAGCATCGCGCAGGACCAGGAGCTCCGCGCCACGATGTCGATGTTGATCCCGCCGCACATGATCAACACGATGAACCTGGCCGACCTCTGGACCGACCCGGTGCGCCGGTACATGGCGCCCGCCCTCGCCGACCGCCTCACCGAGTGGGCCAATCACCCCCGCGCCTCCCGCGACAGCCTGCACGAGCAGGAGATGTGGGTGGTCGAGGGCCTCACCCACCGGTACCCGACCAAGGTCCTGGCCGAGCTGCTCTCCACCTGCCCCCAGTACTGCGGGCACTGCACCCGCATGGACCTGGTGGGGAACGATGTGCCGCAGGTCGAGAAGCTCAAGTTCCATATCCCGCAGAAGGACCGGCACCAGCAGATCCTCGACTACCTGCGGAAGACCCCGACGGTGCGCGACGTGGTGGTCTCGGGCGGCGACATCGCCAACCTCCACATCAGCCAGCTGGAGCCGTTCGTCTCGGCGCTGCTCGACATCGAGAACATCCGCGACATCCGGCTCGCCTCGAAGGGCCTGGCCGGCCTGCCGCAGCACTACCTGCAGGACAACGTGCTGCAGGGCCTCGAGCGGCTGGCGAAGAAGGCCTTCGAACGCGGGGTGGACCTGGCGCTCCATACCCACGTCAACAACGCTCAGCAGGTCACGCCGCTCCTCGGCAAGGCCACCAAGAAGCTGCTCGAGATCGGCTTCCGCGACGTGCGGAACCAGGGCGTGCTCCTCCGCGGGGTGAACGCCACCGCGCAGGACCTGCTCGACCTCTGCTTCATGCTGCTCGATCATGCCAAGATCCTGCCGTACTACTTCTACATGTGCGACATGATCCCGAACTCGGAGCACTGGCGGGTGGCGCTCTGGGAGGCGCAGCAGCTGCAGCACGACATCATGGGGTATCTGCCCGGCTTCGCCACGCCGCGGATCGTCTGCGACGTGCCGTTCGTGGGCAAGCGCTGGGTGCACCAGGTCGCCGAGTACGACCGCGAGAAGGGCATCAGCTACTGGACCAAGAACTACCTCACCAGCATCGAGTGGGGGAACAGCGAAGCGCTGCATCGGAAGTACGAGTACTACGACCCGATCAATACCCTGCCGGCGTCGGGCCAGGCCTGGTGGCGGGAGCACGCCGCCGCCACGCCCTCCGAGCCGACGCACGCCGTGCATGCATGAGGCAGGAGGCCGGGGGCAGGAGGCCGGAGCAGTTGCTCCGCCTCCGGCCTCCGGCCTCCGGCCCTGATCTCGACACCTGACCCGGACCGTCCGATGACTTCCCGCACCTACCCCCGCCTCCTCACCCCGCCGCCCGGTCCCAAGGCCCGCGCGGTCATCGAGCGTGACACCGCCTGGACCTCGCCCTCCTACATCAAGGAGTACCCGCTGGTCATCGCGGGGGGCCAGGGTGCCATGGTCGAGGACGTCGACGGCAACCGGTTCATCGACTACATGGCGGGGATCGCGGTCTCCTCCACCGGCTACAATCACCCCAAGGTGGTCGCCGCGATCCAGGAACAGGCCGGGAAGTTCCTGCACATCTGCGGGACCGACTTCTATTTCGATGGCTTCGCCCGCCTCGCGGAGCGGCTGGCGCAGCTCGCGCCAGGGAAGAGCCGCAAGCGGACCTTCCTCTCGAACTCAGGCACCGAGGCGATCGAGGGCGCGATCAAGCTGGCGCGCTACCACACCCGCCGTCCGGCCCTCATCGCCTTCCAGGGCTCGTTCCACGGCCGGACCTACGGCGCCATGTCGCTGACCTCGAGCAAGGCGAAGCAGCACAAGCATTTCGGCCCGCTGCTCCCGGAGGTCTACCACATCCCCTACGCCAACCCCTACCGGAGCGCCGATCCGATCGATCACTCGCTCTCGGCGCTCCACGATCTCTTCACCCGCCAGGTCGACCCGACCGACGTGGCCGCGATCTTCGTCGAGCCGGTGCAGGGGGAGGGCGGGTACGTGATTCCGCCGGTCGGCTTCCTGGCCGAGCTCCGGAAGATCTGTGACCAGCACGGGATTCTGCTGGTCGCCGACGAGGTGCAGAGCGGCGTCGGCCGGACCGGGAAGATGTGGGCCTGCGAGTGGGACAACGTGGAGCCCGACATCATCGTGAGCGCCAAGGGCCTCGGCAGCGGCATGCCGATCGGCGCCTTCATCGCGAAGGAATCGGTGATGACCTGGGAGGCCGGCTCCCACGGCTCGACCTACGGTGGCAACCCGGTGGCCTGCGCCGCCGCCCTCGCCACGCTCGAGATCGTCGAGGGGATGCTGCCCCACGTGCAGCAGATGGGTGACCGGATGCTGGCCCACGCGAAGCGGATCATGGACAAGTACGCCGTCGTCGGCGACGTCCGCGGCCGCGGTCTCATGATCGGCATCGAGTTCGTGAAGGACCGCTCGAGCAAGGAACCCTACGCCGAGATCATCGACCGGATCACCGAGAAGGCGTTCGCGAAGGGTCTGCTGCTGCTGGGCTGTGGCAAGAGTACCTTCCGCCTCGCCCCGCCGCTGGTCCTGGACCAGTACGACGTGGACACCGGGATGGGAATCCTGGAACAGTGCCTGGCGGAGGAGGACTGAGCGGGTAGGCGGCTCGCGAATCGGATAACAGTCAGAGGGGGGGGGGGGGG
>DASZPT010000167.1:0-4909 GCA_035549935.1 Gemmatimonadales bacterium
GCCTGGGTCGAGGTGCTGGAGAGCTGGGCCGTGATCGTCGCCGTGCCCACCCCTTCGCCCACCGCCTGGGCGCCGGTGGTGAAACTCACCGTCGGTACCAGGGCTGTGACGGTCAGGGTGAGCGGGGTCGACCGGTTGCCCGGCGTGCCGACGCCATTCACCGTGAGGTTGTAGACGCCGGGCGCCACTGCTACCCCGACTGTGACCGTGAGGGTGGAGCTGGTCCCGGTCGGGGACGCCGGGTTGAACCCACCGGTGACGCCCGCCGGCGCTCCACCCAGGCTCAGCGTGACCGCACCGGTGAAGTTGGTCCGGGTGAGGGTCACTGCGGTGTTGCTGTTGGAGCCCTGCGCGATCGTCAGGGCCGCCGGCGCCAGTGAGAGCGCGTAGTCCGGCGGTGCCTCGACCGTCAGGGTGAGGCCCGTCGAGTGATCGCCGGCCGTGCCGGTCCCGTCCACGGTCAGGTCGTAGACCCCGGGCGTCACGGCCGCTCCGACCGTCACCGTGAGGGTGGAGCTGGTGCCGGTGGGGGCGGCCGGATTGAACGATCCGGTGACGCCCGCCGGCGCCCCGCCGAGGCTCAATGTCACGGCGCCGGTGAAATCAGTCCGCGTGATGGTGACGGTGGTGGTGCCGTTGGTCCCCTGGTCGATGGTCAGGGCCGCCGGCGCGAGCGACAGCGCGTAGTCCGGTTGCGTACCGGTTCCGCTATCGTCGCCACAACCGGCCGCTACCGCCAGGCCGGCGGCCAGGGCGAAGACACCACTCAGCCACTGCTTCAGGAAACCAGGGGGATGAATCACTGAACGCCGTGAAAGAGCCGGTGCCATGGAGAACCTCCACCGAATGGCGATGATGGCGCCTGATCACGTGCGGACGAGGAAAGGCAAACGCCGAGCCTGTCCAGGGCGGCGGCTCGGCGGTCTTGAGTCCTGCGGGGCGCCTTGGTGTCAGGCGTCGCGGAGGAGGCGAGGACCCGTGGCTTTGCGTCGCCGGCTTTCGCCGGTTCTGCCTTTGTCGGAGAAGTGTCTTGGGGGCTTAGCTACCGGCTGGGATGGGACCTGTCAACTGAAGAGTGAGGGGTGAGATGGGAGGAGGAATCAAAGCGTTGTACGAGGTTTGGGGTCGGATGAAACGTACCTGCCGACTCCTGACCCCTGACACCTGACTCCCGACTCCCCCCCCTCAAAAATCCACCGGCCTCAGGTAATACTCCCCGATCGCTGTCTGGCTCACCATCGCCACCGTCGGCAGGCGGCGCTTCCAGTGGGTGCTCTCGAGCCGTTTTCTGACCAGCTCGATTTCCGCCGGCGTGAACCCGATCGCGGCGATCTCCTCCGCCCCGTACCCCTGCAGCAGCCAGTGCAGGATGACGTCGGCGCGGGGATAGGAGATCCCGAAGTCCCCCTCGTCGGTCTGGCCCTTGATGAGGTCGGCGGTGGCGGGCTTGCTCACGATGACCTCGGGCACGCCGACGTGCCGCGCCAGGGCCCAGACCTGGGTCTTGAAGAGGTCGCCGATCGGGTTGACCGGCGGCGAGTCGTCGGCGTGCCAGGTGAAGTAGCCGAAGAGCCGCTCGGTCTTGTTGCCGGTGCCGAGGGGGAGCGCGTCGAGCTCGGCCGAGAGATCGAACAGCGTGATCATCCGCATCCGCGCCATCACGTTGCCCTTCCGGGCCGGGGTGCTCTCGCCCCCGATGGCGCCGACGATGCCATCCACCCCGGCGCTGATGTCCACCGTCCGCGAATCGATGCCGAGCGCGTCGACCACCAGCTGGGCATGCTCCAGGCTCTCGGCGCTCGAGGTGCGGTACGGCATCCGCACGCCGATCACATTGTCCTTCCCCAGCGCTTCCGCCGCCAGGAAGGCGACCAGCGAACTGTCGACGCCGCCGGAAATCCCGACGATCGCGCGGGTGAACTTGCGCCGCCGGATCAGCTCGTCGCGCAGGAACTCGACCAGCCAGGTCCGGGTGAGCTCGGGATCGATGGCCAGCGCGTCGGCGGCGCTCGCCGCCAGGGGACCGGGCCGCCGGGGCGCCGGCTTCGCGACCGGCGCGACGGTGACGGGCTGCGCCGAATCGGCCTCCGCCTCGCGTTCGAGGCTCTTGAGCAGATGCGGCAGGCGGACCTGGAGATCGGAGAGGAGCGGCGCGTCGGCCCGGGCGCGGGTGATCTCGATGAAATCGAGGTCGACCGGCACCGTGGCCGGCTGGAAGAGCGGCGCCTGCAGCAGCACGGTGCCGCGGGGACCGGCGACGATCGATCCGCCGGCGAACCCCTTCCCGCCCTCGAAGCCGACGATGTGCGCCACGATGACGTAGACGCCATGCTCCTCCGCGATCCCCTGCGCGAGGCGGTCCCAGCGGTCGAGGTTGGCGGGGCGGGCCTGGCCGGGACGGGGCGCCAGCCCGCGGGCCGGGGTCGCGCTCGGCACCAGGATCACCTCGGCGCCGTCGAGGGCGGCGAGTGTGGGGGTAATCGAGTGCCAGGCGTCTTCACACACCAGCATGGCGCAACGACCCCAGCGGGTGTCGAAGGCCTGCACCGACCGGCCCGGCTCGACGAACCGCTCCTCGTCGAACACCCCGTAGGTCGGGAGAAAGACCTTCCGGTGCACATGCCGGATCCCGGCGTCGGGCCCGCCGAGACTCGCGTAGAGCGCAGAATTGTGCAAATGATTGCGCCAGACCTCGTAGAAGCCGAGCGCGATGTCGAGCTGGGGGGCGCCGGACTCGCGGTGCACCCGGGCCAGGTCCTCGAACAGCCGCTCGGCCGGGAGCGCCAGCTCCTGCACGCCGCCCTCGAGGAAGTAGCCGGTGAGCGCGGCCTCCGGTGCCACCACGAGGCCGGGCGGCTCGGCCCACTGTCCCACCTCCCGGAAGACCTCGCCCATGCGGGCGAGGTTGGCGGCGTATTCTCCCTTGTCGGGCCGGAACTGGGCGATGGCGGCGCGAAGCATGCGCGGAAATGTACTCGGCGGTGAATCCTTTTACATGGCGTCCCCGTAGCACAGCCGTCTCGCCCGCGGATTCCCCACCCACCCTGGAGGTGTTCGTGCTGCCAGTGCTCTGGCTGCTCGCGGCCGTCCCCGTCACGTCCCCCGACACCGGAGACGCCATGTTCCGTGGCGGTCCCGCGCATGCCGGCGTCTATCCCGCCGCGAGCGGCAGCTATGGAGGCATCGCCTGGCGGCTGCAGACCGGCGGCCCGGTCCGCTCCTCGCCGGTCGTCACCGACGGCGTGGTGTACGCCGGCAGCCTCGACGGCCACGTCTACGCCGCCGACCAGACGCGGGGCGCGGTGCGCTGGACCTACGACGCGGGCGCGCCCGTCAGCTCGACGCCGGCGGTCAGCGGCAACCTCCTCCTCTTCTCCGCGGCCGACGGCTCGATCCAGGCCGTGACCCGGACCACCGGCCGCCGGGCCTGGCGCACCGCCACCGGCCCCGACACGAAGCTGGCCTGGGGCTACGAAAGCGGGGACACCTGGACGTCGTCGCCCGTCGTGGTGGACGGCGTGGCGTTCGTGGGGAGCGGCGACGGCAACCTCTACGCCCTCGACGCCGCGTCCGGGCGGGTGAAGTGGAAGGCCGCCACCGGCGGGCGGGTGCGCTCCTCGCCCGCGGTGAGCGGCGACCTGGTGGTGGTGGGCAGCTATGACGGCGTGGTCTACGCCTTCGACCGCGCCACCGGCCGGGAACGCTGGCGCTTCAGCACCGAAGGCATCCACTTCAAGTCCGACACCTTCGGGTTCGACCGCAAGTCGATCCAGTCCTCTCCCGCGATCACCGGCACCACGGTCCTCGCCGGCGCGCGCGACGGGTTCTTCTACGCCCTCGACCTCGCCACCGGGAAGGAGAAGTGGCGGGTGGATCACCACGTCTCGTGGGTAAACTGCTCCGCCGCGATCGCCGACGGCACGGTGTACATCGGGAGCTCGGACGCCGCCTTCATCCAGGCGCTCGACCTCGCCACCGGCCAGGAGCGGTGGCGGGACACCGTGGGCATCGTCTGGAGCTCGCCGATCGTCTCGGGGAACGTGGTCTACACCGCCACCACCCGGGGCCCGCTCTTCGCCTTCGACCGCCAGAGCGGCCGGGAACTCTGGCATGTGCTGCTCTCGGCCGGGACCTTCTCCTCCCCGACCATTGCCGGCGATCGCCTGTACCTCGGCAACGAGGACGGCGCGCTCTACGCCTTCGACCTCTCGGCGAAGGCCCCGCTCCGGCGGATGGTGTTCTGGGACGAGCGCCTGGACAAGGCCTCGTTCCTCCAGGAGGGAGCCCGCCTCCGGGATTTCCTCAAGGCGCGGAGCTACGACGTCATCGACGCCGGCAGCGCGCTGTCGGCCCTCGACCCGGCGCGCGCCCCGGGCAGCGTCATCGTCTTCGCGGTGGACTACCTGCCGCCCGAGCTGGTTGGACGCGATCCGGCCACCGGGCCGTTCCGGAAGTATCTCGACGCGGGCGGGCGAGTGGTCTGGCCGGGCGTCCCGCCCGAGATCTGGCCCCGTGACACCATCCACGACCTCTCGCTCCTCGCCGTCGACCGGAAGGGGCCGGAACGGCTCCTCGGCGTGAGCCACCAGGGCGCCAACTTCGACCAGCGCGGCGTCATCCGCGTGACACCGGCCGGCAGGGCCTGGGGACTGAGCGGATTCTGGAACGCGCCGTGGGCCGCGGATACCACGGGCGTGAGCGAGGTGCTGGCGCTCGACGACCAGGGCCACGCCGCGGCCTGGACCAAGCGATTCGGGACCGCCGGCGGGCTGTTCGTCCGGGTGACGGTGCCGGCGGTGGGCGAGCTGAGCCTGCCGGTCTACGCGGTGATCCAGCGGGCGGCGGAACGCTCGGTGAAGTAGTGAGGCACCGGGGGTGAGGCGGGAGGGGTGAGGAGGAGCTTCCCGGC
>DASZPT010000168.1:0-5936 GCA_035549935.1 Gemmatimonadales bacterium
GTGCGGGTTGCCGGGTCGAGCGCACCTCCGCCGCGGAGGGCCAGGCTCCAGCGCCAGAGGTCCACTGCGGTACTGCGCATCCCGTTGGCGCCCTTGTGGCCCCAGTCGTCGGGAACGCAGGGGGCTGACCGGCCCTCGGGCCCGGCAACCGGCCGGAGCGCGGTGCCCGGCGCGGGGCACCAGAACCCGGTGGCCTCGAGGTTGGCGGGGCCGAGGATGAGGTGCTGCACCGACTGCGACCAGGGCCGGCCTGTCACGACCTCGACAATCGCCGCGAGGAGTTCGAAGTCGTCGTCGCCGTACTGATACCCCTCGCCGGGCGCGTAGATGAGTGGCTGGGAGAGGATGGCGGCGACCGCGTGGTCCCGTCCAGCGATGCCGCCGCCGGAGTAGGTCGCGCCGAGACCCGCCGAGTGGGTGAGGAGCTCGCGGATGGTGATGGCCCGCTTGTCCGCCGGAAGATGCGGGAAGAAGCGGGGCAGGGAATCATCGAGCGAAAGCCGGTGCCCCCGCGCCAGCTCCAGGATCGTGGCCGCGGTGAAGCTCTTGGTGATCGACGCGATCCAGAAGGAGGAGCCGGTGGCGACACTCCGCCCGTAGGCCCCACTCCAGAGGATCGTGCTGTCCCTCCCTACCAGCACCACCCCGCTGAACCCACTGTCGGCCAGGGCGCGGAGCATCGACTCGGCCGCGGCACGGTCGGGGGGCGCTTCCTGTGCCGCCGGGGAATCGGGCAGGATCGCCAGCACGGTGCAGGCAAGAACGAACGCGGTAGGCAATCTGGCCATGATCGATCATTATATACGGAGGCTGTCTCCCACTTCCCACTTTCCCGCACAGGCATGGCTCGATCAATTCACCGACTGCTCGCGCACGTACGCAATCTCGCCCTCCTTGTTCCACTCGTTGTTCCGACACTCGCTGCCCAGTCCACCGGCTACCACCGGCAGGAGCTCCGCATTCCGATGCGGGACGGGGTCACGCTCTCGGCGGTGGCGCTCGTGCCGGCCGATACCACGCGGGCCTATCCGATCCTCCTGGTCCGGACGCCGTTCGGTGCCGCGCGCGAACTGCGGAATGACGTTCCCCCGGCCCAGTTCCGCGAACTCGCCGAGGATGGATACATCTTCGTGGTCGAGGACATCCGCGGGCGGTTCGGGTCGGGCGGCGAGTTCGTGACCCTGCGGGCACAGAACGATCCCCGGAGCCCGAAAGGCATCAACGAGTCGACCGACGCGTGGGACACCATCGACTGGCTGGTGAAGCAACTGCCGCGCAACACCGGGAAGGTCGGTGTACTCGGCATCTCGTATCGTGGCTGGCTCGCGGCCCTCGCAGGGGTCGGGGCGCACCCGGCGCTCAAGGCGATCTCGCCGCAGGCGCCGATGAGCGACACCTGGATGGGCGACGACTTCTTCCACCAGGGCGCCTTCCGGCAGACCCAGGGGGTCGCCTACACCGCCTTCATCGAAGGGGGCCAGGGCTTCCCGCAGTCGGACGACGACCAGTACGCCTTCTACCTCCGATTCCCCACGCTCGATGCGCTGGCGCGGGCAACCGGTGTGACGGCGCTTCCCTCCTGGCAGGTCTTTGTCACCCACCCGACCTGGGACAGCTGGTGGCAGGAGCGGCAGCTCCCGCGGGCGATGCCCCGGCTCGAGGTGCCGGCGCTGTTCGTCGGCGGATTCTGGGACGAAGAGGACCTGCTGGGCCCGCAACAGATCTACCGGACCACGGCCCGGCACGATCCGGGGGGATATGGGCACCTGGTGCTCGGCCCGTGGTCACACGGGTCGTGGGCGCGCACCCGGGGTGATTCGCTCGGACCGATCGGGTTCGGGAGTCCCACGGCGGAATACTTCCGAAACGAGATCCAGCGGCCCTGGTTCGCCTGGTACCTGCACGGGAAGGGCGACGGCAGGTTTGCGCGGGCGCGGATCTACGAGAGCGGTGGCGGTGCCTGGCGGTCCTTCGATGCCTGGCCCCCGGCGGGGCTCGCGCCCCGGAGACTGTACCTGCGGGAGCACGGGGCCCTGTCCTTCGAGCCGCCGACGGGTCCGGGCTACGACCGGTACGTCTCCGACCCCGCCCGGCCGGTGCCGTACGTGCGCCGCCCCGACGACGGTACGGGGTGGTCCACCTGGCTGGTGCAGGACCAGCGCTTCGTCGACGGGCGGCCGGATGTGCTGACCTGGTCGTCGGCGCCGCTGGCGGAGGACCTGGTCATCGCCGGGGACGTGACCGCGAAGCTCTTCGCGTCGACCACGGGCAGTGATGCCGACTGGGTGGTGAAGCTGATCGACGTCTACCCCGATACGCTGCCGGACCAGCCGGGGATGGGCGGCTTCCAGCTGATGGTGAGCGCCGACATCCTGCGCGGGCGCTACTGGAAGGGCTTCACCCGGGCCACCCCCATTCCGGCGGGGACGGTCACCCCGTTCACCGTCGACCTGCACCAGCAGCTGTACCGGTTCCGGAAGGGGCACCGGTTGATGGTCCAGGTGCAGAGCACCTGGTTCCCGCTCTACGACCGGAACCCCCAGACCTTCGTGCCGAACATCTTCCTGGCCCGGCCGGCGGACTACCGGGCCCAGGAGCATCGCGTCTGGCGCTCCCCGAGGCTGCCCTCCCACCTCGAGTTCGGCGTGATGCCCTGAGCCCGCCGGGTCAGTCGGCGAGGGCGCGCCGGATCCGGTAGAGGTGATGCCAGGGATGGCGGAGCGGGTGGTCCTCGACGATGAACTGCACCGTCATCGGGGCGCCGAAGCTGAGCGAGAAGGGGACCGCCCGGGCCAGGTCGGCGTCGGTGAGGCGCCGGACGGCGCGGGCGGCTTCCAGGCTGTTCCGCGCGAGCAGCGCGAGGGCCTCGGTCCGGGTGACGTCGGCGAACTCGCGGGCGTGGCTGGCGTTGATCTCCGCCACCGCCTCCCAGGTCACGTCGGTGATCGGCTTCCCCTCCACCGCCTGCTGTACCACGGTCATTTCGATCGGGTACATATTGGCGACGTGGTGAACGAGCACCCCCACGGTGCGCCCGTCGCGCGGGACAATGATGCGCCACTGCGCATCGGTGAGCTCGCGCGCAAAATTGGCGAGGGTGGTGGCGCCTTCCTGGATCCGGTCGGCGAGCTGGTTGGCAACAAGGGACATGTCGGCCTCGGAGTGGCGGTGATCGGCCGCCCGCGTTGTTGGGCGACCGGCTACTCCGAGATGCGTCAGGGCCGGCCGGGCGCCGACATCCGCCGGGTCCGGCCGAGTGAGACGGCCGCGATCGCGATGGCGGCGAGGGCGGGGAGGTCGAGCCCGATCCAGGGGCGGTCCTGGTCGTCCTCCGGGGTGATCTCGAGGGCGGGGCGCCAGGTGGCCCGGGCGCGGGGCGCGCCATCGGCGCCGATACCGACCACCAGCGACACCGGCAGGCTCGAGGTGTAGGTGAGGGTGTAACTCTGCGACTGGATGAGCTGCGTCCCCTGGACCACGAGCGTCAGGAACGCGCCGAGGAGCGAGCCCCGCCAGATGCCGACGGCCGCCACCGCGCCGAGGAGCGCCAGCGCCGCGAATGCCCCGACCAGCAGCACCACCACCAGGGAGAAGCGGGCGTGGAGGAGGATCCGCCCGCCGAGGAAGAGGAGGGCGACGGCGAAGAGGGCGTTGAGCAGCGCCGCGAAGCCCCTGGCCCCGCGCGACGACAGGAAGGAGGTCATGAGCCCGTCCCGGAAGGTGCTGGCTTGAACTCGGTGATGGTGCCGAAGGGCCGGAAGCCGAGCCGGGCATAGAGGCCCTGACCCATCTCGCTCGCCTGCAGGATCGCCGTGTCGAGCCCCGCCTCCCGCGCCTCCCGAAGCGGCGCCCAGGTCATGACCGAGCCGATCCGGCGCCCCCGGTACTGCGGGCGCGTGCCGATGTTGTACAGCCCGGCGACACCCCCGCCCACCGTCACCTCCGCCGTCGCGACAGCGGCCCCATCGAGCCACCCGAGGTAGAGCCACTGGGGGGAGGCAGGGTCGAGGAAGGCCGCGCTGGTGTCCCGGTAGAACCGGGTCACGGATTGATCGGGGGGATCCCAGTTGGCCGCGCTCAGCGCCGCGAAGGTGGCCAGGTCCTCCGCCGTCCGCACCCGCGTCACCCGGAGGCCATCGGGGCCGGCCGGCGAGGCGGCGGGGAGCCGGGCAAGGTCGAGCGCCATGGCGAGCTCCGATTCCGCGGCCGCGAGTCCCGCGCGCACGAGCAGCTCCGGCAGCTCGGCCGGCGTGGCGCCTGGACCAAGCCACCAGGAGAAGGGATGCCCGGTCTCCTGATAGAGATCGAGCGCGTGGGTGATCCGGCGCGCGGCGTTCGCGCCGTCGAGCCGGGCCCGGCAGACGATGTTGAAGGTGTCACAGGGAATCCCCGAGTCCACCAGGGTCAGTGCCGGATCGGTGATTACCCAGGCGCGCGGCAGCACCCGGCAGGGCAGCATGGCATGCGCGGCCAGGTTGTCGTCGGCCGCGAGCCGGAGGCGTTCATCGGTCATCGAGGATCGGGGGAGCGCACGCGGCCTAAGGTGACGAGGGCGGTCCCCGCTCGCAAGCGCTCAATGGTCGTCGGGGAGGAGCGGGCCGAGGAGCTGGTCGGCGGGGCTCGGGACGCCGCCGCCGCGGGCGAGCACGTGGGTGTAGATCATCGTGGTCCGGACGTCGTTGTGGCCCATGACCTCCTGGACGGTGCGGATGTCGGTCCCGCTCTGCAGCAGGTGGGTGGCGAAGGAGTGGCGAAGGGTGTGCGCGGTGGCATGCTTCCGTATCCCCGCCCGGGCGACCGCGTCCTTGATCTCGCGCTGGAAGGCGGTTGGATGGAGGTGCGGCCGCCGGAGGAGTCCGGTCGCCTGGTCCATGAATGGCGTGCGCGCCGGGAAGACCCACTGCCAGCGGAGGTCGGTCGCGGCCCGGGGATATTTCCGCGCCAGCGCGAAGGGCAGCTGAACCCCGGTGAATCCGTTCCGCAGGTCGCGCTCGTGGAGGGTGCGCACCCGGATCAGGTGGGCGGTGAGCGGCGCGCGGACCACCTGCGGAAGCGGCGCCCACCGGTCCTTGTCTCCCTTGCCGCCCCGGATCGCGATCTCGTTCCGCCGGAGGTCCACATCCTTGACCCGGAGCTGCAGGCACTCGAGCAGCCGGAGACCGCCGCCATAGAGCAGCACCGCGATGAGCCAGGGGACCCCCTCCAGCTGCGCCAGGAGGTCCTTCACCTCCTGCGGCGAGAGGACCACCGGGACCCGCCGCGGCGCGTGGATGCCGGCGAGGTGCTCGGGGAGTTCGATGTCCCGCCCGAGCACGCGGCCGTACAGGAAGAGGAGCGCCGAACGGGCCTGGATCTGGGAGCCGGCCGAGAGGTGCTCGCGGGTGGCGAGCGAGGTGAGATAGCGGGAGACATCGGCCTCGGAAATCTCGAGCGGGTGACGCATCCCCGCCCAGCGGACCAGCCGGCGGATCCAGCCGAGGTAGGCCCTGGTGGTGCGGGGACTCAGCCGGATCGCGTTGGCGACACGGGTGATCTCGGACACCAGTCGCGGTCGAGGGACGGGGCTCTCGTGCGTCGCCAGAGTACCTCCCCGGTGCGGCGCCGCGGGCGTCACCCGGTACAACGACGCGGCGGAGGCGGGTGTCTCACCGCTCCACCGCGCCGGGCCGGAGGGGACGCGACCCATCCGGCCAAGGGTCCCGGGTCAGCCGGCGCGCGACTGGGCCGGGGCGACGGTGGCGGCCGGCGCCGGTGCCGGCGGCTTCGGCGCCGGGACCTTGTTGTCGATCGCCGGGATCGTCTGCAGGTAGGCGAAGATCGCGCGGAGATCGTCGTCCGACATCTGGCGGTAGTTCTCCCAGGGCATCGGCGGGAGGAGCGCCCGGCCCACGCCGGCATGCCGCCCCTGGCGGATCGTCTGGACGAACATCTCCTCG
>DASZPT010000169.1:0-1775 GCA_035549935.1 Gemmatimonadales bacterium
AAGGCGCGACCCGATCTTCAGCGTCGCTAGCATGCCGCAGAGCCCCGCCTCGATCTGCCCGGGAGATGCGGACATCATCCCGACTCAGGCCGGCAAGGGACTGAGCTAGGCCCAATACCTGTAAGTTAGCGTCATAGGCGGTAGTCTTTCCGGTCAAGTCGATCGGGAGGGCTGCCGATGACGCTGCGCGGGTGGTCGTGGGAAGCGTCGCTGGGGCCGGCCGGGCTGGGGGACCGACCGCTGTTGGATGCGCTGGAAGCGGCGATTCCCGATGAGACGGTCGCGGCCACGATCGAGCGGACCGGGACGCGGGAGCGGCGTCGCCGTCGGCTGCCGACCCACCTGGTGGTGACGCTCGTGGTGGCGATGGGGCTGTGGGCGTCGGAGTCGATGCGGCACGTGCTCGCGGAAGTCGTCGCCGGCTGGCGCGAGGGGGCTGCCAGCGAGCAGTCAGCGTGGCGGCTGCCGAGCACGGCGGCGATCGTCCAGGCCCGGCAGCGAGCCGGGGCCCGGTTGCTGCGCGAGCTGTTCCGCGCCGTGGCGCGGCCGATCGCGACCGCCCGGACGCGGGGGGCGTTCCTGGGCGGGCTGCGGCTGATGGCGATCGACGGCACGACGCTGGACGTGGCCGACACGCCGGAGAATGCCCGTGCGTTCGGGCGTCCGACGACCGGGCGCGGCGTCGCGGCGTTCCCCCAGATCCGCATCCTCGCGCTGATCGAGACCGGCACCCACGCCATCTGCGACGCAGTGATCCGGCCGTTCCGCTCCGGGGAGGTGCCGACCGCGCTGCGCCTGCTCCGGTCGGTCGGGCCCGGCATGCTGTTGCTGTGGGATCGCGGCTTCCACTCGTACGAGCTGGTCCGCGCCACCCTCGAACGCCGGGCCCACTTCCTGGGGCGGACCAAGAAGAACATCGTGCTCCGTCCGACCGAGGTCCTGACCGACGGCTCGTTCCTGGCCCGGATCTATCCCTCGCCCGACGCGCGGCGGCGCGACGTGCAGGGGATCGAGCTGCGCGTGGTCGAGTACGCGCTGGACACGCCGGCCGGGCCCGGGCGGGAGACGTACCGCCTGATCACCTCCCTGCTCGACGAGCACGCCTTCCCGGCCGAGCAGCTCGCCGCCGCCTATCACGAGCGCTGGGAGATCGAGACCGCGCTGGACGAGGTCAAGGTCCACCAGTGGGCGCACCCCCGCCCGCTCCGCAGCAAGCACCCCCGCGAGGTCGTCCAGGAGGCCTACGGCCTGCTGCTGGCCCACCTCGCGGTCCGCACCGTGATGCACCAGGCCGCGCTGCAAGAGGGGATCGACCCCGATCGCCTCAGCTTCACCGGCGCCCTCCGCGTGCTCCGCCGCGCCATCCCACGCGCCCAGCGCACCCCACCCGAGCGCCTCCCCCTTTTTCAGCCGGTGTGCTGACCGAGGTCGGCGCCGAGCGACTCCCACCCCGCCGCCCACGCCACAACCCCCGCGCCATCAAGCGCAAGATGAGCAATTTCCCGCTCAAGCGCCCGCCGCCGACTGGCTCCACCTCGCTGCTGACGCCAGTCGCCGTGACGAATGTCCGCGTCCTCTGGCCCTAAACTTATCGGTATTGGGCCTAGCTTCGTGTGGCGGTAGCCAACGCTGGCCAGCAGAGAGACGCCGAGCAGCTTCGTGAGGATCGACGCTGGCGCGGCGACGAACAGGACCGCACCGATCAGCGCCGAGGGGATGGCACCGCCGGCGAACCAGCCAGCCACCGGCCAGACCAGCTCACGGCGGTTGAAGGA
>DASZPT010000170.1:0-3149 GCA_035549935.1 Gemmatimonadales bacterium
GATGAGTTCACCACAAAACGACGAGTCGGACCTGGGCAAACGCCCTGAACGTGCTGGATCCCTCTGCGGCCCTCTGCGTCCTCTGCGCCTCTGCGTTGAATTCCCTCGCCGGGAAGACAAGAACACCAGCTCTCGCTTCTCTCTTCTCACTCCTCACTCCAGGTACTCGTACGCTCCCAGCGTCAGGAACTCCTCCGGGATCGGCTGGTCGACCAGCCGGTCGAGCAGTGCCGCCGCCTCGTGCAGCTTCCCGGCGTCCGGCCGCTGTGCCAGCAACCCCGCCAGCTCTTCCTGCCGGATCTGCCCGTATCGCGCGCGGGTGAGGATCGACCCCTCCGCGAGCTTCACCTCCAGCCGCACCCACTGCTGCAGCTGCATCCGCGAGATCTCGGCGGTGGCCGAGTCCTCCATGAGATTGTCGATGCCGACGGCACCGCGCCCCTCGAGCCAGTTCTCGATGTACTCGATGGCGACCTTCACGTCGGCGCGCACGCCGCTCTCCGTCACCGTGCCGCCGGGGATCGCGACCCGGAGCAGCGCCTTCGCATCCGGCACCACCTCCTCGCGGAGGCGGTCCTTCTGGTTGGGCCGGCTGCCGAGCACCCGGTCGAATGCCGCCTGCGCCACCGGCACGAGATCGGGGTGCGCCACCCAGGAGCCATCGAAGCCGTCGCCCGCTTCGCGCTGCTTGTCGTCCTGCACCTTCGCGAGCGCCCGGGCATTGGCCTCGGCGTCGCGGCGCGACGGAATGAACGCCGCCATCCCCCCGATCGCGTGGGCGCCGCGGCGATGGCAGGCGCGTACCAGCTGCTCGGTGTAGGCACGCATGAACGGCACCGTCATCGTCACCTGGCTCCGGTCGGGCAGCAGGAAGTCGGGGCGGTGGCCGAAGTTCTTGAGCAGCGAGAAGATGTAGTCCCAGCGCCCGGCGTTGAGCCCGGCGGCGTGCTCCCGGAGCTCGAAGAGGATCTCCTCCATCTCGAAGGCGGCGAGAATCGTCTCGATCAGGACCGTGGCGCGGATGGTCCCGCGGGGGATGCCGAGCAGCTCCTGGGCGGCGATGAAGACGTCGTTCCAGAGCCGGGCCTCTTCATGGCTCTCGAGCTTGGGGAGGTAGAAATACGGCCCGCTCCCGCGCCGGAGCAGCTCGGCGGCGTTGTGGAAGAAGTAGAGCCCGAAGTCGGCGAGGCTCCCCGAGACCGGCTGGCCGTGGAGGCGGAGGTGCTTCTCGCGGAGGTGCCACCCCCGGGGCCGGATCACCAGCGTCGCCACCGCCGGGTTGAGCTGGTAGCGCTTCCCGTCGGGCGCGGTGTAGTCGAGGCGCCGGCGCACCGCGTCGACGCAGTTGAGCTGCCCGCCGATCACGTTGGCCCAGCTCGGCGAGAGCGCGTCCTCGAAGTCGGCCATGAAGACGCGCGCGCCGGAGTTGAGCGCGTTGATCATCATCTTCCGCTCGACCGGACCGGTGATCTCCACCCGCCGGTCATCGAGGTCGGCCGGCGCGGGGGCGACCCGCCAGCTCGCATCGCGGATCTCGCGGGTCTCGGGCAGGAACCCGGGGAGTGTCCCGGCGCGGAACGCCGCCCGCCGGACCTGCCGGCGCTCGAGCAGCGCCCGGCGGCGGGCGCCGAAGCGCTGCTCCAGCTCGAGGAGGAAGGCGAGGGCGTCGTGGGTGAGGATCCGGTCCTGCTCGGGGACACGGATGGCGCTGATCTCGAGGTGCGACACGGGTCACTGCCTTGCTTGTGGCTCCAGCAAAGGTAGTGGGGTCAGAGGTCGGCGTAGATCTCGAGCACGTTGCCGTCGGGGTCCCTGAAGAATACCGTACGATGTCCCCAGGGCTGGTCGGTCGGCGGGTCGAGAACCGGGACTCCCTCCGCGACCAGGCGCGCGTGAATGCGGTCGACCTCGTTCGGCGTGACCCGGAAGGCCAGCTGCACCGAGGCGGTGCCGCGCGCCCGCTCGCCATCGGGACTCGCGCCACCGAGTGTGAGCCAGCCCCGTGGCCGGAGCACGAGGAGAACCGAGCCCACCCGGAGCTCCAGCCAGGCGCCGTTCCACTGATCGCGGTAGACCGGGAAGCCGAGGATGCCGCAATAGAACGCCCGCATCCGCGCCGGGTCGTCGCAGAGGAGGATGACGTAGTCGAGGTTCCGGATCGCCGTGTGAGGCAGCAGGGGCGTGGCCATGCCTCTTACCTCCCCACCGCGCGGAGGCCCGCCTCGGGATAGCGCGCACCCGCCGCGACGCCCTTGGGCGCGATCGCATCCAGCCGATCGAGCTCGGCGCGTGTGAGCCGGATCTCCGCCGCCCGCGCGTTCTCCTCCAGCCGCTCGAGACGGCGGGTGCCCGGAATGGGGATGAGCCTCGGGTTCCGCGCCAGGGTCCACGCCAGCGCCAGCTGCGCCGCCGTCACGCCCCGCTCCGCCGCCATCGCCCCGATCGCCCCGACGAGGTCGAGGTTCCGAGCGAAGTTCTCGCCCTGGAAGCGCGGATGATTGCGGCGCCAGTCGTCGGGCGCGAGGTCGTCGACCCGCCTGATCTCCCCGGTGAGGAAGCCGCGACCCAGCGGGCTGTACGCCACGAAGGTGATCCCCAGCTCGTCGCAGAGCGCGAACAGCTCGTCCTCGGGCTCACGGCTCCAGAGCGAGTACTCGGTCTGGAGCGCGGTGATCGGATGGACCGCCTGCGCCCGTCGGATGGTGGCGGGGGCCGCCTCCGAGAGGCCGAGCCAGCGGACCTTCCCCTCCTTCACCAGCTCTGCCATCGCGCCGACGGTCTCCTCGATCGGCGTGGTGGTATCGACCCGGTGCTGGTAGTAGAGATCGATCGTCTCCACCTCGAGCCGCCGGAGGCTCGCCTCGCAGGCGCTCCGCACGTACTCCGGCCTGCCGTTGATGCCGAGGAGCCGCCCGTCGGGCGCCCGCACGTTGCCGAACTTGGTGGCGAGCACCACCCGATCGCGCCGGTCGGCGATGGCGCGTCCCACCAGCTCCTCGTTCCGCCCAACCCCGTACATGTCGGCGGTGTCGAGGAAGTTCATGCCCAGGTCGATCGACCGGTGGATGACGGCGATCGAGCGTGCATCCTCCGCCGGTCCGTAGAAGTCGCTCATCCCCATGCAGCCGAGGCCGATGGCCCCGACGGCG
>DASZPT010000171.1:0-8006 GCA_035549935.1 Gemmatimonadales bacterium
CTGTACAACCGGCGCCACCTCGGGGTCCTGATGTGCACCCTGGCGCTCTCGCACGCGACGTTCGCGGTCGTGCAGTTCCACGCCTTCGGCGATACGCCGGCCCTGGTGAGTCTCCTGACCGGCACCGGCCGGGCGAGCGACCTTGGCCGCTTCCCGTTCGAGCTGCTGGGCCTCGCCGCGCTCCTCATCCTGTGGACCATGGCGGCCACGAGTCACGACTTCTGGCTGGCGCTCCTCTCGGCCCCGGTCTGGAAGGCGCTGCACATGCTGGTCTATGTCGCCTACGCCCTCCTGGTCGGGCATGTGGCGCTCGGCGCGCTCCAGGATGACCGGCAGGGCGGGTTCACCGCGCTGATCGCGACGGGTGCGGTGCTCGTCTTCGGGCTCCACCTCGCGGCCGGGCTCCGCGAGCGCCCCCGCGACCGGCTCGAGGCGGAGCCGGGCGACTGGGTCGACGTGGGCGCGGTCGACGACTGTATCGAGGGGAGGGCGCGGACCGCCGTGGTCGGGCGCGAGCGGGTGGCGGTGGTCCGGCACGCCGGCGGAATCAGCTGCGTCTCCAACGTCTGCCGCCACCAGGGGGGCCCGCTCGGTGAGGGCCGCATCGTCGACGGCTGCCTCACCTGCCCCTGGCACGGCTACCAGTACCTCCCCGAGAGCGGCTCGTCCCCTCCGCCATTCACCGAGAAGATTCCCACCTACCGGGTGCGCATCGTCGACGGACGGATCCAGGTGCACCGCACCGCCAATCCGCCCGGCACGCCGGTGCCGCCCGCGGCGATCCCCGCGAGGCGGGCATGAACGAGACCGAGTTCTACGTCGGCTACTTCCCGCGGGCCGGGGCGGCACTGGCGCGATTTCTCCGGCCGCGTATCGTCTCCGTCATCGGATTGGTGGCCCTGCTCGCCGTCCTGGCGGCGCTGGTGGCACCCCGGGTGGGGAACGGGCAGTTCGAGTACGGACTGGTGCGTGACCTTGACGGGCGCGTGATCGAGACGCCCTATCCTGTGCTCGCTGTGCCGCGGCCCGGATCCGCGAGCCCCGCCTGGTCGTACTATGTGATAGTCGCCCGGGGGAAACACGGCGCCGCGCCATCCGTCAGGGGACTGGACGGGCAGGAGGTCCGCCTCGAGGGAACCCTGATCCACCGCGACGGCAGCACCGCGGTCGAGCTCGCCGCGGACCCGGTACCGCACGCCGGCGCGACCAGGCCGCTCGACCCGGTGGAGGATCTAGGCGGGATGCGCCTCACCGGCGAGATTGTGGACAGCAAGTGCCATCTCGGCGTGATGACCCCGGGTGACGGTGTAACCCACAGGGCCTGTGCCGTGCGGTGCATCAGCGGCGGAGCGCCGCCCCTCCTGGTGGCGCGGGACTCGGCGGGGCACGACTGGCGGTTCCTGCTCACCGATGCGGAGGGACAGGCCGTCGGCAGCCGGATCCTGGACCTGGTGGGTGTGCCGGTGCGGGTGACGGGCCGGGCCTCGCGCCGGGGTGATCTCCTGTACCTCGCGGTCGAACCCTCAACGATCGAGCGACTCTGAATGACCGCTGAGCGCCGGGCGCCCCGCGCCCTCGACTACCCGGTGGCCCCCGCCTCGCTCCCGGACACGACAGTCGAGGCCGGCCGCTACCGGGTGCGGTTCGCCCGGACCAGCGAGGACCTCGACCGGATCCTGCAGCTCCGCTTCACGGTGTTCAATCTCGAGCTGGGCGAAGGCCTCGACCTGGCGTACGTCACCGGCCGCGACGAGGACGACTTCGACGCGCGGTTCCACCACCTCATGATCGAGTCGCGCGACGGCGGCGAGGTGGTGGGAACCTACCGGATGCAGACCGCCGCCATGGCCCAGGCCCACGGCGGGTTCTATTCGGCCGACGAGTTCGACCTGAGCGGCGTTCCGGCGGACGTCTTGAGCCGGTCGGTCGAACTCGGTCGCGCCTGCGTGGCGCGCGAGCACCGCAATGGCCGGGTCCTCAACCTCCTCTGGCGGGGGCTCGCCGCCTACCTGATCTGGAACCGGCACACCTGCCTCTTCGGCTGCTGCTCCCTGACCAGCCAGGACCCGCGGCTCGGGCGGGCCGTGATGACCCGGCTCGAACAGGAGGGCCGGGTCGACCCCAGGGTCCGGGTGGTCCCCCTCCCGCACACGACCTGTGACGGGGCGGACGATGCGGGCCCCGCGCCGGACCCCCATATTCCAGCGTTGTTCCAGAGTTACCTCAATCTGGGCGCCACGGTCTGGGGACCCCCGGCGATCGACCGGCTCTTCAAGACCATCGACTTCATCGTGGGACTCGATGTCACCACGGTCGACCCGAGCGTTGTGAGGACCTTCTTCAGGTGACGGCATTGCCGGGCGCGGTTGAGCTCACCTCCCCGCGACCCCGTGCCACGCTGCGCAGTACCCTCCGCCTGGTCGTGGTACCACTCTGGACCCTGCTCCTCCTCGCGGGCTTTGCCGTCGCGCGGATCGGGCCCGGGGGAGCGGCCCGGGGGCGGCGGCAGGTGCGGCGCTGGGCCCGGGGACTGCTGCGCTTGCTCTCGATCGACGTGGTCGTCGAGGGAACACCCCCCACCCCGCCCTTCTTCCTCGTCGCGAATCACCTCTCGTATCTCGACATCGTCGTCCTCCTGAGCGAGCTCGACACCGTCTTCGTCGCCAAGCGGGAGGTGCGGGCCTGGCCGGTGTTCGGGCTCGGCGCCCGCGCCATCGGCTGCATCTTCGTCGACCGCGAATCCCGGCGGGACACCGTGCGGGTAACCGACGCGATGCGCCGGCGCCTGGCCGAGGGCGCGGGGATCCTGCTGTTCGCGGAGGGGACCAGCAGCGACGGGACGACGGTGCTGCCGCTCCGGTCGTCACTCCTCGAGCTGCCCGCCGCCGACGCCCTCCCGGTGCACACCGCCGCCCTCTCGTATCACACCGACCCCGGCGATCCCCCCGCCGCCGAGTCGCTCTGCTGGTGGGGCGACATGACCTTCCTGCCGCACCTGGCCCTCGTCTGCCGGCTCGGTCCCAGCATGGCGCGGGTCGCCTTCGGGCGGACGGCGGTCTCGGGCGCCGACCGGAAGCGGCTCGCCGCGGAGCTCCACACCGCCCTCCTCGCCGACTTCCGTCCCAGCGGCACCCGCTGATGTGCACCCTGAGCTGGCTCCGGCACGACCGCGGCTTCGCCGTCTACTTCAACCGGGACGAGCGCCGGACCCGGAGCATCGGCCTGCCGCCCGAGGAGCAGATGCGCGACGGGGTCCGCTTCCTCGCGCCGATCGATCCCGACGGCGGCGGGAGCTGGGCCCTTGTCAACGACCGGCGGGTCGCGCTCTGCATCCTGAACCAGTACGACAAGGAGCGGGGACCGGTCGCCGGGCAGGTGAGCCGGGGCCGGCTGCTGCTCGATCTCGCGCATCACACCTCCCAGGCCGAGGTCTGGAACGCGGTGAAGCGCGCGGGACTCCTGCAGTACGCGCCGTTCCGCCTGGGCGTCTTCGAGCCCGGGCTCCCCGCCCTGCTCCTCAGCTGGGATGGCGGGCGTCTGACGGACGAGACGGAGGGGGTGAGCGGGCTCCTCGCGGCGAGTTCGTCGCTGGTCCAGCGGGAGGCGGAGGAGAGCCGCCGCAAGCTCTTCGCGGCCACCCTGATGGAGGGCATGGCGAACGAAGACACCTTCTACCGGCTCCACCAGAGTCATGTCCCGGCCAAGGGCGCGCTCTCGGTCTGCATGCACCGCGAGGACGCGGTGACCGTGAGCCTCACTCGGCTGGTCGTGGAGGCGTCGAGCGTGACCCTGGGCTATGTGATGGGCTCGCCCTGCGAGGGTGCGCCGGAGATCGTGCGGGTGCTGGAGGCGCGGGGGTGAGGGGGTCGGGGGTCGGGGGTCGGGGGTCGGGGGTCGGGGGTCGGGGGTCGGGGGTCGGGGGTCGGGGGTCGCGCGAGGATCCGGTGGATGGGCGCGAAGGGCAAGGGGTGCGAGGAGCGGGACGTAAGTGAGCGGGTCCCGATTGAGGGCTGTCCCTGAGGGCGAACTTGAGTCCCGCGACGAGCACTCCTTGTCCGTCGCGCCCGCCCCCGGTACAAGCCGCGCGGACTTGAGTCCCGCGACGAGCACTCCTTGTCCTTCGCGCCCGCCCCCGGTACGGCCCGTGCGGACTTCAGCTGCCGCGGCGAGCGGCCTCGTACGACGCGGCCGTGCGCCGAGCCGGCTCCTCCAGCGAGAAGCGCCGGCCCTGCACCTCCGCCAGCCCGTTCCGGCTCAGTTCCTCGCGCAGCACCGGGTAGCGGATCAGCGCCACGATCTGGTTGGTCATCGCGTCCACATCCCAGAAGTCGACCTTGAACGCGTTGGTCACCGCCTCGGCCACGCCCGCGTTCTTCGGGATGATGCAGGGAGTGCCGTTGCGGAGGCTCTCGAGCGCCACGAGCCCGAAGGGCTCGCTCACCGACGGCATCACGCAGACATCGGCGAGACGGTACAGCCGGTGCACATCCGTCCCGCCGACACCGCCGGCAAAGTGCACCCGGCCGGCGATCCCGAGCTCGGCGCTCCGGCGGATGAGGTGCGGGAGCATGTCGCCCTGGCCCGCCACGATGAACTTGGCCTCGGGCACGTGGCGCGACACCCGGCCCGCCATTTCGATGAAATAGTCGGGGCCCTTCTGCCAGGTGACCCGGCCCAGGAAGAGCACGACCGGCACCCGGCGGCGCCGGCGAGCCGCCGAGGCGAAGAAGTCCTCCCGCGGCGTCTCGGCGGGAAATCCCTCGCCGTCGATGCCCCAGTGGACCACGTCGATCCGGTGGGCGGGGATGCCGTAGCGCTCGACGCAGGTACGCCTGAGCGCGTGGCTGTTGGCGACGATCCGGTCCGCCGCCATCATCCCCTCGTATTCGCGGCGGCAGATCTCGGGATTGGCGCCATCCCCCGCCCGGTCGAACTCGGTCGCGTGGATGTGCGCCACCAGCGGCTTGCCGGAGACCTTGCGGGCCTCGATGCCGGCAGCGAACGTGATCCAGTCGTGGGTGTCGATGACATCGTGCGGTTCGCGCGCGGCAATCTCCCCGGCGAGACTCGCGTAGCGAGCCACTTCCTGGAAGAGATCGGCGCCGTAGACCGGACCCGCCTGCCGGCGCGGCTGCTGCCGGATCCGGCTGAAGATCTCCTGGTACGCCTCGGCGCCACCATACGGCGCCATCGGCGAGGGAATGCGGTGCACCACCAGCTGGTCCTGGCCGGGTCCGTCGGCGCTCACCAGACGGAGGTCCGGCATCGGGGAGGCGTCGGCGGGAAAGGGAACCACGAGGGTCACCTCGGTACCGCTGCGGAGCAGGCCCTTCACCAGGCCGACGGTGGCAGTCGCGAGGCCGCCTGCCTGGAAGGGTGGGAACTCCCACCCGAACATCAGTACTCTCACCGGGGCTGGGCGGGCTGGAGGCGGGAGGCGGAGATGCTCAGCTCCCACCGCTCGAGGATCCGGAGCACCCGTTCGCGCTGCCCCTGGAAGCGGGGCGGGATCGCCGTGCGAATCGTCTTCGGGTCGGGTGACTGCTGCATAGGCTCCTCCGGGTGAGACGCGTGCGGTCACCTGCTCTAATCGGGAGCTGCGGGAAAGAGTTCCCGGCCCCGACACCCGGACGGAACCGCCGGCCCAGTGCCAACGTTATGTCAGTGTACTTCCTACCCTGGAAACCGATTCATGCCGCTCTCCCTCGCCGCCGTCCGTGGCAACCGCCATTTCCTCGAGCAGGGGGTCGACCTCCTGCGCCGGATTGCTCCGGAGCTCTACCGGTCGCCGGCCCGGGCCGGCTGGGCCCCGGTCGGCAGCCAGTTCCGGCATGTGCTCGACCACTACCGCGCCTTCGCGGACGGGTGGGAGGGCGGCCGCATCGACTATGACGCCCGGCAGCGGAACCCGGAGGTGGAGACGGATCCCGCCATCGCGACCGCACAGGCTCTCGCACTCATCGCGGCGCTCGAGCGCATTCATGTCGAGGACGCCGACCGGCCGGTGATGGTCCAGATGGACGTGGGTGGGGGCTCGGCGCACCCGGACTGGCGCCCCTCGACCATCGGCCGGGAGCTGCAGTTCCTGGTGAGCCACACGGTGCACCACTACGCGCTGATCAAGCTGCTGCTCGAGGATGCGGGGATCGCGGCCGGGAAGGACTTCGGGATCGCGCCGAGCACCCTGGCGTACCAGGCGAGCCAGGGGGAGGAGGCCAGGGCCGGCTGAGACGTCGCGGCCAGGATGCAGGTTTGGATGGGTCTGGATCACGCGCTGACGGGGAACCGCCCGCCCGCCGACGGCGTTGTTCCGGGGATACCGAAGGCCAACTTCGATTCCCGGAGCAGGACATGAAATCGATGGAACTGACGCGCGGCGCCACCCTGATCAGCTGGGCCTGCCAGCTCACCGCCGCCGCGATCCTGGGGCAGACGCTCTTCTTCAAGTTCACCGGCGCCCCCGAGTCCCGGTACATCTTCAGCACCCTCGGTCTCGAGCCGTGGGGCCGGATCGGGACCGGTGTCGCGGAACTCATCGCCGTCGTGCTCCTCCTCTACCCGAAGACCTCCGTGCTCGGCGCGGTGCTCGCGGTCGGCCTCATGGGCGGCGCCATCATGAGCCACCTCACGAAGCTCGGCATCGAGGTCCAGGGCGATCACGGCCTCCTCTTCAAGCTCGCGGTCACCGTACTCCTCGCCTCGCTCATCATCGTGGTCATCCGCCGGCGCGATCTTCCGATCGTCGGCGACCGGCTCTAGCCGTGCGGCTCGCGGTCTTCGGGGCGACCGGCCGGGTGGGCCGCCGGATCGTCGAATACGCGGCGCAGGACGGGCACACCACGCGCGCACTGGTGCGCGACGCCGGCCGCCTGCCCGCCGGGCTGGGCGGCCAGGTCGTGGCAGGGGACGTCACCGACCCGATGGCGGTGCGGGCGACCCTGGAGGGCGCCGAGGTGGTGCTGAGCGCACTCGGCGGCGCGGGTCTCGCCAACCCGGGAACCACGCTGTCGGAGGGGATGAAGACGATCGTCGCCGAGATGAAACGGGCCGGCATCGCACGGGTGCTGGCGGTGGCCGGGTCCGGGGTACTCGACGGCGCCGATGGCAGGCTCCGAAGCGAGGCGCCCACCTTTCCGGCCATCTTCGCGGCGATCAACCGCGAGCACCTGGGGACCTGGCAGGCACTCAAGAGCAGTCAGCTCGACTGGACCCTGGTCTGCTGTCCTGACCTGCTCGATGGCGAGCTGACGAAGCGCTTCCGGGTGACGGCGGACGTCCTCCCGGAGAATGGGACGTCGATCTCGGTGGAAGACACCGCGTTCTTCATGCTGCAGCAGATGACGCTCACGCCGTTCGTGCGGCGTCGCGTGGGGATCGCGTACTGAGGGCGCGGGACGCGAGAGGCATCCGGTAGGTGGGCGCAAGGGGCAAGGGGTGCGAGGAGCGGGACGTAAGTGAGCGGGTCCCGATTGAGGGGTATCCCGGCGCGCGAACTTGAGTCCCGTGACGAGCGCCCCGTACACCTTGCGCCCGCGCTCCAGAAGACGCCGTACGGCCCTCAACGCCCGTGACGTTCAGCTCCGCCGCATCCGCCATGCGCCCGGCGACACCCCCGTGGCCTTCTTGAACGCGCGGCTGAACGCGGCCTCCGAGCCGTAGCCCACCTCCGCGGCCACCGCCGCCACCTTCGCGTCGCTCCGGCTCAGCTGCGTCGCGGCGAGCTGCATCCGCCACTGCGCGAGGTACTGCATCGGCGGCTGACCCACCATCTCGGTGAACCGCTCCACCAGCTTCGAGCGTGACCCTGCTACCTCGGTCGCCAGTTCCGCCAGGGTCCAGGGGTGCGCCGGCCTCGCATGCAGGCGGGCCAGCGCCTCGCCCACCAGCGGGTCCCGCAGGCCGGCGAGCCACCCGGTCCCTCCCTCCGGCAGACCCTCGAGGTACTGCCGGATCACCTGGATGAACATCACTTCGGCGAGCCGTGTCAGCAGCCCTTCCGCCCCGGC
>DASZPT010000172.1:0-8806 GCA_035549935.1 Gemmatimonadales bacterium
GGTCAGCTGCGAGGCAGTGCGGACGATGTTCAGGATCGCCTCCTCGTGCTGGGTGGCGAAGGGTCGGGTCTGCTGGATTTCGTCCCGGAGCGACATCGTTGGCCTCGTGTGCGCGTGGTGCGATCACCTGCGAGCATATTACTCGTTATAACGAGTATTGTCAACAACGACATTTGTCTAAGGTTGACGTGTACTTGTAAGTTATTGCGGGTCATTGCATTACGGTTCAAGGTGCGTCGATGCAGCGGCAGAACTTCGTCTCTCAGGGCGCCGTAGATCGCCCATGACCCTTCTCCTGCTCCTCGCGGCGCTCACCTACGCCCCGACCGATCCCGTCCTCGTCGTCGTCAACAAACCCGCCTCCACCGTCTCGATCGTGAGCCTCGCGAGCGGTGCGGTCGTGGCCACGCTCCCCACGGGGGCCAATCCCCACGAGACCGCGGCGTCGCACGATGGCCGGTGGGCGGTTGTCAGCGACTATGGAGCGCAGGCCCCCGGGAACACCCTCACGGTCGTCGACCTGGTCGCGCGGAAGGTGGCCCGCACGATCGATCTCGGCTTTCCCCGCCCGCACGGCATCGGCTTCCTTCCCGATGGGCAGACCGTCGCGGTCACGTCCGAGACGGCGGGCATGGTTGTCCTGGTGAACGTGGTGTCGGGGACGGTGGTCTCGAGTCATCCGACGAGCCAGGCCGTGAGCCACATGCTGGCGCTCACGCCGGAGGGTGGCACCGCCTACACCGCGAACATCCGCTCAGGCTCGATCTCGGCGGTCGACCTGACCGACCGGGTCGCGACCCGGACCCTGCCGGTCGGTACGATGACCGAGGCCATCGGACTCTCTCCCGATGGGCGCGAGGCGTGGGTGGGAAGCAACAATACCGGCAAGGTATACGCGGTGGACGTGGGCGCCTGGAAGGTGATCGACTCGATGCAGACGAGCGGCTTCCCGTACCGCATCGCCTTCGCGCCAGACGGCCGCACCGCGTTGATCACCAATCCGATGAGCGACGAGATCCACCTCTATGACGTGGCCAGCAGGAGGCGGAAGGGCACCATTGCCGGGCACGGCTCGAATGGGAGCCAGGGACAGCCGCTCGCCGCGGTGTTCACCCGCGACGGCCGGACCGCCTACGTCTCGCTCGCGAGCGCGGGCGAAGTCGCCGAGATCGACCTGGCGGCCCTCACGGTGCGGCGGTACCTCCCCGCGGGCGACGGGCCGGACGGCCTCGCCCTGGTCGAGCCGGGGGCTTAAACCCCACGGCGGCGGCCGGCATCCCATCCCCACACCACAACGGGGAGGGCGGTATGCTGGGGATGCAGAAGATGGTGCTCGCGGCGGGACTCGGACTCGGCATGCACTCCGCGGTCGGGGGATGGGCGGTCATCACGATCGTCGATCCCCCGCCGTATTTCGAGGCGGGCAAGAGCTATCGCCTGGAGTACATGGTCCGCCAGCATGGGCGGGATCCGCTCGCCGGGCTGCAGGGGACGGTGCAGCTGCAGCCCACCGGCACCGCCCCCGCGGGGCTCATCACCGTCTCCGCGACGCCCGGTGCGCGAAAGGGGAGCTATATCGCGACCTTCCGTGCCCCGGAGGGCCAGCAGCTCAGCCTCAAGATCCAGAGCGGATTCAGCGGCGGCGGCTGGGGCGACCTCACGGTCGCCGGGATCCCGATCGTCCGGCCGGGACAGACCCGGCCCACGCTCACACCGGTCGAGCGGGGGCGGCAGCTCTTCGTGATGAAGGGATGCGGGGCCTGTCACGTGAACGGCGGGATCCCCGAGTATGGGGAGGTCAATCGCGTGCTCGACGGCGCCGCCCCGGTGCTCACCGGCCGGACGCTCGAGGCATCCTATGTGCGGCAGCGCCTCACCGATCCCTCGAGCCTGCCGAAGATCGGCGACGGTCCGGTGCGGATGCCGAATCTCGAGCTGTCGGCGCCGGAGGTGGACGCGCTGGTGGCGATGCTGACGGCACGCTGAGCGGCCTCCGTCCAGGGCCCGGGCGGCCGTGCCGGTCGCCCGGTCATCGCGGAATCGGGCCTCGGGTAGCGATCCGGTAGGCGCCGGAGGGATCGACCGTCACGACGACGGTACCGTCCTGGTCGGTGCGGAGGATGCGGCGGTTGTGGGTGGCGTAGAAGCGGAGGGCCCATCGTCCCGGGTGGCCGTAGGGGTTGTCCTTGCCGACGCTGATGACCACGATCTCCGGTTGCGTGGCATGCAGCCATCCGGGAATCACGCCGTTGTCGGCCCCATGGTGCGCCGCCTTGAGCAGATCGACGTCGGGGATCTTCCTGGTCCGGAGCCAGCCGGCCAACTCGTTCTCCTGGCTGTCTCCCGTCATCAGCGCCTTGAAGCGCCCGCGCTCGACCAGGACGCCGAGGCTGTAGTTGTTCTCGTCGGGCTCGGTGGCGGGGAGGGAGGACGGGAAGACGGAGATCCTCGCGTCTCCCAGCTGGATGACCGGCCAGGGGACCTGCGGTGTCGGGACCCCGCGCTCCCGGGCGAGCGCCAGGGCCCGGCTCCCGTTCTCCGTCCCCGGGACGCGGCCATTGGTGAGGTACATGCCCACTGGCCAGCTATCCAGGACCGCGTCCATGCCGCCCAGGTGGTCGTCGTGGTTGTGGCTCGCGATCGCGGCTACCAGCGAGTCGACTCCCTCCTCCTCCAGGTATTGCACGATGTCGTCGCCCCGGCTGGCATCCACCAGCACGGCGTTCCGGCCGAGCTGAATGAGGATGGCATCGGCCTGGCCGACATCGAGGAACTTGAGTTCGAGGGAGGTGGAGTCCCGTTGCTGGGCGACGGCCGTCGTGGCGAGGAGGAGCAGGGCCGCGAGGAGCGCGAGTGGGCGCCCGCGTCTCACGCCTGCATCTCCCGCTCCAGGATGTCGCACGCGGTCCTGATACCGTCGAGTTCGGAGAGGCGCGAACGCCAGGACCGGGCAGCCCGGATCGTCTCCGACGCGCCGAGCAGGGTGTGGAGCGCGGCGGCCACGCGGTCCGCGGTGAAGCGCCCGGGCGCGAGCCACCGTGCGACGCCGAGCGCCTGCAGACGGGAGGCGTTGTCGGGCTGGTCGAAGGCCATGGGCATGATGAGCTGGGGGATCCCGGCCGCGAGGGCCTGGGCCACCGTGCCGATGCCGCCGTGGCTGACGAGCAGCGCGGCGCGCGGCAGCACGAGCGAGAAGGGCGCGTAGCGCCGGTGGATGATCGTCGGCGGCAGCCGGGGGGGCAGCTGTTCGGGAAACCCGGTGAGGAAGAGGCCCCGGCGGCCGAGCCGGGTGAGGGCCTCGGTGGCAGCGGCGAAGAAGGGCTCGGCGTGGCGGTTTGCACTGCCGGGCGTGACTACGACCGGGGGACTGCCCGACGCGAGGAACGCGGCCAGCTCCGGATCGATGTGGTCCTCGGCGGGATCGTCCCAGAGCGGGAACGAGGCGTGCATGAAGCTGGCGGGCCAGTCCGGCTGGCGGGGCCCGAACCATTCGGGGAAGAGCCCGATCACCCGTCGGGGCGAATTGAGCCAGTCCTTGAACACCCGCCGCACCGGCGGCAACCGGTGGGTGGCTCGCCAGCGATTCAGCGCCGGCGCAATCAGTGGGTCGATCCCGAAGCGGTCGATCACCCGCCACAGCAGGCGCTTGAGCCAGACGGGCCAGCCGGAGATATCGGTGCCGGGAGGCAGCGCCGGGACCCGATAGGCGGTCCGCAGGCTCGACGGCGCCAGGTGGATAGTGGCGGCGGGGGCCCCGGTGAGTTCCTCGAAGACCCGCGCGGTGAAGCCGAGCGGGTGGCCGACGATCATGGTGCGGCCGGGCAGGTAGTGCTCCTCCAGCGCCTTTCGGCTCGACTCGAAGGTCGGGATGATCAGCTGGAAGACGGTCTCGACCCCGCGGCGGGGGTGCCAGAGATCGGGATTGCGGGTGGCGGCGTGGTAGTCGTCGTCACTGGCGGTCGCGACGAAGGTGAGCCCGTTGCGGACCGCGACCGCGCGATGAGGTTCGGCGCCGAAGAGGACCACCTCGTGGCCACGGGCCTCGAGCTCGCGGCCGATCCCGATATAGGGGTGGACGTCGCCGCTCGAGCCGATGGGAGTGAGGAGGTAGCGCATCGCGTGAGGGTGAAGAATACATCGAGAAACGAAGCGAGGGGTGAGGAGGGAACCCCCACCTCACCCCTCGCCCCTCGGGTCTCACCCCCTGCTACATCTTCGCCAGCTCGCCGACCGAGGCGGCCAGCATGTGCACCCTGGCCTGGTCCCTGGCCGAGGTGGCATCCTTGTGGAGCTCGGCGCTCAGGCGGTTCAGCATCTCGCTCCGGACGCCGGCGGGCGACTTCTCCGCGGCCGAGAGGGCGTTGCGGACCGCGTTGATCCGGGACGCGTTCATCCCGTTGCCGCGCTCCAGCTGGTCGAGGTACGCCCGGGACAGCGCGAAGCTCGCCGGCCAGACGAACTTCTGCTGGTCCTGCACGTTGAGGTAGTCGAACTTCACGGTCTTGGCCGCGTCGATCTCGTTCTGCGAGAGCATCGGGCTCGGGGTGAGCTCCAGGATGTCGAGACCGCGGGCGATCTCCGAGCTCACGATCAGCCCGTTGTACCAGTAGACCGACCAGGACCCGCCGCTCTGCATCTTGGTCCCGTCGACCGGGCCGCGGTCGAAGAAGGCGATCTCCTTCGGGTTGGCGGCGTCGGTCCAGTCGAAGATCGAGATCCCGCCCTGGTACCAGCCCTGCACCATGATGTCGCGGCCCGGCACCGGGATGAGCGAGCCGTTGTGGGCGACGCAGTTCTCGAAGGAAGTCTGGGCCGCGGGCATCTTGTAGTAGCTCTTGAACACCATCTTCCGGTTTTCGAGCGTGAAGATGGCGTCGGCGCCCCATTCCTTCTTGTCGGTCACGCGGCAGCGCGGCTGGCCCCCGCCGCCCCACTCGTCGCTGAAGAGGATCTTGGTGCCGTCGTTGTTGAACGTCGCCGAGTGCCAGAAGGAGAAGTTGCTGTCGGCGGCGGCCCCGATCCGCTTCGGATTGGCCGGGTCGCTGATGTCGAGCAGCAGGCCGTAGCCGCCGCAGGCGCCGCCGGCCAGGCCGATGGCCGGGTACACGGTGATGTCATGGCACTGGGTCGGGCCGGTCTTGGGGCCGCCCGCGCCGACCAGCTTGTCGACCAGGCCCTGGAGGTCCCGCTTGAGCTGGGCGCTGTCGGCGCCGGTGGCATCGCCGGTGCCGCCACGGGACTTCACGATGCTGTCGAGCAGCTGCTTGGAGAAGCCATCGGGCAGGACGATCTCCTCCTGGCCGATCTTGGCGGTGAAGGCTCCGCGGGCGCGCGCCTCGGCGGCGGCCTTGGCGGCCCGGGCCTTGTCCTCGGGCGTATCGCCGTGGCTGGTCACCGGGGCCAGGTCGTTGAAGATCCGGGGCGAGCTCACGATCGCCGCCTGCTCGGGATGGGCCAGCGGCACCTTGATGACTTCGATCCGGAACAGCGCCGAGTTCGGGTCCTGGTCCGGCGTGAGCTTGGAGCAGCCGGGCAGTTCGCTGGGCGAGCGCACCGGGGCCGAGCCGGAGACGTAGACGTAGACGTTCTCGGCGTCGGCGGGGCTGTTCACCACGGTGTGGGTGTGCGAGCCGCGGCAGGTCTGGACGTTGGCGATGTACTTGGGGTTGGCGATGTCGGTGATGTCGAAGATCCGGATGCCGCGGAGCCGGTCCTTGCTCACGGTGTCCGGCACCCCCTGTGCGCCGCAGTCGACCCGACCGCCGAAACCCTCACCCGAGACGAAGAGCAGGTTCCGGAAGACCGAGACGTCGCTCTGCGAGGCGGGACAGAGGTACCCGAGCTTGAGCGCCGGCGCCACCGGGTTGCTGATGTCCCACACCTGGAAGCCGTTGTAGTTGCCCTGCATCACGTACGGGCCGCTGAACGCCAGGTCGGAGTTGGTGACGCCGTGGAACTTGTCCGACGACGGCGTGTTCGACACCAGCTTCAGGTTCCACAGCGCCTGGCCGGCATCGGTCAGGCCGGCCTTGAGGCCCACCCGCGGATCGGGCTTCGGCGCGGCGGTCGCCATGACCGCCCCGCCACCCGAGGACGAGGAGCCGCAGGCACCCAGCGCCAGCACCAAGCCGAGGAAGGGAACGACCCGGAGGGCGTGCCGGGCACGACCGCGGGGAACCACGGGGGAGACAGGAGGCATGGACGATCCCGGTAGAAGGAGAGTGATACTCACTGCATGGCCGACAACATGCCCGACATGCGCTCGATCTCGATGCCCTGGTCGGCGTTCATGTCGGAGACGAACTTGAAGACCGCGTCGTCGCGCGCGGCACCTGGCACGGCGAGCAGGTCCTTGATCATCGTGAGCGCGCCCTGGTGGTGGCGGATCATCGCCTGGAGCCAGAGCTTGTCGAAATCCTTGCCGCGGGCCTTGTCGAGCTCGCGGAGCTGGTCGCCGGTGAGCATGCCCGGCATCATGGCGTGGGCCATGTGCTCCATGCCGGGCATCATGTCGTGCGAGGCGTCGGCGGAGGGGACCGGCTTGCCCCACTCGCGGAGCCAGCGCTGCATGAGACCGATCTCGTCGGTCTGTCCGACCACGATCCGTTCGCACAGGGCCTGGATGGCGCGACTCGCGCCGTGGGTCGGGGCCCACCCCGCGATGAGCACGGCCTGCGCGTGGTGACCGATCATCCCGGTCATGAACGCGGCATCGGCTTCGACGAAGGAGGGGCTGGTGGACACGTTCTGGGTGGGTGCGCTCTGGGCAGTGGCGGTGGCGGCGAGGCTCATGGCCGCCACCATGCCGGTCCCGAGCGTCCGAAGCAGGCTGGACACGTCGATCTCCTGGAGAAACACGGGCGCCAGAATACCTAGATTAAGGAAACGGCGCGGGCTCATTCTAGGGGCAGGGCCCCGGATTGTGAAGACTCTGTCGAGCCCGGCCGGTCGACCGGTACTCTGACAGAGCAAAGCGGACCAACGTTGCATCCGGCGCAACGTACGGGGTCGGTACCCCCGGAGATTCGCCCGGCATATCCTTCTGCATGCCATCCAAGCGCGAATCAGCCTCGAAGTGCCGCTGGCACCGGGCGATGCCGGGCCTGGTGCTGGGCCTCGTCATCGCCGGTTGCGGCCACCCCGCGCCCGCCCCGGTTGCCGCCCGGCCGGGCGCCAACGAGACGGGACAGAATGACCCGGTGCCCGAACATGAGACCTTCACTCTCGCGTCCGGTGCGGTGGGGGAGACCCGCCGGATCAATGTCCATACCCCGAAGGGCTACGCCGGTTCGACCCGGCGCTTCCCGGTACTGTACATGCCGGATGGAGGGGTGGACGAGGACTTTCCCCACGTAGTCAATACGCTCGACTCCCTCGTGGCGCTGAAGCAGGCCCGGCCCTACATCGTGGTGGGGATCGCGAATACCGAGCGGCGGCGGGACATGACCGGTCCCACCACGGTCGGGAGCGACAGCGCGATCGCGCCGAGGGTCGGCGGCTCGGCGGCGTTCCGCCGGTTCATCCGCGACGAGTTGATCCCGGAGATCGACCGGCGCTACCGGACCACGCCGGAACGGGCGATCATCGGGGAATCGCTGGTCGGGCTCTTCATCGTGGAGACGATGCTCACCGACCCGCGGATGTTCGACCGGTACATCGCGTTCAGCCCGAGCCTCTGGTGGAACCGGGATGCCCTGCTCGCGAGCGCGCCCGCCCGGCTCCGCGGCCTCGGCGGGCTGGGGCGCACCCTCTACCTCACCCGCGCGAACGAGCCGGGCATCGCCCCGCAGTCCGATACCCTGGCTACGCTGATCCGGACCGCGCGGCTCTCCGGCTTCACCGTCCCCTCTGCGCCCCGGCCCGCCGAGGAGCACTCGACCATCTACCGCGCGGCCGGGCCGGCGGCGATGCGGCGGGTGCTGGGCGGGCGCTGACCGGAGAGCCGATGCCAACCTACGGCGAATACCTCAAGATCGACGAGCTGCTCGAGCTGCAGCGGCCGCTCTCCGACGGGCCGGAGCACGACGAGCTGCTCTTCATCGTGATCCACCAGGTCTACGAACTGTGGTTCAAGCAGGTCCTGCACGAGGTGGACTACTTCGAGGAGCTGCTCGCCCGGCGGGACCACGCGCGGGCGCAGCACACGATCAAGCGGGTGCTCACCATCCTCAAGGTCATGGTAGCGCAGATCGACATCCTCGAGACGATGACGCCGCTCGAGTTCCTCTCCTTTCGGGACCGGCTCGAGTCGGGGAGCGGGTTCCAGTCGTACCCGTTTCGCGAGCTCGAGTTCCGGCTGGGCCGGAAGCACCCGAGTGCCCTGGAGCGCTATCCCGAAGGAAGCGCGGCCCGGCGCCGGCTCGCGGAACGGCTCGAGGCTCCGACCCTCTGGGACAGCGTGCTCCACTATATGGCGGCCTGCGGGGTGCCGATCCCGCGGGACCAGCTGGAGCGGGACGTCACCCGGCCCATCGAATCCAGCCCCGGCGTGCGGGAGGCGCTGGTCCAGCTCTACCGCCACAACTCCGAGATGGCGAGTCTCTGCGAGCGGCTGGTGGACCTGGACGAAGGGATCATGGAGTGGCGCTACCGCCACGTGAAGATGGTGCAGCGGACCATCGGGACCAGGCGGGGGACTGGCGGAAGCGCCGGAGCGGAGTATCTCATGACCACGCTGAATCAGCCGCTGTTCCCGGATTTGTGGGCGATTCGGAGTGAGCTCTGAGGGTCGGGGGTCGGGGGTCGGGGGTCGGGAGTCGGGGGTCGGGAGTCGGGGGCATTGGGCGCGGGGCGGGGGGGGGGGGGG
>DASZPT010000173.1:0-6450 GCA_035549935.1 Gemmatimonadales bacterium
GGGGAGACGATCGCACGGGTCATGCAGGCGTACGACCAGCGCGATCCCGGCGTCACCGCCGCGCTCCGGGAGCTGGTGGCGATCGCGGGCGCGATGGCGGGCGCCCTCGTGACGGGCGACCTCGTGGGTGTGGCGCGCCTCCTCTCCGCCAACTGGGCGGCGCAGCAGCGGCTCGATCCGGTGATGGCCACGGACGAGATGCGGCGGCTCGAGACCGCGGTGCGCGCGGCGGGCGCGCTCGGGGGCAAGGCCGCGGGCGCGGGAGCCGGCGGCTGCATGTTCTTCCTGGCGGGGGATGACGTCACCGCGGTGCGCGACGCCGCGGTGCGCGTGGGCGCCACGGTGCTGTCCGCGCGCTGGTCTTCAACCGGAGTGACCTGGTGCTGACGTTCGACGAACTGGAGCTCCGCCGGGAGGTGATCGCCGGCGCGCCCGACCTGGTGGCCCTGCAGGAGCGTCTGCTCGCCCGCGCCCGCGAGGTCATCCGGCGCAAGCCGGTGCTCCCGGCGCTCAAGGGGATGCTCACCGCCGACGGCGGCGTCTGCCCCGAGGACGGGAGCGCGCTCACCTTCGATCCCTGGAGCCCGTCGGTGCACCGCTGCCCCCGGTGTGGCCGCGACTACCGGGGCGAGCGTCACGACTGGCGCTGGGCCTGGCACCAGCATCTCTGGTACGCGGAGCGGATCGCGGAGGCCGCGGTGACCGGACTCCTGGCGGAGGACGAGGCGGTTACCGGCTGGGCGGTGGCGCAGCTCCTGGCGTATGCCGGCCGGTACTTCGACTTCCCCAACCGCGACAACGTCCTGGGCCCCACCCGGCTCTTCTCCTCGACCTATCTCGAGTCGATCTGGCTCACCAACTATCTCGCCGCCGCCTTCGTCGTCCGGGAGGCGGGCCTGCTCGACGAGGACGCCGAGTCCGCCATCACCCGGGTGGTGGAGGAGTCGGCCAACCTGATCGGCGAGTTCGACGAAGGGCTCTCCAACCGGCAGACCTGGCACAACGCGGCGCTCGCCGCGGCGTCGGTCTGGTTCGGTGACGAGGAACTCGCGGCGCGCGCCATTACCGGGCCGCGCGGGCTCGTCGGCCACCTGGTCGACGGGTTCCGGGGCGACGGGCTCTGGTACGAGGGGGAGAACTATCACCTCTTCGCCCTGCGGGGCCTGCTGGTGGGGGCCGGGTGGGCGCGCCAGGCGGGGATGGAGTTCTTCCAGGACGAGGCGAGCCGCGACAAGATCGCGCTGGCGTTGCAGGCGCCCGCGCTCACGGCCCTGCCGAGTGGCGAGTTCCCCGCGCGGAAGGACTCGCGCTTCGGGGTCTCGCTGGCCCAGCCGATGTATCTCGAGCTCTGGGAGGCGGGGATCGCGGGCCTCAGCGCCGGGGGTGACGACGCCGACGCGAGCGCCCTGGGCGGCTGGCTGCACTCGCTCTACGCGATGCCGGCGCCGGCGCCCCAGGCCTTCGACTCGTGGCTCCACGAGGCGGGGGAGCGGACGCCCGAGCGGCGCTCGCGCGCCGCGCTCTCCTGGTGGATGCTCTGTACCATGCTGCCGATGCTCCCCGGTGACGCGGAGGCGTGGCGCCCGGGCTCGGTGCTGCTGCCGGACCAGGGCCTCGCGATCCTCCGCCAGGGCGACCAGTACGCCAGTCTCGAGTGCGGACTCTACGGCGGGGGGCACGGGCACCCCGACCGGCTGCATCTCACGCTGCACGCGGCGGGGGTGCACTGGCTCGCCGATCCCGGGACGGGGACGTACGTCGCGCGGGACCTCTTCTGGTACCGTTCGACGCTGGCGCACAACGCCCCGCGGCTCGACCGCCGCTCCCAGCCCGAGGGCGACGCCCGGGCCGAGATGTTCGAGGACAAGGGACGCTGGGCATGGGTCCGGGGAACGTTCGACCGCTTCACCCGGACGACGGTCGCGGGGCCGGGTCAGCTCGCCGATGTGCTGGAGTTCGCGGGAGAGGAAGAACACACCGTCGATTTCACCTGGCATCCCGCCGGGACCGTGAGCGTCATCTCCGAGGGGCGATGGGACAGCGGTGACCTGGACGAAGCATTCGTGCGCGACGCGGCGCGCTTCGTTCCGGCGGCCCCGGGCCCGGTAAGGTTCCGGGCGCGGTTCGAGGACCGCCAGCTCGACCTGGTCTTCGACGGCGCGGGAGAGATCTGGCAGGGGATGGCGCCGGGCCGCCCGGGTGACAGCGAGCTCCGGCCGGTCCTCCTGCGGCGGGCGCGGGGACGCTACGTGCGCTTTGCCACGGTGCTCCGCTGGGGTGGGCCGGCGATCGCCGCGGTCCGGTTCGCCGCCAGCGAGATCGCGGTCGAGACCGCCTCGGCGAAGGTGGTGCATCGCCAGACGAGCGAAGGCTGGGAGGTCGAGGATGGCGAAGGCCGTGTGGCGCTCAAGGGGCTCAGGCGCTACGCGCCGGTCATCGAGCTCCCCCCCGCGCTCACCGGCGTGGATGACCGGCGGTTCACGCCGCCGGTCGCGGTGGCCCGGCACGTGCTGGCCCCGCCGGCACTCGACGGCACGGTCACCGGCTTCGGCCCGCCGGCCTTCTCGCTGGATCACGATGACCAGTATCGCCGGAGCGAGGCGCCGTATCCCGGAGGAGACGAGCTTTCCGCCGAGGTAATGCTCTGCTGGGATGAGCAGGCGCTCTACGTGGCGGTGGACGTGGCGCATACCGAGCCGGTCTTTCGAGCGGCCGGCGCCCCGGCGCTCCGGCTCGACAACGAGCCCGACCTGATCCACGCGGACGGCGTGCAGCTCCAGTTCCGCCTGCCCGACGGCCGCCGGTTCGGCTGGGTGGTGACGCCCGATGCCGCGAGCGCCTCGCTCCAGGTCCACGCGCTCGACGGGACCGACGCGCGGGCCGCCCAGGTGCGGGGCGGCTGGCGCCGGACCGCGGCGGGCTACACCGTCACCTTCGCGATCACGATCGAGGGCTGGCCTCCGGCCCGCACCGATGGTGACATCGCCTTCGACCTGCAGGTGAACGAAATGCGCCCCGGCCGCCTGCGCCGGGCGGGCCAGCTGGTCTGGACCGGTGGCGGCGGGTGGGTCTACCTTCGCGGCGACCGCGGCCACCCCGACCGCGTGGGAGTGCTGGACCTCGCATGAGGATCCCCGGGTTCACGTCGACCGGCAGCAAGCGGCCCGAGGCCCTCTTCGGCGCCGGCGCCCCGCGCGGGCTTCCGGTGCGGCTCGCCCGCTCGGCCGGCGCGGAGGTGTGGGATGTCGAGGGTCGCCGCTACCTCGACTTCATCATGGCGCTCGGCGCGGTGGCCCTCGGCTACGGGCACCCGGCGGTGAACCGCGCGGCCCACGCCGCGATCGACGCGGGGGTGGTGGGCCCGCTGCCGCCGGAATCCGAGGAGCGGGTGGCGGAGCGGCTCGCCACGCTGATGCCGTGGATGGAGCGGACCCGCTTCCTCAAGACCGGCGCGGAGGCGGTGGCCGCGGCGATCCGTCTCGCGCGGACCGCGACCGGACGGGAGTATGTGCTTCGCTGCGGGTACCATGGGTGGCTCGACTGGAGCCAGCCGGCCCAGACGCCGGGGGTGCCGGCGTCGACCCTCGCCCTGTCGGAGGTGATTCCCTTCGGCGACAGCGAGCGGGCCCGGAGCCTGATGCGCCTGCTCGGCGACCGCCTCGCCGCGGTCGTCGTCGAACCGGTGATCGAGGGCGAGCCGCCGCGGGAGTGGCTCACGACCCTCCGCGAGGAGACCCGCCGGTGCGGGGCGCTGCTCGTGGTCGACGAGATCAAGACCGCGTTCCGAGTGGGACTGAGCGGCGCCTGCGGCCGGTACGCCATCGATCCCGATCTCGTGGTGCTGGGCAAGGCGCTGGCGAACGGCTTCCCGCTCGCCGCGGTGGGCGGGAAGCGCGAGGTGATGGAGTGCGCGCGGCGGACCTGGATCTCGTCGACCCTCGCGACCGAGCTGGTGTCGCTCGCCGCCGCGGAGGCGACGATCGAGGTGATGGTGCGCGAGAACGTGCCGCAGTACCTCCGGGCCACCGGGTCGCGCCTCTTCGCCGGGCTCCGGCAGCTCGCCGCCAGGCACCCCGCCCTGATCGGCGACGTGGCTGGGATCCCCGAGATGTGCTATCTCCGCTTCGCGACGGAGGAGCGTGGCGCGCTCGTGGCGCGGGCCGCGGCCGCGCGGAGCCTCCTCTGGAAGCGCTCGGCGTACAATTTCGTCTCGCTCGCCCACACCCCCGACCATATCGACTGGGCGCTGCAGCAGCTGGGACAGGCCTGTCAGGAGGTGGGACAAGCCGATAGATGAAGTCGGCTTCACCCAATGTTCAGTGCGGGACACCCTCCCGGTCCGTAGCTTGGCCGCATGACGGCGCTGCAGGCGGTGGGCGAGGCGGTCTTTCAGGCGGAAGGGCTGTCGAAGGTGTACCGGATGGGCGAGGTCGAGGTCTTCGCGCTCCGGGGTGTCGACCTCGAACTGTACCGCGGGGAGTTCGCGGTTCTCCTCGGTCCTTCCGGCAGCGGCAAGTCCACCCTCCTCAACATTCTCGGCGGGCTCGATGTGCCGACCAGCGGCCGGGTCCGGTTCATGGACCACGACCTCACCACCGGCGACGAGGCGGCGCTGACCCGTTTCCGCCGCGAGCATGTCGGCTTCGTCTTCCAGTTCTACAACCTGATTCCCAGCCTGACCGCCCTCGAGAACGTGGCCCTGGTCACCGATATCGCCGATCGGCCGATGGCGCCCGCGGAGGCGCTCCGGCTGGTGGGGCTGGGTGACCGGCTGGAGCACTTCCCCGCGCAGCTCTCCGGCGGCGAGCAGCAGCGGGTGGCGATCGCGCGGGCCGTGGCCAAGCAGCCCGATGTCCTCCTCTGCGACGAGCCGACCGGCGCCCTCGATTTCGAGACCGGCGTGAAGGTGCTCGAGGTCCTGGAGCGCTGCAACCGGGAACTGGGCACGACCACGGTGGTCATCACCCACAACGCCGCGATCGCGGGGATGGCCGACCGGGTCATCCGGCTGCGGAGCGGGCAGATCGTCGCGGTGGAGCGGAACGAGCGGCGGGCCGCGCCCGCGGAGCTGGCCTGGTGAGCGCCCTCGCGATGAAGGGGGTGCGCGACGCCTGGCACCTGCGTGGCCAGATCCTGTCGGTGGCGGCGGTGGTCGCCTGCGGGATCGCCTCGATGGTCACGATGCAGGGGATGCACGACTCGCTGGTGGCCTCGCAGCAGGCCTACTACGCCGCCGACCGCTTCGCCGACGTCTTCGTCCATCTCCGCCGCGCGCCGGAGGCGGTCCTGCCCCGGCTCCGCGCGATTCCCGGCGTGGCCCAGGCGGAGTCGCGGGTGGTCACCCAGGTGCTGCTCGACGTGCCCGGCCTGGCCGAGCCGGCGTCGGGGCACCTCGTCTCGATCCCGCAACACGGGCGCCCGCTCCTCAACGACGTGCATCTGCGGAGCGGCCGCTGGGTCGACCCGCTCCGGGACAACGAGATCATGGTGAGCGAGGCATTCGCCGAGGCCAACCACCTGGTCGCGGGCGATTCCCTCGGCGCGCTGGTCAACGGGCGGTGGCGCACCTTCCGGATCGTCGGGATCGGGCTCTCGCCGGAGTTCGTCTACGAGGTGCCGGCCGGCGCCATCTTCCCTGACAAGCGCCGGTTCGGCGTCTTGTGGCTGAACCGGGCGGAACTGGGGCCCGCCCTCGCGATGGAAGGCGGCTTCAACGATGTCACCTTCTCGCTCATGCCCGGGGCCGACACCGCCGAGGTCCTCGCGGAGATCGACCGGGTCCTGGTGCCGTATGGCGGCCTCGGCGCCTACAGCCGGGCCGACCAGGTCTCCCACCGGTTCCTGAGCGACGAGATCCGGCAGCACGCGGTGAGCGGGGTGGTGATCGGCTACATCTTCCTGGCCGTCGCCGCCTTCCTCCTGAATGTCGCGCTCGCCCGCCTGGTGGGGATGCAGCGAGACCAGATCGCGGTCCTCAAGGCCTTCGGCTACGGGAACACGACGGTCGCGCTGCATTACCTCGTGCTCGGACTGGTGCCGGTGCTCATCGGCTCGGCCGCCGGGTGCGCCTTCGGGGCCTGGGCCGGCGGCAAGGTGGCGGACATCTTCGCGGAGTTCTACCGCTTCCCGGTGCTCCGCCATCTCATCACCCTGCGCCTGCTGGTCACGGCGACGCTCGTGAGCGTGGCGAGCGCCACCATCGGTACCCTTGGCGCCACCCGGCGCGCCTTCCGGCTGCCGCCGGCGGAGGCGATGCGCCCCGAGTCCCCGCCGGCCACCCGCTACGGTCTGCTCGACCGGCTCGGGATTCTCGGCCGGGTGGGGCCGGCCTTCCGCATGGTGGTGCGGAGCCTGGTGCGGCGTCCGGTGCGTGCGGGGCTCGGCATGGTCGGCATCGCCGCGGCGGTCGCCCTGCTGCTGGTCGGCCGCTACTTCGTCGACGCCATCGAG
>DASZPT010000174.1:0-8091 GCA_035549935.1 Gemmatimonadales bacterium
ACGGCCGGGTGCGTACCGCGTCCCGGTCCAGCCGGCGGCGCAGGGAGCGCCACCCCTCCTCGGTGAGCCCGGAGCCGATCCGCGCGAGCGTCCGGTAGCGATCGTGCTTCGGGTCGTAGGTGGCGCCCAGGAGTGAGCCGATGCCGGTGCCCGCCCGCCGGCCCCGCCCGCGGAAGTACCCCACCAGCACCAGGTCGACGGTATCGCGCAGATGCGACTGGTACGCCCGCTTGAGCTTGACCCAGTCGTACCCTCGCGCCCCCGCGCGATACGGCGCGTCGATCCGCTTGGCGACGATCCCCTCGAGGCCCCGGCCTACCATTTCGTCGAAGTAGTTCTCCACCGCCTTCGCCTTGTCCGTGGTGAGCGAGGGGGTAATCTGGATCGGCGCCTCGGCCCCGCCTCTGAGGAGCCGCGCCAGCGCCTCGCTCCGCCGTTTCTGGGGCCAGCCGAGGCAGCTCTCCCGCCCCGCGAGGAGGAGGTCGAAGGCGAACAGGCGGAGCGGCGACCTCTCGCGGGCCTCGTCGACGGCGTGCTTCCGCTTCCGCGTCATGGTCACCTGGAACGGGAAGAATTCGCCGGTCTCCGGGTCGTAGCTCACCGCCTCCCCCTCCAGGATCGCGCGTCGGGCCGTGAGCTGACGCCGGCAGGCCGTCACCAGCTCGGGGAACATCGCGGTGACGTCCTCGAGCCGGCGACTGAAGGCCCAGACCTTCGCTCCGTCGCGGTGGAGCTGGAGCCGGAACCCGTCGTACTTGGGCTCGACCCGCACCCGACCCAGCCGCTCCACGATGGCGCGGGCCGATGGCAGCCGCTGCGCCAGCGCGGGCCGGACCGGCACCCCGGGCACGGGCGTCACCACCAGGCGCTTCCCCCGCCCTTCGAAGGCGAGCCGCACCACGGCACCGAGATCCGACCGGACGTTGTAGAGCTCCTCGAGCCGCCCCTTGGCCGCGCGGTCGCCCAGGGCGCCGAGGGCGGCCGCCTCGAGGATGGTCTGGTCGCCCATGCCGAGGCGGAGACGTCCCTGCGCGATGCGGAGGAGGAACCGCGCCTCGAGCGGCGTCGCCCGCGCGAGGAGTGCGACCATGTGGCGCGCCTTCCCCTCGACCGAGCCGGTGCCGCTGGTCCCCGCCACCGCGAGGAGCCCGGCATGGACCTCCGCGATCGTCAGCGCCTTCCCGCGCCGCGCGAGCCCGCGCTCCTCGGCGACGAGCCCGATGTCGCCGAGGACCCCGAGCCGGCGGCGCAGCGTCGCGGTGGAGGCGCCGGTGAGACGGGCCAGCACGTCGACCAGGAGGCGTTCCCCGAGCCCGAGCTCCACGCCTTCGTAGGCGGGGCGGAGCTGGCCCTGGAGGAGGTAGACGATGCGCGCACGGTCGGCGGGCGCGGCGCGGCCAAGGAGCGCGGCGGTGAGTTCCACCATGCGCCGGCGGGCCCGGGTGGCCTCGAGTGCCGCCGCCAGGTCGGCGAGGTCGCGGAAGCGCACCGGCTCAGCCCCGCCGCCGGAGCAGCACCCCGACGCCGAAGAGCGCGGCCGCCAGCGCGATGATTACCGGCCCCGTCGCGAGACCGAAGCGTGACGCGGCGAGCGTGCCGGCGAGGGTCGCGCCGACCGAGAGGAGGACCGCGGTGAGGAGCATGCGGTCGAGCCGGCGGCTCATCAGTCGCGCGGTCGCGGCGGGGATGATGATCAGCGAGCCCATGAGCAGGATGCCGAGGTAGCGGAGACCGAGCGCCGTCGTCAGGGCAAAGACCAGCAGGAAGACCAGGTCGAGCCGCTCCACCCGGATGCCGGCGGTGCGGGCCAGGTCCTCCGAGAGAAGCGCCAGCAGCAGCCGGTGCCGCGCCGACAGGATCCACGCGACGATCGCCGCCGCGGCGCCCAGGCTGAGGCCGGTCTCCACCGGACCCGCCGCGCGGCTCGAGCCGAGGAGCGCCTCCAGCAGCTCCTCGCCGGAGGTGAAGAGGCTGCCGACCGCGAGCCCCGCCGAGAAGATGACCCCCACCACCGCCTCGGTCGGGAGGCGGGTGCGGCGCTGCACCAGCCAGATGAGCGCGGCGCCGAGGACCAGGGCGACGACGCCGCCAAGCAGCGGATTGGCGTGCAGGAGGAGCGCCACCCCGATCCCGGGGAGCGCGACGTGCGACAGGGCGTCCGAGGCGAGCGCCAGCCGGCGCAGCACCGCGAAGCTCCCCACCAGGCCCGCGGCGGCCGCGGTGGCTGCGGGGAGCGCCAGGTCAACGATCCCGATCGTCATCGTGCCGGTGGAAGCGCATGGGCGCGCCGTAGAGGTCCTGGAGGCGCTCGGGCGTGAGCACCTCGACCGGCGCGCCGACACAGGGCGCCCGGCTCCGTGCGAGGCACAGCACCCGGGTCGCGTGGCTGAAGACCAGGCTCAGCTCGTGGGAGATGAGCAGCAGCGTGAGTCCCTCCTCCGCCTGCAGCCGCCGGAGGAGCGCGTAGAGCTGCTCCTCGCCGGGCTCGTCCACGCCGGCGGTCAGCTCGTCGCAGAGGAGCACCGTCGGGCGGCCCATCAGCGCGAAGGCGAGCAGGAGACGCTGGAACTGCCCCCCGGACAGCTCGCCGATCGGCTGGCCCACGATGCCGGGGCCGAGCCCCACCTGCTGGATGGCGCGATCGACATCGCCCACCGCCGTCCCGGCCACCGCGGCCCGGGCCCGCAGGAGATCGAGCCCGCTCACGGGAAGGTCACGCTCGAGATCGAGCTTCTGCGGCACGTAGCCGATCCGCGCCCCCTCCGCCCAGGCGATCCGGCCCTCGTGCGGGAGCGCGCCGATCAAGGTGCGGAACAGCACCGTCTTGCCGGACCCGTTCGGGCCGATGATCGCGAGGGTCTCGCCCTGGTGCACTGCCAGGTCGAGCCCGGCGAGGATCGTGGTGCGGCCGAACCGCACCCCCATGCCGGTGAGTTCCAGCACCACGCCAGCCGGTTTCATGCCCGGCGGGCCCTCGGGCCCCGGTCGGCGCCCGCGCCGAGGCGGAGCGCCTCGTAGTCGAGCTCGCTCTCGAGATCGAGCAGCACCTCGTCGGAGATCGCCCCCTCGTCCCGGAGGCGCACCAGGGCCCGGCGCCGCGCCGCCACGGTGCCGAGCCGCATGCGCCGGACCGCGTCGCTCCGCTCGCCGTTGGTGGACCCCTCGCCGCCATGCGCGTGGCGCACCTCGGCCTCGAGCCGCAGCAGTTCCTCGCGCGTCGCCCAGTCCTCCTGCGCCAGGTCCGCCAGGTGATCCAGCGCCGCCCGCCGCGCCTCCGCCCGGGCATGGGCCACCTCCCGCGCATGCCCCTGGTCCACCGGCAGGCGGAGCCGCGTGAAGAGCGGCAGCAGCGTGGCCCCCTGCACCACCAGCGTCACCAGGATCACCACCACCGTGATCAGGACGATCTCCGCCCGGAACGGCGTCGGGCTGCCGGCGGCCGTCAGGAGCGGCAGGCCGAGCGCCGCGGCGAGGGAGACCATCCCCCGCATGCTGGTCCAGGAGACGATGAAGATCGCGGCGGGGGGCGGCATCGGGTCGCGGGCGCGGAGCGCCGGGCTGACCCAGCGGGGAATCGCGATGGCGAACGGCACCCAGACCAGCCGCACCACGATCACGAGGAGCGCGATGAGGAGCCCCGTCGCCCCCACGCTCCGGAGGGTCTCCGCCGGCACCGCCTCCAGCAGGTTGCCGAATTCGGCGCCCAGCAGCAGGAAGACGAGCGAGTTGAGGCCGAAGAGAAGGAGGTCCCACACCGCGCGGCTCTCGATCCGGCTCGCCGGCGCCACGATGGTCGAGAAGTACTGCCGCACGTAGATCCCGCCCGCCACGCACGCCAGCACCGCCGACACATGGATGGTCTCGGCGGTGATCCAGGCGAGATACGGCCCCATCAGGGTCAGGACCGTTTCGGCCAGGGGATCCTCCGTCCAGCGCATCGCCAGGACCACCAGCCACCCCACCAGCAGGCCGAGGAGCACCCCCACCGCGGCATCCACGAAGAACCGGACGACCAGTTCCCCCGGGCTGAAGACCCCGGTGACGAGCGCCCCCACCGCCCCGCGATAGAGAATCAGCGCCGACGCATCGTTGACGAGACTCTCACCCAGGAGCACGCTGACGACCCGTCGAGGGATCGGCAGGCGTTTGAGGATCGCCTCCGCCGCCACCGCATCGGGTGGCGAGACGATGGCGCCGAGGGCGACTGCCGCGGCCCAGGGGATGCCGGGGATGAGCTGCCGCGCCACCACCGCCACCGCCACCGTCGTGGCGACCACGAGCCCGATCGCGAGGAGACCGATCGGCCGGAGGTTCGCCTTGAAGTCGCGGAACGAGGTGAAGAAGGCCGCCGCCCACAGGACCGGCGGGAGAAAGACGAAGAAGACGAGGTCGGGACTGACCCGGAGCGACGCGCTCCCCGGCAACAGCCCTACCAGGAGCCCGCCGAGCACCTGGAGGATCGCGGTGGGGATGGGGAGACGCCGGCCGAGGGCGGCGAGGAGCACCGTGGCGATGCCGACGGCGATCGCCAGGAGGACCGACTGGGCTTCCGTCATGGGGACGAAGTCTACTGCGCCAGCTGATGCGCCTGCCACCACCGCCGGGCGTCCTCCTCGCCCCATGGCCCGACGGGCAGCGCGGCCAGCGCCTCCGTCAGCTCGTCGACCGTGGGCCGGTCGGCCGGGGCCTTGGCGAGGCAGCGGAGCACCAGGGCGTCGACCGCCGGCGCCACCGGCAGCTCGGTCCGGCTCGAGGGCGGCGCGGGCGTGTCGCGGACGTGCCGGGTGATCACCGCCATCGGGCTCGGCGCCTCGAACACCGTGCGCCCCGTCAGCAGGAAGTGGAGAACGCAGCCGATGGCGTAGACATCCGCCCGCCCGTCGAACGGTTCGCCCAGGGCGACCTCGGGCGCCATGTACGCCGGCGTCCCCGCCACCGCCCCGGTGCCGGTCGCGACCGACGCCTCCTCCGGCGCGGCCACCGACTTCACCAGGCCGAAGTCCAGCACCTTGAGGAAATCATGCCGGAGGCCGAGGCGGCCGACATGCAGGTTGGCCGGCTTGATGTCACGGTGCACCAGCCCGCGGGCATGCGCTTCCGCCAGCGATTCGCAGGCCTGGCGCACCAGGAACACCACCCGCGCGGCCGGGAGCGGCCCCTTTCGCGCGACGAGCGATTCCAGGTCGACGCCCTCGAGGAGCTCCATCACGAAGTAGAACGTCCGGTCGGGCGTCACGCCGAAGTCGTACAGCTCGACGGTGTGCGGCGAGCGGAGGCTCGCGGCGACCTCCGCCTCGCGGCGGAAACGGCGGATCGCCTCCTGGGTACGGGCCGGTTCGACACCCAGCAGGTCGGGGCGGATGAGCTTGATCGCCGCGGGCCGCGCCAGCATCCGGTGGGTGGCCCGGTAGACCTCGCCCATGCCCCCGCGGCCCAGCAGCTCGCCCAGGTGGTAGCTGCCGAGTTCCCGGGCCCGCGCCACCTCGCGGCCCAGCCCATAGACCACCCGCGCGCCCATGTAGGCGAAGCCGACGGCGAAGGCCCCGTGAAAGGCCGCGGAGAAATAGGTATCGGCGGTGGCCTGGATCTGGCCGGTGAGGTGCAGGATCGCCTGCGCGAGGGGCGACATCGCCGCCGCGATCGCCGCCGCGATCAGCATCCGCCGGGGCGGGCCCGGCAGCACGAGCGGAAAGAGGATGACCACGCTCGGCACCCAGTCCATGCTGGGAAGGATGCCGTGGCTCCGGTAATACTCGAGGGTGTTGGTGAGCGAGATGAGAAAGCAGACCACCACCTCGTACGCCAGGCCCAGCGACAACAGCGTGGCGGGCCGGAACCGGGGCTGCTTCGCGATCCACCAGATGAACCCGGAGGCGACCGCCGCCGCGATGTACGCGAGCTGGAAGGCGCCCCGCCCCATGAAGTCGGCGGGCAGCGCCTCGCCCTGGACCCGGAAGTAGAGGCGGGCCGCCCCGTAGATCAGAGGATCGAACGCGAAGGCGACGAAGAGGAGCAGGGCGAGCAGCTGGAGCCGCCCCCGCACTTGCTCCAGCAGGTCTGGTGGCAGCGCCTCCGAGAGGTCGCCCGCGCCGGAGGTGGACGGGCCTTCGAGTGTCGGGGCAATCAGCGTGGGTTGTTTCGACATCCGCTCCTCGGGGACTGCCGCATGGGCGTAGAACCGTCCATCTTGTCCGCATGTCCAATGCGCCGATAGCCCCCCCCGGGGCCGATCCCCTCGCCGACCTCGTCGCCCTCTCCAACCTCCTCGGCCGCGAGACCCGCCTGGTGCAGCCGGGCGGCGGCAACACCTCGGTGAAGGTAACGTTGCCCGGGCCCGACGGCGCGCCGGTGGAGGCGCTGCTGGTGAAGGGCAGCGGCACCGACCTGCGCACCATCACGCAGGAGGGGTTCACCCGGCTCTCGCTCCCGCGGCTCGGCGCGCTGGCGACGATCACCAGCATGAGTGACGCGGACATGATGCGGTTCATGGCCGGCTGCATGCTGGCGCCGGGGCCGGCCCCCAGCGTCGAGACGCCGCTCCACTCGCTCCTTCCCTACCGCGTCATCGCCCACACCCACGACATCGCCACCATGAGCCTCACCAACGTGGGCGACGGGCTGGCGGAGCGGCTGGTGCGCGAGTTGTTCGAGGAGACGATCGTCTATGTCCCCTACTCGAGGCCGGGATTCCCCCTGGCCCGGGCGGTGGGGGCGATGGCCTCGCGGATCCCCGCCGGGGCCATCGGCCTGACGCTGGCGCACCACGGGCTCGTGATCTTCGGCGAAACCGCCCAGGAGTGCCATCGCCGCATGATGGACGCGGTCGCGAAGATCGAGGCGTACATCGCCGCCAGCCGCCGCGGCAAGCAGGTACTCGGCCCGGCCCGGCGGGCCATCCCGCCGGCCGAGACCCGGCGCCGCGCCGCGGAGACGATCCTGCCCGCGATCCGTGGCGCGCTCGGCCAGGTCGACCGGGTGATCCTCCACTACGACGCTGCCCCCGATCTTCTCGAGATCCTGGCCGCCGAGCGGACGCCGGAGCTGGTGCGGCGGGGGATGACCACGCCCGAGCACCTTCTCCGCGCGGGGCGGCTGCCGCTCTGGGTCGAGGTCGATCCCGCGGCGGCGCCCGAGGCGATGACGGAGGCGGTGCGGAGCCAGATCGCCACCCAGCGCGCCGAGTACCTCGCGTATCACCAGCGTCATGCCGCCGCCGGCGAGACCCCGCTCGCCGACTGGGCCAAGGTGGTCCTGGTGCCCGGCGTGGGCCTGGTGACGGCGTTCGGCGACCGGAAGAGCGCGCTGACCGCCAATCTCTGCTATCGCGCCGGGCTCGAGAGCCTGACCAACGCCGAAGCGATCGGCGGGTTCGTCTTCATTCCCGAGGCGGAGGTCTTCGAGTTCGAGCACTGGCCGCTCGAGCGGCGGAAGGTCGAGGAGACCATCGCGCAGGAGCGGACCTCGAAGCTCCTCTTCCGGCATGTCGCGCTGGTCATCGGCGGCGGCAGCGGGATCGGCCTCGCGACCGCCCAGGCCTACGCCGAGGCCGGCGCCCACGTCGTGATCGGCGACCTCGATCCCGCGGTGGCGGAGCGGGTCGCCGGCGAGCTCGCGACGCGGTTCCCCGGCCGGGTCGTCGGCGCGGGCGTCGATGTGCGGGATGAGGCGAGCCTCGACGCGATCTTCGCCCGCACCGTGCTCGAGTTCGGCGGGCTCGACTGCCTCTTCTACACGGCGGGCGCCCCGCCCCGCTTCGCCCCCGTCACCGCCATCCGCCGCGAGGACCTCCAGCGCCAGCTCGACGTCCACTATCTCGGCGCGGTGAGCGCGATCGGGCGCGCGGCCGCGATCATGCAGCGGCAGGGGCGGGGCGGGGCGATCGTCGCCTCGGTCTCGAAGGCGGCGGTGGTGCCGGGCAGGGACGCGATCGCGTACGCCGGCAGCAAGGCAGCGCTGCTCCAGGCGCTCCGGGTCGCCGCGGTGGAACTCGGTCCCGACCAGATCCGGGTCAACGCCCTCAACGCCGACCAGATCGAGACGCCGCTCTTCCTCAAGTTCGTGGAGGAGCGGGCGGCGGGCCGGGGCGTCACC
>DASZPT010000175.1:0-2292 GCA_035549935.1 Gemmatimonadales bacterium
CGCGATCGCCATGGGGTGGATGCCGATCCATCCCGAGATGACGAATTCGACTCGGAGAAGACCGACGCCGTCCGACGGCAGCTGCGCCACCTGGAAGGCGACATCGGGATTGGCGACGTTGAGCATCAGCGGCACCGGGGAACGCGGCGCCGTGGCGGGATCGATCTCCTCCCGCGTGAAGGGGACCTTTCCCTCGTAGACGCGGCCCTCGTCGCCTTCGGCGCACGAGACCGTGACGTCCGTTCCCGCGGGGAGGGTGGTGGTCGCCTTCCCGGTGCCCACCACGCAGGGGATTCCCAGCTCGCGCGACACGATGGCGGCGTGGCAGGTGCGCCCCCCCTCATCGGTCACGACCGCCGCCACGCGCTGCAGGACCGGTTCCCAGTCTGGATCCGTCATGCGGGCCACCAGCACCGCTCCCTCCTCCACCGTCGCCAGGTCGTCTCTCCCGCGGATCACCCGCACTGGTCCCGTCCCGACCCGCTGGCCCACGCTCTTTCCCGTGAGCAGGAGACGCCCCTTGCCGGCCCGGCGGAAGATCTCCAGCCGGGTACCCGCGCGCTCCGCGTGCACCGTCTCGGGCCGCGCCTGGACGATGAAGAGCGCGCCGCTCTGGCCGTCCTTCGCCCACTCGATGTCCATCGGGGTGGGCCGGCCCGCCCGCCGGGAATAGTGCTCCTCGATCGCCAGCGCCCACCGGGCCAGGGTGAGCAGCTCGGCGTCCTCCAGCACGAAGCGGAACCGGTCGGCCTCGGGCACCCGGACCTCGCCGACCGAGCGGAGGCCGCTCGCGGTGTAGACCAGCTTGACCGCCTTGGTGCCCAGCTCCCGGCGGAGGATGGAGGCGAAGCCGGCCCGCAGCGTCGGCTTGTGGATCCAGAATTCGTCCGGCGCCACCCGGCCCTGGACCAGCGTCTCCGCGATCCCCCAGGCGCCCGTGATCAGCACGACGTCCCGGAACCCGCTCTCCGTGTCGAGCGTGAAGATGACCCCCGCCGAGCCGAGATCGCTCCGCACCATCTTCTGGATCCCGACCGAGAGCGCCACGTCCCGGTGCCGGAACCCCTTCTCGGTGCGGTAGACGATCGCCCGATCGGTGTAGAGGGAGGCGAAGCAGCCGCGGATGGCCGCGTCGAGCGCCGCCATGCCGCGGACATTGAGGAACGTCTCGTGCTGCCCCGCGAACGACGCGCCCGGCAGGTCCTCGGCGGTCGCGCTGGAGCGCACCGCCACGTCGGTAGCCCCCTCGTCATACCGGCGGGAGAGGGCCTCGTACGCCCGCTGGACTGGCGGCAGGAGTTCGGCGGGAAGGGGCGTCTCGCGAATCCTCGTCCGGATGGCCTGGCCCGCCTCCGCCACCGCCTTCACGTCCCGGACATCTACCCCGGCGAGAGTACGTTCGACCCACTCCGCGAGGCCGCCCTGGGCCAGGTGGAGCCGGAAGGCGTCCGCCGTGAGCACGAACCCCTCCGGCACCCGGACGCCGCCCGCCGTCAGGGTCTGCAGCATCTCACCCAGTGAGGCGTTCTTGCCCCCGACCCGCGCGAGGTCCGCGAGGCCCACACTGGAGAGTGGAACGACGTACTTCGATTCGAGGTCCGCCATCGTCCGTCCCTTATCCCGCACCGCTGCTAGGTACCGAGGGCGGTCTGACGTAACGATGAAAGGCGGGTGATGCCGGGCAGGCTCCCGGCGGCCGCGGGCCATTGAACGCGGCTTCACCGTGGGCTCAGCCGGATTTCAGGTGCGGTGCATCAGTCTGGAGCCTCAGGGCGAGGCCCGGTGAGCGGGGCGCGTGGGTCACCGGGGCCGGGAGGGCGATCGAGTGGAAACGGTGCAGGGGACGGCTCGCCAGTTTGCCGCGATTCCACCGCCGCCGCCGGGAGCGACGCCGCCGAACCTCGGCGACTACGACTCGGCGCGGGCGGCGTTCCGCTGGTCCGCGGCCCGGGCCGAGCTGGACGGGCTCCCCGGTGGGGGTGGCCTCAACATCGCGCACGAGGCGGTGGATCGGCACGCGCGCGGCGCCGCGGCCGGTCGGGTCGCGCTCCGCTGGCTGGGCCGGGACGGGACCAGGCGGGACTTCACCTACGGCGAGCTGGCCCGGCTCTCCAATCGCTTCGCCAACGCACTGGCGGCCCTGGGCGTGGCGCCGGGTGACCGGGTGATGACGCTGCTCGGACGGGTCCCGGAGCTGCACATCGCCGCCCTCGGCGCCTGGAAGCAGGGAGCGGTGTTCGGTCCGCTGTTTTCCGCCTTCGGTCCGGAGCCGGTCCGCACCCGGCTGGAGAA
>DASZPT010000176.1:0-17874 GCA_035549935.1 Gemmatimonadales bacterium
GGGCCCGCGACAACCGGACCTCCGACGCCCCCCGGCTGATTCCGAGCAGTTCGGCGATCTCGCCGTGACTGTAGCCTTCGACCACCTTGAGGATCACGACCGTCCTGAGCCGCTCGGGCAGCGATTCCACCGCGCGGCGGAGCTGGATCCGCTCGACCGACGCTCCGCCTGTTTCCGCCGCGGGCGATTCGGCGAGCGCCACCTCGCCCCGGTGCCGGGCGCGCCGGAGCCGCTTGAGCGCGAGGTTCACCGTCACCCGGCGGAGCCAGGCCACCAGCTGCCCCGCCTCCACATAGCGGGCCAGCGCCTCCGGCAGTCCCACGAAGAGGTCCTGCACCACCTCCTCCGCCTCGCTCCGGGACCGGGTGAGCCGGAGCGCCAGCCTGCCCAGCATCCCGGCGTGCCGGTCGTAGAGCGCGCCCAGCGCCCCGGGGTCGCCCGCGCGCACGGCAGCGACCAGGTCGGCGTCGGGAACGGGAGGATCGAGCGCGCGGGCGGGCAGGCTCATGCGGGTAGAATCCTCCGGGAGGCTCGATCCTTACAGCATGACAGTACCGGCCGCCCCGAATACATTCCGGCGTCCGATATCGCCCCCATCCCCTCACCGAGGAACCCGACTCGTGAAGCAGACCGCTGCTGCCTCCACGCTCGCCCTGCTCCTGTCCCTGGGTTGCGCCCGCAAGGAGACACCGGCTCCGGAGACCGCGACCCCCGCGCTTCCCCAGAAGGTGACCACCATTACCGGCCTCAGCACGCCCGAGTCGGTGATCTGGTCCGCCAAGGAGGATGCCTGGTTCGTCTCGAACATCAACGGCTCCCCGGTGGCGAAGGACGGCAACGGGTTCATCAGCCGGGTGAGCCGGGACGGGGTGATCGACAGCCTTCACTTCATCATGAGTGGGCGCGACAGCGTGACGCTGAATGGCCCCAAGGGGATGGCGCTGGCGGGGGACACGCTCTGGGTGGCCGACATCGACGCGATCCGCGCGTTCGACGCTCATACCGGGAAGCCGGTCGCGAGCATCGAGCTCGGCAAGCAGGCGACGTTCCTCAACGACGTGGCCGTCGGTCCCGACGGCGTCATCTACATCACCGACTCCGGCCTCGGCTTCGACGACAAGGGCAACCCGACCCATCCCGGTCCCGACCGGATCTTCGGGCTCACCGGCCGCACCACCAAGGTCCTCGCCGAGGGTGACTGGCTCAACCGCCCGAACGGGATCACCTGGGATGCCGCCAACAGCCGCTTCGTCGTCGTGCCGTTCGGTGGCACGGCCCTCCTCGGCTGGAAGCCGGGCGTGGCGACGGTCGACACGATCGGCACCGGCCCGGGGGCGCAGGACGGGGTCGAGTTCGTGGGTGGCGACCTGCTCGTCACCAGCTGGGCCGATTCGAGTGTGTTCGCGGTATCGTCCACCGGCGACCGGAAGGTCGTGACCGGCGCCGCCTCCCCGGCCGATCTCGGCGTGGACCAGGTGCGCGGGCTCATCGCGATCCCGCTGTTCACCAAGGACGAGGTGGACATCTGGCGGGTGAAGTGATCCAGCGCGAAGACGGGAGGGCTCCGTGGCGGAGCCCTCCCGTCCCCCTGACGCGCCTACTCACCCCTCCGTCGCACCCAGGAGCACCTGCCGGCCCCGCCCCCCGCCCTCCACGGCCCCGAGCTGGATCAGCCACTGCCGGTCCTTGCTGACCCAGGCATAGTAGCCTGCCCGCTTGCCCACCTGGACCTTCCAGGTCTCGAACCTGCCCGCCGGCACCGTGACGGCCTCCTCGCCGACGACCTCGAGATTGAGCCAGAAGTGGATCCCCATCATGCCGGCTGCGGCGGAGATCCCTTCCATGCTTCCCCGCCAGCCCGGCCCGAGTTCCGCGGTCCCCAGCGTCGCCGCGATCTGCGGGCGCCAGAGCTCGACGACCCCCGGGGAATCGTAGAAGTCGGCCGGGGCGCGCCCGCCGCCAAGGAGCCTGGGGCCGAGGGTGTCCAGGGGCATCGAGTGCCACTCGGTCATTCCCGCCGCGGTCCGGACGCCGTTGAGGACCTCATCGCTCTTGAAGATCTGGGTCACATGCGTGCCGATGGCCGTCCCCGCCTCACGCGCCATCGGTCGCAGGGTTTCCCGATCGAGCCAGAGGGTATCGGTAAGCCGCCCGTCCTTGCCGTAGTACCAGACGTACGCCTCGGTCCCGTCGTAGCGGCCCGGAGCGAGCCGCTGCTGCCACGCGGCGGCCGGGCGGCCGCGCGCATCGGCGTCCAACAGGGCGTAGCTCCAGGAGCCTGACGCCAGCGGCCGGGCGGCCCGGACGATGGGGAAGGTGGGCCGGTCCGTGGCCTGCGCGTAGAGCAGGTCCATCCCGCGCAGGCCGAATGCGCCGGCGGCGCTGCCGGTGGAGCCCCGGTTGGTGGTCAGCGGCACGGCCACAGCGAGCAGAGTCACTGCCGCACAGGCGCCGATGACGGCGACCCACCGGACCCGCGCGGTGCTCCGCGGGGCCCGGTCCGTCGGCAGCGCGAGCCGGTGACCGGTGAGACGACGTGCCAGGATTGCCTGCATGGCTTTCTCCGATGCGGGTGGGACCGGGCGCGCGAGGATGCCCGCGCGCAGGCGGCGTTCGAGTTCGAGATCGGTCATGTGTCCTCCAGCCATCGGCGGAGCCGCGCCAGGGCGCGATGATAGCGCACCTGGGCCGTACCGCGGCGGATTCCGAGGAGCTCGGCGATCTCCTCGTGGGTGTACCCTTCGATCGCGCGAAGGACGATCAGGGCGCGCTGCTCGGGATCGAGCCGTTCGAGCGCGCGCCAGACATCGCCGGCGGGATAGGTGGCCTCGACCGAGGGCGGGAACGGCTCGTCGGCCAGCGGGACCTCTCGCCGGCGACGGTCCTTCCGCATCCGCATCAGGGCGAGTCGCACCGCGACCCGGTGGAGCCAGGCCAGGAACCGGCCCTGGTCGCGGTAGGCCTGGAGCGCTTCCGGCAGCCCGACGAAGAGGTCCTGGACCACGTCCTCGGCATCGGCGCGCGATCCGGTCAGGCGGTAGGCCAGGGCCAGCAGTGCGGGGCCATACTCCTGGTAGGCGGCGCCGAGTGCCGCCGGCTCGCCCACGCTGAGCCTGGCAAGCCAGTCCGCGCTCCCGGAGGGGCGGGGATTCGGGTTCGGGGTGGTGACGGCTGGGAGGCTCACGTCCCTACAATGCCAGCAGGGACGCGAGTAATACAGGGGGCCGGCCTCGAGGTCAGCCCGCCCGGCGACCCTCGATCCAGAGCCAGGTGAGGGAGAGGACCAGCAGCGCGAACGCGAGCGGCGCGAGCCAGCGGCGCGCCCGGGTCCCCATCGCGCTCGCGAGAGTCGGCGGGGCGATGCGGGGCGCCGTCGCGGCGAGCCGGGCCCCTGCCTCGAGGGCCACCCATTCGCCCGGTCCGGTGACGCGGAAGGGGATCAAGCGGTCGTTGCCAAGGCCGACACGATGCCACCCCGCGGCGCGCGGCCAGTAGCGTCCCGTGAAGCGGGAGGGGTCGAACGGGTCCTGCGCCAGCGCCAGCGTGTCGATCATCCCCGCGGGCGAGACGACCACCGCCGTGGGAAAGCCGGCCGGAGGCGGGGGGTCGGCCAGGGTGAGGGCGATCGTGACCGGGTGGTCCGGACGGAGCGGTCCTTCCGCGCTCACCGTCACCCGGGTTGTCGTGTCCCGCGTGACCGCCTGCAGCATCGTGTACCAGTACGCCGCGTAGAGGTCCGTCTCCCCCTCCAGGAGCCAGCGTGACGGTGTGCGGAGCAGTGTGGCCGCCACCCGGCCCCGGCCCGCGCGGCGCCAGCCCGCGATCACCCGCCCCACCTCGTCCTGGACCAGCGATTCGGCCGAACCCGGCTTGAGGCTCGCGGCGTCGGCTTCGAGGCCGGTGCGCGACTGTCGCGGCGCGCCGGGGAGCACCGGCCGCGCGATCCGCCGATCGCCCTTGTCGCGTGGTCCGATGGTGGCCACCGCGATCGGGTCGAGCGCGAAACCGGCCGCCACACCGCAACCGCAGCGGGCGATCACCGACGGGAGGTCGGCGGTGATGAGGAGCCCGAGTCCGCGCTCCTTCACCTGGCGCTCGAGCGCCGCCCGCTCGGACGGCCCCAGCCCGGCGAGCGAACCACCGTCGGCCAGGACCAGGTCGAAGCGGTTCAGCACCTGGGCCGTCAGGGCCCCGACGACGTCGGCCGACTGGTTGAGCCCCTCGGTGCGGTAGCGGTCCCGGCTGATGGCCGTGCGCACCGTGACACGGGCGCCGCGTTCGGCCAGCCAGCGCTTGAGGGCCGCGGTCTCGAAGCTGGGCGACGCGTCGAGCACCAGGGTCGCCGGCATCGGCGTCACCCGCACGGCGACGGCCAGGGTCTCCACCTGCTCCGGCTGTCCGGGCACCCTGAGCCGCAGACGATACTCCGCCGCGCCGGCGGCCCGGGGCCGATCCTCGAGCTCGAATTCACCGTCGGCGGCACTGACCGCCGCGGAATCGCGGGGGCCCGCCGGGTCCTCCAGGATGACCATGCCGGGCTCCCCGCTACCAGGTACCGCGGTGCCGCGGACGACCAGCCGCGCTCCCACACCGACCTCGGTGGGTGCGTCGATCCGGACCAGGCCGTCGGGCAGCGGGGCCCGGTCGAACCCGGCGAGCGGCGGGGTGGAGTCGGGCCATTCGTGCGGCAGGAGGCCCCAGCCGGCCAGGCGCACCAGGCGCTGGCCGGCGAGCCCACCGAGCGACTGGGCCTGCTCCAGGCCGACCGCGGTGCGGGATCGCGCGCTGAGCGGCGCCCCGGGGGTGAGAAGCGTGACCACGTCCCGCGCGCGGCGCACGGCGAGGAGTGCCACCAGCGCCGCCACCGCCACCAGCACCGCGGCGACCCGCGAGACGAGGTGCCGCCGGTTGGGCCGCCGCAGCTCGAGCCAGACGAGCCCGGCGCAGGCCAGGAGGACCGGGACGAGCCAGAGGCTCACCGCCGTCCTCCGCGCATCATGGCCTCGAACCGGCGCGCGAGCGGCGAGTCGTGCACCGGGGAAGGATCGAGCCGGGCCTCGGCCGGCGGCAGCGCACCCCAGAGGCCCTGCGTCACCCGCGCGGCGCAGCCCCCGCACGCGGTGCCCCGGCTCAGCGAGTCGTCGAGCTGCCGCAGGTCTTTCACCAGCGGCAGGAGTCGCGGATCGTCCACCGCGAGCGCGGCGAGCTCCTCGCCGGCGGCGGCGAGGGCACGCCGCACCGCGTCCGCCGTACGGTCGCCCTCCGCCTGCGGCTGCAGCGCCGCCAGGGCCTCGCGGATACCCGGCAGGCTGTCCCGCCCGCGGCCGCTGCCGGCCACGCGATGGTCGCCGATGTCCTTGAGCTTGCCCGTCAGGCGAAGCTGCTCCACTTCGATCGGCGGTGGCTCGAAGCCGACCCGCTGGACGTACACCCGCGAGTCCTGCTGCACCTGCTTGATCAGTTCGAGCGCGCGGTACATGTACGGCAGCGCCTGCTTCGGCTCGTAGGTCCGGAGGCGGAGCTCCGCATTCCACATCGCCCCGACCGCCTCCTTGAGCTTGTCCTTCACCGTGCGCCCGAGGAGCGTGGCGTTCTCCGCATCGTCATGCCGGTGCGCGAATGGCTCGGCCGCCTTCTTCTGCGGCGGCGTCTTCTCCTCCGGCTGGTTGGGGTTCTTCTGGGCCTCGTCCCCCGCCTTGGGCGCTTCCTGCTTGTCGGGGGCCGCCTCCGCGGCGGCGTGCTCCCGCCCACCCATCGGCTGCAGCTCCTCCTCGAACTCCTCCCCGAGGAACTGGCCGTACTTGAGACGCAGCAGCCCCTGGTCCATCCCCAGCTCGTTGGAGCGGGTCTGGAACACCGCCTTCGCCAGCCGCGGCTGGTCCGCGAGGAGCTTCTCGGTGTCGATGATGAGCTGTCGCTGGCTCCGGAAGTATTCCGGCTGGGCCCCGATGGCGAGGCGCGCGAGGTCCGCCGGGGGAACGGAGGAGGGATCCTGCACGCTGATGAACATCGTCTCCGAGCGGGCCCGGTTGGGGACCGGCGTGCGCCGGTCGGTCGCCTCGACATCGAAGTAGAGCTCGTCCCCCGCGGCGAGGCCGAGGGCCTTCAGGTTGAGGGTCGCGCGGAGGATCTCACCGTGGCCCTCGCGGCGCTTCCGCTCGGCGAAGGGGATCGTGAGGCGGCGGAACCGCACCGCCTCGCCCCGGCCACTCGCGATGGTGGCCGCGATCGAGACCTGGTCGACGCCATAGTCGTCGTTCGCCAGTACCTCGACCGCCACGGGCGGCAGCGTGGCGGGATCGACGCTCGTGCGCTCTTCCGGACGAACCACGGTCAGCACCGGCGGCCGGTCGGGTCGCACCGCGAGACGGTAATCGTCCGACGTGAGCGTGAGTGAATCGGCGTGCGTGAGCCGGATCCGGACGAGCATCGACCGCTCGGCCCGGAGCGTGGCTTCCCAGCGTCCCTCGCCGGCGGCCGTGAGCGGTACCGAGTCCCCGGTCGACGGAATCAGCCAGGCCCGGTCCACCGGCCCGGCGGTAGTGAGCTGCCAGGCAAGCCGTGCCCCCTCTTCCACCTCGAGGTCACCGGCCTCGGCGTACCGCACCGGGAGCCCGGTGTAGGCCGGCGGCGCGATCGTGACCGTGAGCGAGCGCAGCGTGAGTCGGGCGCCGTCACCGCCGGCGGATTCGACCCAGAGCACCCCTCGCGAGGTGGGCGCCCGGAGGAGGAGGGCCGCGCCCGCGAGGAGGAGCGGGAGGCTCACCAGGGCTGCCCGCCGGACCTCCGAATGCGGCAGCGCCTGCCACGCCCGGCGCGGATCGAGCCGCTGCTCCACCCGCCGGCGCTGCAGCGCGGCCAGGGCTCCCGCCACCGGCGCGCCGTCCACCAGCAGCGTGGCACTCTCCTCCAGTTCGGGGAGTGCCCGGTCGAGGTGACGCGCGACGGTGCCGCGGTCGACCGGGGCCCGCCGCTCGCCCGCCCAGGCCGCGAGCAGGCCGAGTCCAATGCCGCTCACCAGGCCCAGGAGGACGCCACGGCTTCCCGCCCCGGCGTAATGCAGCAGGCCGCCGAGACTCATGCCGCCCGCGGCGCCGGCGAGGAGCCGGCTCGCGGCCCGCTCGAGGCGGTAGCGGGTGGCGAGGGCACCGAGGAGCTGGGCCGGCGCGGTCATGCGGGACCCCGGCGGGGACGGGTCGCGAGCCAACGCTCGACCGCGAAGAACATGAGCGCGAGCAGGAGGAGCGCCGGCCGCGCGTCGCGCTGGTCGGGTCGCGCCGTACCGCCCAGGCCCGGCATCGCCTGGGCGAGGGAGACTTCGCGCGGGTCGTCGGGATCACGGACGAGGCGATTCCAGGGCCACTGGGCCAGGACCGAGTCAGCGAGCGCGCTGCTCCGAAGCACCGCCGGGCTCACCCGCGCGATCCGGTGGGGTGCTGCCAGGAGGGAATCGCTCGGTGCGGCGGTGGTGAGCACCAGGTCGGCGCGCCCCGGTTCCGCGGCGACCCGCACCTGCTGGCCCAGCATCGTTCCCACCGCGAAGGCGGCCAGCCGCAGTCGCTGCCTCGACGCCGAGTCCCTTCCTTGGACCACGACCGTGACCGGCGCGTCGGCGGCGCCGCGCTGGGCCGGCCCGTCGAGCATGCGGGAGCGGTACCCGGTGCCGCGGGGCGTGCCCCAGCCGGCCACCTCGAACGCGCTGTCCGGCGTGACGCTCCAGCGGCCGGCCAGCCATTCGGAGCGTTCAGCCTGGGGCGCGGGATCGTACCAGACGACCCTGGCCGCGAGGGTGGGACGGCGGCCGCCGAGCCGCACCACGCGTGGCCGCGCGATGACGAGCATGCTGCCGCCCGGCGTGACCAGGCGGTCGGCGGCGACGAGGAGGTCCCAGAGCGCCGCCCGCCCACTGCGCCGCTCCTCCTCCGGGACCCCGAGGTCCGACCCGACGCCGTCGAGCTGAACCCGCGGCAGCCCCGGGACGAGCAGGCGGACCGTGACCCGCGAGCGGGCCAGGGAATCGAGCAGCGGGTCGCGCCGCACCAGGGCCGTGTCCTCGAGCAGTTCCGGCTCGACCAGCACCAGCCGGCTCGCCGTGGATCCGAGGCGCCCGGTCCCGATCCGCGGCCCGGCCAGCGCGAGGACCACGGCGGTCAGGAGGCCGAGCCGGAGGAGGAGCAGGAGCGGCTCCGTGAGCCGCGCCGACCAGGAGCGCGCCTCGGCGAGGTCGGCGATGTGGCGGAGGGAACCGACTCGGATCAGCTGCCGCGGGCGGCGGCTCCAGAGATGGAGCGCCAGCGGGATCGCGAGCGTCGCGAGGGCGTAGAGCCAGAGTGGCGAGGCGAACACGGGGAGGGCCCGTCAGGCGTACCGGGAACGGCGGCCGAGATACTCGCGGAGCGGACCCTCGAAGGGCTGGGCCAGGAGACAGGGGACGAGGGCGGCCCCGCTCTCCTCGACGGCGTAGCGCAGGTCGCGGAGCTGCTGCTCGAGGGTCGCTGTGGCGAGGTCGCGCGATTCCTCCGCGACCAGGTCGAGCCGCCGTCCGGTCTCCAGCTCCTCGAGCGTGATGGTGCCACGGTAGGCGAAGGCCCGTTCGACGTCGCCCAGGACCTGGAAGCAGATCACCTCGTGCCGGGCTCCGGCGAGGCGCTTGACCGCCGCGCGGATCTCGTCGCCCCGCTCGTGGAAGTCACCGAGGAAGATCGTGATTCCCCGTTCGGCATCTGGGGTGACGGCCCGCTCCAGCGCCGACCAGACCGGCCAGCGTCCCGCGGGCTGGATCCGCTCCAGCTCGTGCAGCAGGCGGTGCAGGTGACTCGGCTCGCGGCGGGGGCGGTGGGTCACGGCGCGGCCGTCGCCCAGGACGTAGAGACCGACCGCGTCGCCCTGCCGGTGGGCCAGCAGCATCAGCGCCGCGGCGAGGTAGCGGGCGTAGTCGAGCTTGCTCACACCGGCTTCCTCGTGGGCCATCGAGCCGGTGGCATCGAGGAGGATCCGGACGGTGACGCTGGTCTCGGTCTCGGCTTCGCGCACGAAGTAGCGGTCGGAGCGGCCGAGGAGCTTCCAGTCGAGGCGGCGGAGATCGTCCCCGGGCTGGTAGCTCCGGTACTGGCTGAACTCGAAGCCGGCGCCCGCGCGGCGACTGGTGTGCTGGCCCAGCATCATCCCGTCGACCACGATGTGGGCCGCGAGTTCGAGGTCCCGGACCAGCGCGAGGGTGCTCGCGGTGACGAAGCGGTACGCGAGCGCGCCTCCACTCACGCGAGCGGGCTCCGCGGCGCCGGCACCTGCTCCAGCAGCACCCGGGTCACCTGGTCCGGGGTCAGGCCTTCCCCTTCCGCCCGGAAGTTGACCAGCACGCGGTGGCGGAGGACCGGCGCCGCCACCGCCTTGAGGTCGTCGAGGGTGACCGCGAAGCGGCCGGCGAGGAGCGCCCGGGCCTTGGCGGCGAGGATCATCGCCTGGCCGGCGCGCGGGCCGGCGCCCCAGCGCACCCACTCGCGCACATAGGAGACATCGGTCCCGTCGGGGCGGGAGGCGCGCACCACGCGGGTGACATAGTCGAGGAGCGGGTCGCCGATCGCGACTTCGCGCACCAGCCGCTGCGCCGTGATGATGTCCTCGGCCCCGGCCACCGAGCGGATCGGCGCGGTGTCGAGCCCGGTGGTGCGGGCCAGCACCTCCCGCTCGTCCTCCGCGGTCGGATAGCCCACCCGGATGTAGAGCAGGAAGCGGTCGAGCTGTGCCTCCGGCAGCGGGTAGGTGCCGGTCTGCTCGATCGGATTCTGGGTCGCGAGCACGAAGAACGGCCGCTCGAGCGGATAGGTCGTGCCACCGTAGGTGACGGCGTACTCCTGCATCGCCTCGAGCAGCGCCGCCTGGGTCTTGGGCGGCGTACGGTTGATCTCGTCCGCCAGCAGCACCTGGGTGAAGACCGGTCCGCGGTTGAACTTGAAGAACCGCTTCCCGGTGGCGTGATCCTCCTCGAGGACCTCGGTACCCAGGATGTCGGAGGGCATGAGGTCCGGCGTGAACTGGATGCGCCGGAAGGAGAGGTCGGTGGCTTCGGCGAGGGTCCGGACCAGGAGGGTCTTGGCGAGGCCCGGTACGCCCTCGAGGAGCGCGTGGCCCCCCGCGAGGACGGCGAGGAGCAGCTCCTCCACCACCCGTTCCTGCCCCACGATCACCCGGGCGACCTCCTGGCGGAGGGCGCCCAGGCGCTCGACCGTCGCTTCGACTTCGCGCTCGCCTTCGATGGCTGTCATGATTCGGTCTCGACCCTCAGTCGGCGTCCCGCACTCCAACGTAGCCTGCCGCACGCACCCCAACCACAGGACGTACGGACGGGGGAATCTCCTGGTGTCTCAGGCGGTCATCGCGTACATCACGATATTGACGCCGAACTTGGTGTTGTCTTCCGCCAGGAAGCGCTTGTTGCGGAAGTCGTAGTCCCACTCGCAGCCGTAGTCCTTGTTGCTGTAGAGCACGGCGATCCGCCCGTCGATCTCGATGGCCTTGAGGTAGTCGTGGACCAGGTCGTCGCCCCAGCCATTCAGCTCGAGGCCGGTGGTCGGCGGGCCGTCGTGGAAGGGGAAGACCGCGCGGTACAGCTCGTGGCTGTTGGGGATCTTCCGGAGCGCCTCGGGCCCGAAGATCGCGGCCATCTGGCTCTCGAACGACCGGGCGAAGAGCCCGTCGATGTCGTGGTTGCAGTCGTCCACCAGGACGAACCCGCCCCGGCGCACGAAGCGCTCGAAGTTGCCCCGCTCGGTCCCGGTGAACTGCACCAGCCGGTGACCCGCCAGGTAGGCGAAGCGGGCATCGAAAACGTCGGCGCTCGCGAGCGGCACCACCCGCTCGCGCGGGTCGACGTCGATCGTAGTGTACTCGACCAGCGAATGCAGGAGGTTGGCCGGCATCCGCTGGTCCACGTCCCAGTCGCCGGAGGTGTACTGCAGGCGGGTGAAGGTGAATCGGGGCACCGTAGGGTCGGCTGTGTGGCCGGTGAAGGCGGGAGGCGGGGGGCGGGGGGGGGGGGGTGGGGGGAGCGACCCAGAGGAGCGCTGCGCCACAGGGTTCGACTCCTGCCGCCGGCCTCCCGCCTCCCGCCCTCCTACACTGCGTCCGACAGACTCGTGAAGGTGAAGTCCCGCACCCGCATCGGGGGAATCATGTTCCCCTGGGCCCGCACCGGCTGGCCCAGCGCGTCGACGTTGTTCAGCATGATGATGGGCGACTCGTTGAACCGGAAGTTCTTGATCGCGTGCTTGATCTGCCCGTTCTCGATGTAGAAGGTACCGTCCCGGGTGAGGCCGGTGAGCAGCAGCGTCTGGGGATCGACGAACCGGATGTACCAGAAGCGCGTCACCAGCACGCCGCGGGCGGTATCCTTGATCAGGTCCTCCAGCGAGGCGTTGCCGCCCGCCATGAGGATATTGGCCGGGAAGGGTGTCGCCGGCTTCCCCTGCTTCTGGGCCCAGTAGCGGGAGTAGAAGAGGTTCTTGACCACGCCCTTCTCGATCCAGGTCGTCGGGGTGAAGGGCCGCCCGTCACCGTTCCACGGCGCGGCGGGCACCTCGGGATGATTCGGGTCCGAGGTGATCGTCACCGCCTCGTCCAGCAGCTTCTCGCCGAGACGGGTGCCGCCCCCCGGCTTGGAGAGCGGGCTCCGGCCCTCGTCCGCCTGGCGGGCGTTGAGGCTGAAGACCAGCGGCTGGAGCAGGTCCACCGCCGCGGTGGGCTCGAGGATGACGGTGTACTTCCCCGGCTCGATCGCCTTCGCCTCGCGGGAGGCGGCGGCCTTCTGGGCGGCGATCCGCGAGGAGGCGCCGCTGTCGAACTTGCTCACGTCGTTGTAGTCCCGCTCGACGTACCCCGAGCCGGTCCCGTCCTCGGTCCGCATCGTCACCGAGAAGTTGAGCCCGGTCGACCGGTGCCACGCGAAGAGACCCGCCGAGTTCGCCATCGCCTGCCAGTTGGCGCCGTCCTGCAGGAAGCCCGCGGCGACACACCCCGCCTGCCGGGCCGGGCCGATGCTCGCCTCCGCCACCTGGGCGCGATACTCGGGGGTGATCGCCGCGGTCGCGCCGGCATAGGCCGCGGGCACCGGGGTGTAGGTCTGGGGCCCGAGCGGCATCATCGACTCGGGATCCTCGGGGGCCAGGCGGGCCAGCTCCTCCGACTGCCGCACCGTCCGCTCGATGGTGGCGTCGTCGAACTGGTTGGCGGTCGCGGTCCCGCTCCGCTGGCCGAAGAACGACTGGACCACCAGCGTGCTGTCCTCGGTGGCGCCGGCGGTCGACACCGTGTTCCGCGCGTAGCGGATGTTGCCCCCGCTGTTCCCGCCGATATTGATCTCGCAGGCCTCGGCCTTCGAGAGCTTGAGGGCCCGGGAGAGGAGCTCGCGGGCCTGGGCTTCGTTGAGTTCAGGCATGGCGATTATCCGATCTTCCTGGCGGTGTTGATGACGTTGACGCCGTTGACCCGGGTGGTGGCGGCCCCGTGCGAGACCGCGCTGATCTGACCCGGCTGGCCCTTGCCGTCGAAGAAGGAGCCGTTGAGCCGGTAGTCGCGCCGGTCCGCAATCGCGGCCACCGCGTTCCAGAACTCCTGGGTGTTGGACTGGTACGCCACGTCGCGCAGCATCCCCACGATCTTGCCCTTGCGGATCTCGTAGAAGAGCTGCCCGCCGAACTGGAAGTTGTAGCGCTGCTGGTCGATCGAGTACGATCCGTCACCCACGATGAAGATCCCCTTGTCGACGCCGGCGATGAGGTCGGCCGGCGTGGCCGGCTTCGTCCCGGGCCGGAGCGAGACGTTGGGCATCCGCTGGAACTGGATGTCGCTCCAGCTGTCGGAGTAGCAGCATCCGTGCGACTCGCGCTGCCCGAGGATGTGCACCTGGTCGCGGATGGCCTGGTAGTTCACCAGGATCCCTTCCTTCACCAGGTCCCACTCCCTGGTCTTCACCCCCTCGTCGTCATAGCCGACCGCGCCCAGCGAGCCGGGCTGCACCTTGTCGGCGACGAAATTGACCAGCGGGCTCCCGTACTTGAACGACTTCGAGCGCCACTTGTCGAGCGTCGCGAAGCTGGTCCCGGCGTAGTTGGCCTCGTAGCCCAGCACCCGGTCGAGTTCGAGCGGGTGACCCACCGACTCGTGTATGGTGAGCCAGATGTGGGTCGGGTCGAGTACCAGGTCCCACTTTCCCGCCTCGACCGACTTGGCCTTCTGCTTCTCCTTCGCCTGCTCGGCCGCGAGGCGCGCGTCCTCGAGCATGTCATAGGAGCCGCCGTACACCAGCGCGCCCGCCGGTGTCCTGATCTTCGCCCCGGGCCGCGCCGAGAGGTACTCCCAGCCCATGCCCACCGGGGCCGAGAGCGCGTCGCGGGTCTCGAACTTCCCGCTCTCCTTGTCCACCACCGTCACCTGGAACTGCGGCCAGGTGCGGTGCACGTCCTGGTCGATGTAGCTACCGTCGGTCGAGGCGAAATACTTCTGCTCGTTCACCAGGAAGAGCCCGGTGAAGATGAAGCTCGCGCCGGCCTTGAGCGCCGCGTCGCCCACCGCGGTGAGGAGATCGGCCTTTTCCTTGATGGAGATATCGAAGGCGTTTTTCTCGATCGGGGTGCGCCAGGTGACGTCGCCGTAGCCCCGCTGCGGGGCCAGCTGGACCGGCTCGGTCTGGAGCCGGGCATTCGCCTTGGCGATCGCGACCGCGCGCTCCGCGGCCCGCTTCACGCCGTCGGCGGTGACGTCCTGAGTCGCCGCGAAGCCCCACGTGCCGTCCGCGATGACCCGGATCCCGACGCCGAACGACTCGGTGTTGGTGATGTTCTGGATCTTGGTCTCGCGGCCGTTGATGAACTGGTTCAGCTGCCGCGCGATACGCACATCGGCGTAGGTCGCGCCCCGCGCCTTCGCGGTGTCGAGCGCGATGTTGGCGAGCTGCTTCTTGTCGGCGGTGGGAATGGGGGTCAGGCTACCTGACCACGGGCGGGCGTAGGGGTCCCAGCGCGGAATCAGCAGGGCGCCGGCGGCAAGCCCTCCGAGCTGGAGAAAGTCACGGCGTTCCACGGATCAGACTCCCTGGTGAGGACGGGAAACGGGCTTCCTATGGTACCCGGGATTTCGGGAATGTGCCAATCTGCAAAGAGGTGAAATCAGGCAGGCAACGTGTCAGGGCGCCCCTTACGATTGGCCCCGTGTCGCGGTTCCACCCTGTGGCGTCGCGCGGAGTCGGTTCACCAGGCGGCGATCGCCCATCTGCTTGTAGCGCAGGGCCCAGCGCGACACCGCGGCCACCGGGCCACCGAGCAGCACCGCCCGGCCGTCACCGGCATCCAGCAGGGTGAGCTCCCGCGCCCTCGGGATGAAGCGTCTGGTCGGCGGAGCCCCCGCGAGGACCGTGGCGAGATTCCTCGCGAGCACCCGCCCCATGCGGGCATCCGCCGCCATCGAGTGCAGCGCGCGCGGGGCCGTGAGCAGCGCGGTGCCCGGACCCGCGCCGAAGTGCGTCGCCGATCCCTGCGCCTGCAGCGTCTCCTCGAGCAGCAGGTTGCCATGGCCATCGAGCGGGAGGCCCGAACCCCGGAGCGGTGCCCAGGCACCGGGGCCCGCCGCCGAGAGCACCAGGTCGGCCGGCTGCACCCGCCCGTCGCTCTGGCGCACGAAGTCGGCGCCGACCTCCGCCGCGCCGGTCCCGAGCCGCAGGATGATATCCCGCTCCGCGAGGACCCGCTCCACCCGATCGGCCCACGGGCGGAGCCGGCCGCCGAAGAGTTCGCTCCGGCTCTCGAGGATCGTGATGATGACATCGCTCGCGCCGCGCCGGTCCAGCCGGGCCCGGGTCGCGAGGGCCAGCTCCACGCCCAGTTCGTTCGCGCCCAGTATCACGATCCTGCGTGGCTCGGGGCGGGGCGTTGCCGCCAGCGCGTCGAGGGCGCCGGCCAGCGCGTCCACCTGCGCCAGCGATCCGATCCCATGGGCGGATCCACGGGAATGCCCTTCTCCAATGGATGCGCCATCGAGCGCGATGGACGCGAGCTCGTACTCGATCGCGATCCCGCTCTCGAGCTCCACCCGCCCCGCCCCCGCGTCGAGCGTGCGGACCCGACCCTCGGTGAACGCCATGCCGGCTGCCCCCGCGGCCTCGGCGAGATCGACCCGGATCTCCTCGAGAGGGTAGCGGCCGGCGAGATACCCCGGGACCATCCCCGGATGGGCCTGGAGACGGTCACCGCTCAATAGAGTGACCGACCCGCGGCCCGGAGGGTTGCGCCGGAATGCTTCGAGCACCACGAGGTGGGGATATCCGCTGCCGATGAGCAGGAGGCGGGTCATGACGGGTGCGGCGGGGCGTCAGCGGCCGCTGGCCGCCACCTGCCCCGGGTAGACCCAGGCCAGGAACTCTGGGAGGATCCGCTTCCAGGTGGGGAGGTCGTGCCGCCCTTCCACGGTGAGGTGCACCATGTCCGGGCCGCGGCGATAGCCCTTGCGGCTCAGCTCGGCGAGCAGCTCCTCGGTGTCCTGGATCGCGTCGATGACCCCGTCACCATCGCGATCGGCGGTCTCGTCCTGGAGACCGGTCTCGAACCACATCCGGAGCTTCGGCCGCCCGGCGGTCTCCCGGATGCGGCGATGCATGATGCGCGAGGCCTGCCTGGCGGCGGGACTCGAGTCGTCGGTCCGCCACCAGAAGGCGCCGGAGAAGACCCCCACCGCGCCGATCCGGTCGGCGTGCTGCCAGGCGAGATCGAACGCCGAGAGCCCGCCGAGCGACCAGCCCATCACCGCGGTCGCGGCGGGTCCGCGCAGGGTGCGGTAGCGGGCGTCGATCGCCGGCATCAGCTCCTCGAGGAGGAACCGCTCGTAGACCGCGGCCCGGGCGCCGAGTCCCTGCGCGTTGGGGATCCCCGCGGTACCGTAGTCCTGGACCCGCTCGGTGGCGTGAATCGCGACGACCAGCGCCGGCGCCATCGCGCCGTGCTGCTGCAGGGAATCGAGGGTACTCGCGAGGTCGACCGCGGCCATGTCCTGACCGTCGTTCATGTAGACGACGGGGAAGGAGGCGGAGCTGTCGGCGTGATAGCCGCGGGGGACGAAGACGTCGACGGTGCGTACCTCGCCCAGCAGACTCGAGGTGAACGGCGGCAACCGCTCGACCGTCACCCGGTCGCGCGTCCCCAGCGCCAGGGCGGGCCCCAGCGCCACCAGTCCCCGCCACCGCTCCCGCCAGCTCGTCATGCCCGCTCCTCGATGGTCCCGGTATCGATTCCGTCGCTCCCAAGTATACTCTCTCGCGGACCCCAGACCGTGACCCCCGACCCCCTGACTCCCGACCCCTGACTCCCGACCCCATGGAGCCATCGCCCCCCCTCGAGGCCCTCACGCCGTTCGAGCGCTTCGCCGTCCGCCTGGTCGCACGGATGAACCGGGGCCGCTGGCAGCGAGTCTGGTTCTGGGGCCAGCGCGAGATCGGCGCGCGGTGGATCGCGGTCGCCCTCGGTCCGCTGCTGGAGGTGCACGGACTCGAGCATGTCGCCGCCACCAGCCGCGAGCGCCCGGTGATCCTCGTGGCCAACCACCGGAGTTTCTTCGATCTCTACGTGGTGATGAGCACCCTCTTCCGCCGGCTGCCGGGGTGGCGGGCGACCTGCTTTCCGGTCCGGGGGCGCTACTACTATCAGACTCTCGGCGGGGTGGCGCTCAACGGGCTCGCGGCCTGGTGGTCGATGTATCCGCCGTTCTTCCACACCCCCCGACACCGGCGATTCGATCAATGGGCGCTGGCCCACCTGATCGACCTGTGCCGGGAGGGTCCAGGGCGGCTCATCGGGTTCCACCCCGAAGGAACCCGGAACAAGAATGCCGATCCCTGGTCCTACCTCCCGCCCCAGCCGGGGATCGGTCGCCTGATGCTCGAGGCCCGACCCCAGGTCGTCCCGGTGTTCATCGGTGGGCTCAGCAACAGCCTGCCGGAGATCGTGGGGCGCCGATTCCACGGGGGCCCGCAGGTTCGCCTCCGGTTCGGCCCCGCCCTCGATTACCGCTCCTTGCTTGACCTCCCCGCGACGACCGCCAGTTACCGTCAGCTGGCCGGCCTGGCCATGGCGGGGGTTGCCCGACTGGGGGAGGAGGACCGGCGGGCTGTCAGCCCGACCGTCGCCCCTGCCTGAAGCGCCTTCCGTCGCTGTCACTCTGACCGAAAAGGCCGGGCAACGCCCGGCACGCGGGCTGCACATCGGGCGAGCGTGCCGGCGACGAGGCCGGCCTCGGCGGCGGGTGTGCTCCGGACAGCCGCTGCCAACCTTCGACAGCAGATGAGCCCGGAGAACGCTGAACCGCAACGTGTACGGAGGTCAACCATGTCGCTGATGATCACCCGCCGGGGTCCCCTTGCCGATGTCCGTCGCCTGAACCAGATGCTCGACCAGGCCTTCACCGCGTGGCCGTTCACCAATGGCTCGCAGGATCTTGCGACCGGCTGGATTCCCGCGACCGATATCGTGGAAGTGGCCGAGGGGCTGCAGGTCGTGCTGGAACTCCCGGGGCTCCGTCCCGAGGACGTGAAGATCACCCTGGAGAACTATGTGCTGACCATCCGGGGGGAGAAGAAGCAGGCGGTGGAGGAGAACAGCCGGGTGCACCGCTACGAGCGGAGCTACGGCGCGTTCGAGCGGTCGTTCACGCTGCCGAACACCCTGGATCCGGATCGCGTCGCCGCCACCTTCGAGCACGGCGTGCTGACCATCTCGATCCCGAAGGCCGAGAAGGCGCGGCCGCGCGAGATGCAGGTGAAGGTGAACTTAGCCCGCGCCGGCGACTGCTCAGTGGAGGGATAGAGGGGCTTGGGGCCTGGGAGCCGGGGGGCAG
>DASZPT010000177.1:0-4336 GCA_035549935.1 Gemmatimonadales bacterium
CGGCGCCGGCTGGACCGGCGCCGGGTCTGGTGAAGAGCTCATGCGTCGGGGTTGCCCGAGAGCGAGGTGAGGCGTTAGCTTATTGAGCTACTTACAAATACGAATCGCGTGGGCATCGCCCACAACGGTCCAAGAGGATAAGCGCAGCATGGGTTTTGACAAGCAGGCGGTCATCGCCAAGCAGCAGCTCCACGAGTCCGACACCGGTTCGGCCAAGGTCCAGATCTCCCTCCTCACCGAGCGGATCAACTCACTCACCGATCACTTCCGGACCCACCCGAAGGACCATCACGGTCGCCGCGGGCTCCTCAAGATGGTCGGCACCCGGCGGCGGCTGCTCAACTATCTCAAGCGGAACGATCTCGCCACCTACCGGGCGCTGATCGACCAGCTCGGGCTTCGCCACTAACCAGCTGCGGTATCTCAGGGCGTCTCGGCCAACAGGGCCGGGACGCCCTTCAACCTATTGGGGCCACAGGCACAGGGACAGGTCGTGAGCGTACATCGCATTGAGACGCAGTTCGCCGGACGGCGACTGGTGCTGGAGACGGGACGGCTGGCGAAGCAGGCGGCGGGGTCGGCGTGGCTGCAGTTCGGTGATACCGTGGTGCTCGCGGCGATCACCGTCTCTCCCAACCAGTCGGCGCTGCCCTTCTTCCCTCTCACGGTCGAATACCGGGAGAAGACCTACGCCGCGGGCAAGATTCCGGGCGGCTTCCTCAAGCGGGAAGGCCGTCCGAGCGACAAGGAGATCCTCGCCTCGCGGGTGATCGACCGGTCGATCCGCCCGCTCTTTCCGGAGGGCTTCAAGAACGAGGTCCAGGTCTTCGTCACCGTGCTCTCCGCCGACCAGGAGAACGACGCCGACGTCCTCGGCGTGGTCGCGGCCTCGCTCGCGCTCGGGGTCTCCTCGGTGCCGTGGAACGGCCCGATCGCGGCGGTGCGGGTGGGCCGGGTGGAGGGGAACTGGATCCTCAATCCGACCTTCCAGCAGCTGGAATTTTCCTCGCTCGACTTCACGGTGAGCGGCAGCGCCGACTCGATCCTCATGGTCGAGGGCGGAGCGCTCCAGATCTCCGAGGCCGAGGCGCTCGAGGCGCTCAAGGTGGCGCAGAAGGGCATCCGCGAGATCCTGGGGCATTGCGGCAAGATCATCGGCAAGGCCGGCGTCGAGAAGCTGGAGTGGAAGAAGGACGAGCCTGACCCGGCGCTGGTGAAGAAAGTGGCCGACCTGGCCGAGAAGGAGATGGCCAAGGCGATCAACGCCAAGGACAAGCACGCCCGGGCGTCGAACGTCAAGACGGTGCGGGAGAAGGCGCTCGAGGCGGTCGTGGCCGAGTTCCCCGAGGGGGCCAAGCAGGCCGCGGCCCAGCTCGATGACATCGAATACCGGGTCATGCGGGCGCAGGTCCTGGAGAAGGGCGAGCGGGTCGACGGCCGCGATACCGACACGATCCGCCCGATCGTGATCGAGACCAGCCTGCTGCCGCGGACCCACGGGTCGGCGCTCTTTCAGCGGGGCGAGACCCAGGCGCTGGTGGCCGCGACCCTGGGCACCGCGGACGACGAGCAGCGGATCGACAGCATCGACACCGCCGGCGAGTCGACCAAGTCGTTCATGCTGCACTACAACTTCCCGCCGTATTCCACCGGGGAAGTGAAGATGCTCCGGGGCACCAGCCGTCGTGAGATCGGCCACGGCGCCCTGGCCGAGCGGGCGATCCAGCCGCTCCTCCCCGACTACGAGAGCTTCCCCTACACCCTGCGGGTGGTCTCCGAGATCCTGGAGTCGAACGGCTCCTCCTCGATGGCCACCGTGTGCGGCTCGTCGCTGGCCCTGATGGACGCGGGCGTGCCGATGAAGGCGGCCTGCGCCGGCGTGGCGATGGGGCTCATCAAGGAAGGGAAGAAGGTCGCGATCCTCACCGACATCCTCGGCAGCGAGGACGCGCTCGGGGACATGGACTTCAAGGTGGCCGGCACCACCAGCGGCATCACCTCGATCCAGATGGACATCAAGATCGAGGGCCTCGATCTCAAGATCATGGAAGAGGCGCTGGAGAAGGCCCGGAAGGGCCGGCTCCACATCCTCAAGGAGATGGAGAAGGCCCTCGCGACGCCGCGCGCCGAGCTCTCGCCCCACGCGCCCCGCATCATCACGATGATGGTGAAGCCCGACAAGATCGGCGACATCATCGGGCCGAAGGGGAAGACCATCCGGGGCATCCAGGATGCCACCGGGGCCAAGATCAGCATCGAGGACAGCGGTCTCGTGACGATCGCGGCGGTGGGCGGCGAGGCGGGGGAGAAGGCCCGCCAGATGATCGCCTCCATGGTGGCCGAGCCCGAGGTCGGAAAGATCTATGAGGGCCCGGTGAAGAGCACCACCGCCTTCGGCGCGTTCGTCGAGATCATGCCGGGCGTCGAGGGGCTTCTCCACATCAGCGAGCTCCAGCACGGCCGGACCGAGAAGACCGAGGATGTCGTGAAGAAGGGCGACATCGTGAAGGTCAAGCTGCTCGAGGTCGACGAGAAGGGCCGGATGAAGCTGTCCCGGAAGGCGCTCATTCCGAAGGAGTGAGACGGCGATTCCCGTGGAGACGATCAAGCTCGACCAGGGGCTGTACCAGACCGTCCTGCCGAGTGGCCTGACCGTCCTGACGGAGCTGCTGCCCGGCGTGCGATCCGTCGCCGCCGGGATCTGGGTCCGGACCGCCAGCGCCCACGAGGCGCGCAGCAAGATGGGGGTGTCCCATCTGCTGGAGCACATGGTGTTCAAGGGCACGGAGCGCCGGACCGCGCGCCAGGTCGCCCTCGAGCTCGAGGTGCGGGGTGGCTCGCTCGACGCCTACACCAGCCGCGACCACACCAACTACCAGGCCCACGTCCTCGACGAGGATCTCCCCCGGGCCCTGGACGTCCTGACCGATCTGACCCGCCGGCCGCTCCTGCGCGAGGATGACCTCGCGCTGGAGCGGAACGTCGTGCTGGAGGAAATCGCCACGGTCGAGGACACCCCGGATGACCTGGTCTACGAGCTCTTCCACGACCGGCTCTGGCCCGATCACCCCTACGGCTACTCCATCCTCGGCACCCCGGAGACGGTCCGCCGGCTGTCCCGGGAGGACCTGCAGGCGGTCCACCGGGCCGGGTATTACCCCGGCAACGCCGTGGTCGCCGTGGCCGGCCGGGTGGAGCACCAGCAGGTGCTCGATCTCCTGGCCCGCGAAGGGTGGGTGGACGACGCTACCCCCGCGCCGGCCAGGCCGGCGGTGGCCCCGCGGCCGGCCGTCCGGGGTGAGAGCTACCGGGTGGAGCGGGACACCGCCCAGGTGCACCTGGTCTTCGGGGCGGACACCTTCCCCTACCGCGACCCCCGGCGTTTCGCGCTGTCGATCATCACGAATGTCTTTGGCGGGGGGATGTCGAGCCGCCTCTTCCAGCGGGTCCGGGAGGAACTCGGGCTCGCGTATGCCGTCTATGCCTACCAGCAGTTCCTGGCCTCGGCGGGGCTGGAAGGGGTGTACGTCGGAACCCAGCCGGCCACGGCCGACCAGGCCGAGGCGGCGATCCGGGAACAGTTTGCCCTGCTGGCCCGGGAGGGCCTGTCGGAGGAGGAACTGGCCGCCGGCCGCCAGCAGCTGCGGGGACAGGTGATGCTCTCGCTGGAGAGCCCGGTGAGCCGGATGAACCGGCTGGCGACGTTCGCGCTCCATCAGCAGCCGTACCGGACCCTGGACATGGTCCTGGCGGAGATCGACGCGGTGACCCGGGACCAGGTGAGTGCGCTGGCGGCGGAGTACTTCGCCCCGGAGCGCCAGACGATGGTGCGGCTGGGGCCCAACTAGGGGTCAGGCGTCGGAGGTCAGGGGCTGGGGTTGCGATGCGCCGCGTCCGCCCCTGACTCCCGACCCCCGACACGCGGAATCAACAACAGACTACAGGGTCAAACCATGATCATCGGCGTGCCGAAGGAAATCAAAACCAACGAGAACCGCGTGGCGCTGGTCCCGGCTGGGGCGGAAGCCTTCGTGACCCGGGGGCACGAGGTCTACCTCGAGCAGGGGGGGGGGCTGGGGAGCGGATTCCCGGACGAGGCGTACGTCGCCGCCGGGGCCAGGATCCTGCCGACGGCGGACGCGGTCTGGGCCAAGGCCGAGATGATCATGAAGGTGAAGGAGCCGATCGCGGTGGAGTGGCCCCGCATGCGGGCCGGCCAGGTGATCTACACCTACTTCCACTTCGCGGCGGCGGAGGACCTGACGAAGGCGGTCATCGCGTCGAAGGCGATCGCGGTGGCCTACGAGACCGTCCAGCTGCCCCATGGCGAGCTGCC
>DASZPT010000178.1:0-18350 GCA_035549935.1 Gemmatimonadales bacterium
CGCCTTGTGGTTGAGGCTGTCGAGCTCGATGGCCCGGAGCCCCGCCGAACGGATCTCCGCGGCGCGTTTCACCCGCTCCTTGCTGCTCTTGGTGAGCGAGGCCCGCCCGATCGCCGCGGCCAGCACGTAGTAGCCTTCCGCCCCGTCGGGGTTCGCCTCCACCGCGACCCGCGCCACCCGTTCCGCCCGCGCATAGATCGAATCGCGCTCCGCCGACTTCACCGAGTCGGGGGTCTGCTTGCCGATGTCCATCAGGATCTCGGCCATCCGCCAGTTGGCCTCGTAGCTGTGCGGGTCGGTGGCGACGGCGGTCTCGAGGTAGGCGAGCGCGGTGGCGGGGTCCCGCGCCAGCTGCGACTCGACCGCGAGGTGAATCGACTCGGCGATGTCCTGCGCGGCGAGGCTCGGGACCGTGGCGAGCGTGAGGGCGCCGGCGGTGAGCAGGGTGCGTATCATGCCTGCAAGGTATGTCTTGCGGAGCGTCAGGGCGAGAGGTAGCCTCTGCTGGCGCTCCCCTCGGCCGTCTCCCCTCGACCCTCGACCTCCTTGCACTTCACCCCCCTCATCGAACGCAAACGCGACGGCGGCGCCCTCACTCCCCGCGAGTGGGAGGCGGTCATCGCCGCGTACCTCCAGGACGGCATCCCCGACTACCAGATGTCGGCCATGCTGATGGCGATCTGTTGCCGCGGTCTCGAGCCGGAGGAGGGGGCGGCGCTCACCCGGGCGATGCTCGCCTCCGGCGCCGCGCTCGATTTCGGGGACTGGAAGACCCCGCGGGTGGACAAGCATTCCACCGGAGGGGTCGGTGACAAGGTCTCCCTCATCCTCGCGCCGCTGGTCGCGTGTCTCGGGGTCGCCGTGCCGATGATGTCGGGCCGTGGGCTGGGCCACACCGGCGGCACCACCGACAAGCTGGAGTCGATCCCCGGGCTCTCCACCTCGCTCACCCTGGCCCAGGTCCGGGCCCAGGTGGAGCGCATCGGTCTCGCGATGTTCGGGCAGACCCCGGATATCGCCCCCGCCGACCGGCGGTTGTACGCCCTCCGGGATGTCACCGGCACGGTCCCGTCGGTTCCGCTCATCGCTGCGAGCATCATGTCGAAGAAGCTCGCCGAGGGGCTCGACGGCCTGGTGCTCGACGTGAAGGCGGGGAGCGGGGCCTTCATGACCGACCCGGCACGGGCCGTCGAACTCGCGAGCACCATGGTCGCCCTGGGAGAGTCGAGCGGCTGCCGCACCACCGCCCTCGTCACCGCGATGGACCGGCCCCTCGGCCGCGCGATCGGCAATGCCCTCGAGCTCGAGGAGGCGCTCCTGTGTCTCGAGGGGAAGGGGCCGGAAGACGTCCAGGTCATCACCAAGGCCCTGGCGATCGAGATGCTCGTGCTCGCGGGGCAGGGGACCGACCGGGCCGCGCTTGCCCGGCGGGTCACTGACGCACTCCTCTCGGGGAAGGCGCTCGGGAAATTCCGGGAGCTGGTGGAGGCCCAGGGCGGGAATCCCGCCGTGGTCGACGACCCGGGGGCGTTACCGCAGGCGGCGGTGGTCGAGCTCTTCGAGTCGCCCGTGACGGGCGTGGTGGCGGCGGTGGCGCCCCGGCCGCTGGGCCAGGCGGTGATCGCGATGGGTGGGGGCCGCCAGCGCCTCGGCGATGCCATCGATCACAGCGTGGGCTTCGTCGTCTCCGCCCGGACCGGCGCCCGGGTCCACAAGGGGGAACCCATCGCCTCGGTCTTCGCGCGGGACGAGGCCGGCGCCCGGCTGGGGCTCGAGGCGCTCGCGCAGGCGATCGCCTTCGGCGAGCCCCCGCCGCACCTTCCCCTCATTTCCCACCGCATCACGAAGTCCGGCGTGGAGCGGTTCGGATGACCCAGATCCTGCTCGTGGTCTTCATCGTGGCGTTCCTGGTCTGGCTGGTGGCCCCGGGGACTCGTCAGCCTGCCACACCGGATGACCCGGTCGAGCCGGTTGACCAGGACGAACTCGACGCCGCCGAGCGAGAGGTCCGTGACCTCGACATCAACCAGCGGCCGGAAGACGGGTTTGAAGGGGATGACTGGGGGCCGGGGGCGGGGGGTGGAACGAGAGAGAAGTGAGAAGGGAGAGGGGACGGGGGCTTGAGGTCGGGGGCCCAAGCCCCTAACCCCCGACCCCCGACCCCAAGCCTACGTTCTAAACCCCGCCACCAGCCGCTGCAGCTTCTCGGCGCTCTCCCGAAGGTGCACTCCCGTCGCCGCTACTTCCTCGAGCGACGCGGCCGACTCCTCGGCCGCCGCCGCCGCCTGCTGCGTCGCGGCCGCATGCGACTCGGCGTGCTGGCTGGCCGACGACAGCCGGGACAAGAGCTGGGCCGTCGCCTCGCTTGTCAGCTTCGCCGCCTCGCCCACCCGTTCCGCCACCCGCTCCACCCGGTGTACCGCATCCTCGATCGCGGTCATCGAGTCGCTCGCCCGGCGCGACATCGCGCTGACGTCGCCGAGCTGCGCGGTACTGGTCCGGAACGACTGGCCGGTCGCCCGAACCCGCTCCCGCATGTCGGTCACCATCGTCCGGACCTCGCTCGCGGCCTTTTCGCTGTCGCCGGCGAGCTTCCGGACCTCTTCCGCCACCACCGCGAAACCACGTCCCTGTTCTCCCGCGCGCGCCGCCTCGATCGCGGCGTTGAGGGCGAGCAGGTTGGTCTGCGATGCGATCTGGGTGATCAGGTCGACGAACGCCCCGAAGCGGTTCGATGCCCCCTCCACCGTGTGGACCCATTCCCCCGCCGCCTGCACCACGGTCTCCGCCTGCGAGAGCGAGGCGAGCGCGTCGCTGAGCCCCTCCCGGCTGCGGCTCGCGAGCCCCGAGATCTCCCGGCCCAGCGCCTCGGACTCCGCCACGGTCCCCCCCAGCGCCTCCGCCGCCTTCGCCATCCGGTCCAGGTTCTCGCGTGACGCCTCGAAGTCGGCCCGCTGGGCGGAGGCGCCGGTGGCCACCTCGTTCATGGCCTCGCTGATGGCGGAACCCGAGGCGACCGTCTGGTCGGTGGCGGCGCTCAGCGTCGCGGCGATGTTGTGCAGGTCGGCCGACTCGCTCTGGATCTCCTTGAGCACCGTCCGCAGCCGCCGCACCGTCTGGCCGAACGCCTCGTTGAGCCGGAGATACTCCTGGTCGAGGCCGGTCTCCGGGGTGTCGACCCGGAGGTCGCCCTCGCCGAGGCGTTGCGCGGTGCGGAGCATCCCGCCGAGGGGGTGGACGATCGCCCGCCACGTGGCCCGGCTGATGAGGGTCGAAACCAGGAGCCCGATGACGAGGAGCGCCGCGACCAGCACCTGCCGCTGGGTGACGAGCCGCTGGGTCCGGCCCAGGACGCCGGCCGCCCGCTGCAGCTGGGCCTCGTTGATCACCGCCGAGGCGGCGAAGAGGCTGTCGAGATCCACCGTGGCGGCCTGCGCGACGCGCGCGGCGTCGGCGGGCCGGCCGCCGTCCTGCCAGGCGCGCGCCACCGATAGCCGGACCTCGATCCGCCCCTGGAGGGTCCCGATCCGCTCGAGCGCCTCGCGCTCACGGGTGGTGAGCGACCCCTCGGAGACGAGCAGGCGGCGGAGGCGGTCGGCGGCCTCGCTCAGGCTGTCCGCGCGCGCCAGATTGGCCGCCCCGGGCGTGATGAGTCCCGCCTGCGCCATGGCCACGTACCGGAGCGTCGCGTCGTGCGCCTCGAAGAGACGCTGCCCCACGGCGCTGGTGCTCCGGAGCGTGCCCCCGACGTTGTCCCGCAGCGCCCGCAGGCTCACGATCGCGAGGATCCCCGCGGCCAGCAGGGCCAGCATCGGGGTGATGACCCCGAGCTGAAGCCGCCGGCGGATCGTCCAGGCCTCACGACTCACGCGCCCACCCGCCCGATCAGGATCCGCTTCTCTTCCGCGTTCCGCCCGGTGGTGAACCGGATCGGCCCGGTGACGCCCTCGTGCGGCGGTTTGCCGGGACCGGGGCCGCCGTCGCCCAGGAGCCACGCCCGGATCGCCTGCCGGTCGCCGCCGGTGGCCCATGCCGCCTCGGCGATGAGCGTGGCGGCGTCGTAGGAGAGCGCCGCGCGATGGTCGGGGGGATAGTTGAAGGTCGTCTGGAACCTGGCGGCGAAGACCCGGCCGAGCCGGGAGCGCCGCTCGCTCGGGAGGTAGAACGCGGCGTACCAGATACCGCGGGTTCCCTTCGCGGCCAGGGTATCCTGCGCCAGCCCGGCAATGTCGTCGGTGCCGACCACCGGCAGCGTGAGGCCCGCGGCCCGCACCGCGGCGATGATCTCCCGCGTATCCGCCGCGCCGCCCGCCACGACCAGCACATCCACGCCGCGCTTGCTGAGCCGGGTCGCATAGGCCGGGAACTCGGTGATCCCGGCGAGATAGGGATCCCGCTCGGCCACGGTGCCCCCCAGCTGGGCGAATTCTCCGCCGAAGACCCGCTGGAACCCCCGCCCGAAGAGATCGTTCCGGTAGATCACCGCGGCCCGGGTCGACCCGAGAGAGTCCCGCGTGAAGCGGGCCAGGGCCCGGGCCACGTCGTCATCGGTGGGGCAGATCCGGAAGATCCAGGGGTTGGCGGCGGTGACCGACGGGTTGGTCGCGGTGGGTGTGATGGCGACGAGGGCCCGCTTCCCCCCGTGCTCCACGTCGCCGTAGATCGGCGCGGCGTCCAGGGTCTGGGCGCTCCCGGTGTGGCCGATCACCCCGACCACCCGCGGATCGTCCCGGAACGCGGTGGCCACGGCGACCTGGCTGACCTCTCCCGCCGGGGGCAGCCGGAGCCCCACCGGGGGACGGCCCGGGGGGCGGCGGCGGTTGAGATCGATGATGGCCTGGGTGGCGCCGTCGATGTAGGGCTGGCCGGTGGCGCTCTGGCCGGCCGCCACGGCGATGTAGAGGGTGTCGCTCCCGCCGGCGGCCCGCCCGCTGGCTCCACCGCACGCGAGGGTGAGGCACGCCAGCAGGGAGGTGCCGAGTTCCGAGTTCCGAGTTCCGAGTGGTCGTCGTGCGGCCAAATCCACCTCTCGCCTTGAGTGTCCCCTCACACCTCTGACCCGGAACTCGGAACCCGGAACTCGGAACTCCTCTACACGTCCAGGTGGCTCACGTACTTCGCGTTCTTCTCGATGAACACCCGGCGCGGCTCGACCTCGTCGCCCATCAGCTCGTCGAAGAGCTTGCTCGCCTCCACCGCGTCGTCGATGCTCACCCGCAGGATGGTGCGCTGGGCCGGGTCCATGGTGGTCTTCCAGAGCTGCTCCGGGTTCATCTCGCCCAGGCCCTTGTAACGCTGGACGTTGACGTTCCCCTTGCCCTCGCCGGCGGAGAGGCGCTCGATGTACTCGTCCCGCTCCTTCTCGTCGTAGGCGTAGTGCTCCTTCTCGTTCTTTCCGCTCCCCTTCGCCACCCGGTAGAGCGGCGGCTGGGCGATGTAGACGTACCCCGCCTCGATCAGCTCGTGCATCTGGCGGAAGAAGAAGGTGAGCAGCAGGGTCCGGATGTGGGCGCCGTCCACGTCCGCGTCGGTCATGATGATGATCTTGTGGTAGCGCACCTCGTCCAGCTTGAAGTCCTCGCGCACCCCGGCGCCGATGGCCGTAATGATGGCGCGGATCTCCTCGTTGGAGAGGATCTTGTCGATCCGGGCCTTCTCGACGTTGAGGATCTTGCCGCGGAGCGGCAGGATCGCCTGGAACTGGCGGTCACGGCCCTGCTTGGCGCTCCCGCCGGCGGAGTCGCCCTCGACCAGGTAGAGCTCGCAGAAGGCCGGGTCCTCGAGCGAGCAGTCGGCCAGCTTGCCCGGGAGCACCGCGCCCTCGAGCCCCGACTTCTTGCGGACCAGGTCGCGCGCCTTGCGGGCCGCCTCGCGGGCCCGCGCCGCGCTCACCGCCTTCTCGATGATCGCCCGGCCCACCGCCGGCTTCTCCTCGAGGAAGGTCGTGAGCTGCTCGTAGACCACCTGCTTCACGATCCCCTCGACCTCGCTGTTGCCCAGCTTGGTCTTGGTCTGCCCCTCGAACTGCGGCTCGCGCACCTTGCAGTGCAGCACGCAGGTGAGTCCCTCCCGGATGTCCTCGCCGGTGAGCCGGAAGTCTTCCTTCTTGAGGGCGCCCTGCTCCTTGGCGAACTGGTTGATCGCGCTCGTCAGCGCGGAACGGAACCCGGTCAGGTGGGTGCCGCCCTCGTGGGTGTTGATGTTGTTGACGAAGGTGAAGATGTTCTCGTTGTAGCCATCCTCGTACTGCACCGCCACGTCCACCTCGACGTCGTCCTTCGTCACCGTGAAGGCGATCGGCTTGGGGTGGAGCGGCTTCTTGTTCCGGTTGAGCCACTCGACGAACTGGATCAGGCCGCCCTTGGCGAAGAACTCCTCCTGCTTCGGTTCGGCGCCGCGGTCGTCCTTGAGGGTGATCGTCACCCCCTTGTTGAGGTACGCCAGCTGCCGCATCCGGTCGGCCAGGGTGCTGTAGCTGTACTCCAGCACCGAGAAGATCTCCGGGTCCGGCTTGAAGCGGACCAGGGTCCCGGTGTCCTTCACCTTGTCGAGCTTCTCCAGCTTCTTGACCGTCTGGCCCCGCACGAAGCTCATCCGCCACTTGAAGCCGTCGCGCTTGACGATGACCTCGGTGCGCTCCGACAGGGCGTTCACCACCGACACGCCCACGCCGTGCAGGCCGCCCGAGACCTTGTAGTTCGACTTGTCGAACTTGCCGCCGGCGTGGAGCACCGTGAGCGCCACCTCCACCGCGGGCATCTTCTCGGTCGGGTGCATGTCCACCGGGATGCCGCGCCCGTTGTCCTCGACCGAGATCGAGTTGTCCTTGTGGATGGTGACCCGGATGTCGTCGCAGTAGCCGCCCAGCGCCTCGTCGATCGAGTTGTCGACCACCTCGTAGACCAGGTGGTGCAACCCGTTCTCCGCCGTCGAGCCGATGTACATGCCCGGGCGCTTGCGCACCGCCTCGAGGCCCTTCAGGACCTGGATCGATCCCGCGTCGTACTGCTGTCCGCCGTTGCTCGTAGGTTCCTTCGCCATGTGTCCTGGGCTGTGAGTGGTGCCTAGCCTGCGATCCATCGAATCGAGGTAATCCGTCCCGCCCGGTCCTTGTTCACCTTCGCCAGGATCTGCGGGGTCATCAGCTGCAGTTCCGCCGCCCACGCGGGCGTCGCCACCCGGACCCGGAGCTGGCCGTCGGCGCTCACCGATTCCGGCCGGGTGACCTTCGCGATCTGGGGTCCGACCAGCCCGGCCCAGTCCTCCAGGACCTGCGCCTGGCCGACGCGCCGCACCAGCCCCGCCTTCCGCAGGTAGGCCTGCAGCAGTTCCCCGACCCGCGCCGGCTTCGACTTCTGATCCATCGCGCCGTCCGTTCCGCGTTCCGCGTCCGAGTTCCGCATGCGGGTGAGCCGGCCTACGCCGCCTCGACCCGTCCTCCCTCGACCCGCCAGACGGGGAGATCCAGCCCCTTCGGCAGCTCATCCGGCCTCGGGGCCGAGATGAACACCTGGGCCTCCGTGCCGGTCAGCAGCCGCGCCGCCAGCCGCTCCTGGCGCGCGGCATCGAGCTCGGCGAAGACATCGTCGAGGAGCAGGGCCGGCGGCGCGCCGGCCGCCCGGCCGATCGTCTCCAGCTCGAGCAGCTTGAGCGCGATCGCCGCGCTCCGGTGCTGCCCGGTGCTCCCATAGGCCCGGAGCGGCACCCCGCCGAGCCGGAGCTCGAGGTCATCGCGATGGGGCCCCACCGTCGTGGTCCGCCGGGCGGCATCCTTCGCGGCGGCCTTCCCGAGGAAGGCCGGCCACGCCCCCGGGTCGGCCAGCTCCCGCGGGCCCCGGTAGCGGAGCTCGGCCTCGGCCGAGTGCTCTCCCAGGGCGATGAGCGAGGTCGTGAGGTCCGGACCCGCCCCATCCACCCAGGCCACCCGCCGCGCCACGACCTCCGCGCCCGCCGTCGCGAGCGGCGCGTCGAACGCCCCGGCGAGGTCGGCCCGACCCTGCTTGAGCGCGGCGTTCCGCTGTGCCAGCGCTGATCGGTAGCGGGCCAGCGCCCGCAGGTACGCCGGATCCGAGAGCGCCAGGGTCCGGTCGAGAAAGAGCCGGCGCCCGCTCGAGGGGCCCGAGGCCAGGGCCACATCCTCGGGCGCGAAGACCACCGCGAGCCAGGTCCCGGCGGCGTCGACCAGCCGTTCCACCGGGGCGCCGTCCACCTCCTGGCGGCGGCGCTTCCCCACCACCCGGTACTCGGCCAGCACCGTGCGGGCGCGCGCCTGACGGGTGAAGTCCAGCACGACCCGGAATCCCGCCTCACCGAACCGCACCAATTCCGCGTCCACCGCCGTGCGGAAGGAGCGGAACACCACCGGATACGCGATGGCCTCGAGGAGGCTGGTCTTCCCCTGGCCGTTCGCCCCCAGCACGACCACGCCACCGGCCGGGATCGAGAGGTCGAGGTCGACGAGGTTCCGGAACGCGCGGGTCTCGAGCCGGGTGAGCCGCACTACTGGACCGTGATCACCCGGGAGGCGGTGTCGCCCCGGTTGCCGTCCCGATCGGTGCCGAACACCCGCACGGTGATGACCGCGCCCGAGAGGCCGTTGGTCGTGATCGGCAGGCCGAAGCGGAACGGGGACGGCGGTCGCACGAACGGCGCGAAGGTGGTGATCCCTCCCTCGGTCTCCACGTACACCGTGTCCAGGCCGCTGTCGTCGATCACCCGGCCATTCACGAATACCGCGGGCCCGGCGGGGACCGTCGTGTCCCGGTCCGGCGCATCGATGCTGGTGACCGGGCCGACCGAATCGCCGCTGCCGTTCCCGGTGGGGAAGGAGGGACGATCCCTGGTATTGCAGGCGGCAAGCGCCCCGAGGACGAGGCCCGGGACGAGGGCTCCAAGCACGAGCCGGCGCCCCGGGGCCGGGCTGGAAAACATCCCGAAATTTAGCGGAAGACGGGGCCGAATTGCAGAGGAAAATCTATCCCGTGAATACCGGCGGGCGCTTCTCCAGAAAGGCCTGCATCCCCTCCCGCATGTCGGCGGTGCTGGAGAGGAGCCCGAAGTGGTTGGCCTCGAGCAGGAGGGCCTCGTCGCGGGACATCTCGCTCCCGGCGTCCACCGCCTCGAGGACGCAGGCCACGGCCTGCGGACCCTGCGCCAGCATGCTCCGGAGCAGGGATTCCGCCTCCCCCACCAGGCGGTCGGCCGGAACCACGCGGTTGACCAGCCCGATCCGCCAGGCCTCCTGGGCGTCGATCATGGCGCCGGTGAGGAGCAGCTCGAGCGCCCGACCCCGTCCCACCAGCCGCGGGAGCCGCACCGTGGCGCCATAGCCCGGACCGATCCCGAGCTTCACCTCCGGCTGCCCGAACCGGGCATGCTCGCTCGCGAGGCGCAGGTGACAGGCCATCGCCAGCTCGCACCCGCCACCGAGACAGAACCCGTTCACCGCCGCGATCACCGGCTTGCGGAGCGCCTCGAACCGCCGGAAGACCGCCTGGCCCGCGAGCGAGCGCTCCTTCCCCCGCATGGGATCCTGGCTCGCGAGCTCGCCGATGTCGGCCCCGGCCACGAAGGCCTTGGTGCCGGCGCCGGTCAGAATCACCCCCCGGACCTCGTCGCTCGCCGCCGCGCTGAGGGCCACTTGGCCCAGCTCGGCGATCACCTGGTCGTTGAGGGCGTTGAGTTTCTCGGGGCGGTTGATGGTGACGGTGAGGATGCCGTCCTTGAGCTCAGAAAGGAGGGTGCCGTAGGCCATGGCAGTGGTTGGGACGCAGGGGAGGGTGAATGTGAGCGCCGGGAAGTTAGCGCCGTCTGCTGTCGCCCGCCCGCCACGATCTGCGGGAGGGGAGCCTCGGCCGGGGAGGCCGGCGGCGGAAGTCAGGCAGGGCGATGCCGGAATTCCGAGCTTTCTGTTGTCATAAATGTATTCATTTCACTCACTATGAAGATTGACTAAAGCCATTGCATAACATGTAGTTATATAGCCTGATTAAAATAGTGTTGTATAAATCCTGTGCACTAACTGATGCGTGCTGGCACTACCATTGCCCTCTCCGGGGACGAGTCCATCACCGCTTGCCTCGGAGCCTGTGCAATGATTCGCTCGCGTCGCCTCCAGGGACTGCTGTCCCTCATCCTGGTCCTCGCCACGGGCCTCACCAGCTGCACCAGCGGCGATGGGCCGACGGCGCCCGGGACGCCGAGCGCCGTCACCGCGCGCCAGGACAGCTCCAACCTGATCCTGATCACCCCGCTGCTCAACGGCCTGCTGGCCTGTCAGCGCCAGCCCTACGGGATCACCACCAAGGTGATCGGCCCCGCGGGCGGCACGATCCGGGTGAACGATCACGTCCTGAGCATCCCGGCCGGGGCCCTCGACCACAACGTCCTGATCACGGCCGAAGCCCCGAGCGATTACGTGGCCTCGGTGCGCTTCCAGCCGGAAGGCCTGCACTTCGCCCGCAAGGCGACGCTCACGCTCGACTACTCCGACTGCCCGCTCGGCCGGCTCAACCTGCTCAAGCGGGTGGCGTACACCACCGACAACCTCAACATCCTGAGCTTCCTGCTCTCGCGGGACGATCTCCTGCGGATGCGGGTCAGCGCCGACCTCGAGCACTTCTCCCGCTACGCCGTGGCCTGGTAGGTCATGGCCATCACCCGGCGGTCCGGCGGGCCGATCCAGTCGCCGTCCGCCGCCGATCACCTGGCCGAGGCCCGGATGGCCGAGCGGTCGGGACGGATGGAGGAGGCGGTGACGGCCTACGGGGCCGCCATCGCCACGGCGGAACGGACCGGGGAGCACACCACCCTCACGGAGGCCCTCCGCCGCGTCAGCATCATCTACCACCAGCAGAACGATCCCGGGCAGGCCCGCTCCCTCTGTCGCCGCAGCTATGAAGTGGCCCGCGCGATGGGCGATGCCTCCCTCGCGGCCGAAGCCCTCAACACCCTCGGCGCGGTCGAGTTCGAACGGGGCCAGATGCAGGCGGCCCGCGAGCTCCTCGGCGAGGCGCTGCAGCTGGGCAAAGCCCGTCCCGACCTGCTCAGCCGGATCGAGCAGAACCTCGGCATCATCGCGACGATCCAGGGCGATCACGGCGCCGCCCTCCGGCACTACCGTTCCTCCCTCGCCGCCTGCCAGGCGACGGGGGACCAGAAGGGATGCGCCATCGCCTACCACAACCTCGGGATGATCAGCGCCGACCAGCGCGACTGGGCGGAGGCGGAGCGGTACTACCTCGAGAGCTCGCGGCTCGCCCAGCTGACCGGGGAGGTGCACCTCCAGGGGCTCTGCCGTCTGAACCACGCCGAGGTCCATCTCGCGCGGCAGGCGTTCGAGCTGGCCCGGGAGAGCGCCGAGGCGGCCCTCGCGATCTTCGACCAGCTGGGCTCGCGCCTCGACAAGTCGGACGCCTACCGGGTGCTGGGCGTCGTCTATCGCGAGACCGGGCGTCAGGCGCTCTCGCAGGCCCGGCTCACCGCGGCGATCGAGGCGGCGGTGGCCACCGGCGCGGTGTTGAGCGAGGCGGAGGCCTCACGGGAGCTGGCGCGGCTCTACCAGACCATGGGGCGGAACCAGGAGGCGCTGACCCTCCTCAACCGCGCGCACGGCCTCTTCCACCGGATCGACGCCCACCTCGACCTGGTCGACGTCCAGGCGAAGGTGGCGGACCTGGAGGGGACCTTCCTCGCGGTGGTCCGCGACTGGGGCCAGTCGATCGAATCGGCGGACAGCTACACCCACGGCCACTGCGAGCGGGTCGCGCAGTATGCCGAGCAGGTGGCGCGCGCGCTCGGGCTCGACGACACCGAGCTCACCACTATCCGGCTCGGCGCGTACCTCCACGACGTGGGGAAGGTGAAGGTCCCGCACGAGATCCTGAACAAGCCGGGCCGGCTCACCGACGAGGAGTTCGCGGTCATCAAGCGGCACCCGGTCTGGGGCGTCGAGCTGCTCGAGTCGGTGGAGTTCCCCTGGGACCTCAAGCCGATCATCCGCTGGCACCACGAGAAGCTCGACGGCACGGGGTATCCGGATGGCCTGGAGGGTGACGCGATCCCGCTCGGCGCCGCGATCATCGGAATCGTCGACGTGTACGACGCCCTCACCACCACCCGGAGCTACCGCTCGGCGATGACCCACGAGAAGGCGCTCGGGATCATGCGGGAGTCGCCCCACTGGTGGCGGGCAGACGTCTTCGACGCCTTCCTGCGGACCGTGGGAGTGGCCGTGGAGGTTTCGGCGTGACGGGGGCGCTCACCGAGGGCGGCGACCTGGTGCAGGCGGTGCGGGCCGCCGCGCGGCGCGGCCGGCTCCGCGAGGCCGAGCGCCTCGCGGTCGAGGCGACGAGCCGGATCGGGCCGGGGAGTCCCTACGCCGCCGACCTCGCGAATGTCCGGGGCGGCATCGCCTTCGAGCTGGGAGAGCTCGACCGGGCGGAATCGTGGTTCGAGCAGGCGATGTGGCTCGCGGGGGAGCACGAGGACCCGCTCCTCGCGGCGCGCGCGACGACCAACCTGGGGAACGTCGCCCACCTGCAGGGGAAGGTGGTGCTCGCCGGGAGTCTCTACCAGGGCGCGCTCGAGGTCTATCGCCGGGAGAACGACCCGGTGGGGGTGGCGCGCTCGGAACACAATCTCGGGCTGGTGGAGCGGGAGCTCGGCAATCTCGAGGGCGCGTCCGAGCACGGGGAGCGGGCCGTGCTTGCCGCCCGCGAGGCGGGGGACGACGGCCTGCTGAGCCTCACCCTCCTGGGGCAGGCGGAAACCGCCATCCGGCGGGGGCAGAGTGAGGCCGCGCAGCAACTTCTCGCGGTCGCCCGCGGTGTGGCAGAGCGGGGCGAGGACGCGCTCGGACTGGCGGAGTCGGCCCGCCTCGAGGCGCTGCTCGCCTACTCGGTGGGCCGGTATGGCGCCGCGCTCAACGGTGCGGGCGCGGCGTACCAGGCCGCGCTCCGGCTCGGGGCCCGCTACCTCGCGGGCGAGTGCGCGCTCCTCGCCGCGCAGATCTGCCGCCGGCTCTCCCGCCGGCGGGTCTCGGACCGGTTCCGTCGGCGGGCGGAACAGCTCTTCCGTGCGGTGGGCGCCACCCCGGCGCTCCGTCGTCTCGAGGTGGTGCTGGCCGGCTGACGCGTGCAGGGGACGGGCGGGTGATCGTCTAGAGCATACCACCGCGGTTGCTCTCACCCGAACGGATACGCCATGCGCGCGAGCCGGGTCGTCGTCTTCCTGCTGTCGACCAGCGTCATTCCCCTTCACGCCCAGCAGTCCGACTCGGCGCCGCCGCCGCTCGCCACCGCGGTCACGTTCCGTCCCGGAACCCTGGTCCCTCGGGTGGCCAGCAGCCTCAACCGGGTGCAGCAATACGCGGTCTACCTCCCATCGGCCTATCGTGCCGACCGCCAGTGGCCGGTGCTCCTGCTCCTCGATCCCCGGGGCCGGGCCCTCCTGCCGATGCGCCTCTTCCAGGCGTCCGCCGAGCGGTACGGGTTCGTGGTGCTGAGCTCCTGGAACACCCTGAGCGACTGGGACAACCAGCCCAATGTCGATGCGATGTCGGCGATGCTCACCGATGTGCAGCGGCTCTTCTCGGTGGACCGGAGCCGGATCTACCTGGCGGGTTTCTCCGGCACGGCCCGTTTCGCGTGGGACGTGGCCCTTGGGCTCCGCGCCAATGTGGCCGGGATCCTCGGGTTCGGGGCCGGCGTGCCGCCCGGCTTCAACTTCACTCCCCCCGGCGCCGGGACACCGCTCGCGGTCGACTTCTTCGGCGGAGCCGGCACCAGCGACTTCAACTATGAGGAGCTCCTCTCGCTGGACGAGGAACTCGCGCGGCTGGGCGTCGCCCACCGGGTGCGGATGTACGACGGGCCGCACTCCTGGGCGCCGGAGCCGGTGGTGGCCGAGGGGGTGCAGTGGATGCAGCTCCGGGCGATGGGGCGGGGCCTCGCGGCGGTGGACACCGGTTGGGTGGATTCCCTCTTCGCGGCCCGGGTCGAGCTTGCCGGTACACGGCTGGCCGGGGGCGACAGCCTCGGGGCGCTCCGGGAGTACCGGGCCATCGCCGCCGACTTCACGGGCATGCACGAGGTGGCGGTCCCGGCGGCCCGGGCCGATACGCTGGCCCGCTCCCGGGCCGTGAAGGCCGCTCTCAAGGACCAGGCGGAGATGATCGCCCGGAACCACGACTATCTCCGGAAGCTCCTCGCCTACCTGCAGCGGTTCCGCACCGCCAACAAGCCGCCATCGGTCGAGAGCGGCCTCAAGGCGCTCGACATCGCGCGGCTCAAACGGGTGGAGGAAGACCGGAGCGACACCGTCGCGGCGCTCGCCGCCGGGCGGCTGCTCTCCCATGTGCGGGCCGCCACGGGGTTCTACGAGCCGCAGGACTATCTCGCCAAGGGGGATTCCGCCCGCGCCCTCGCGATGCTCGAGCTCAACCAGGCCGTGAACCCGAACCCCGGCCGGCCGGCCAGCGTCGCGTTCCGCGAGCTGGTGGACGAGTTCAAGCGCCGCACCCCCTGACCCCTCGCGGCAGGAGCCGGGAGCGTCCATCTTTGCCGCTCCTTCACTCCGAGGCTCTTCATGCAGCGCACGCCGCTTCTGGGCGCGCTCGCTCTCGCTGTGCCCGCCGTCCTCTCGGCGCAATCCACCACCGCCATCACCGCCCGCCGGATGCTGGACCTTCGCGGCGGCCGGATGATCGAGAACCCCGTCGTGGTGGTCCAGGGAGACCGGATCGTCTCGGTCGGCACCAGCGCTCCCGCCGGGGTGACGCCGCTCGATCTCGGCGACGTGACGCTGCTGCCCGGCTTCATGGACCTGCACACTCACCTCGGTTACGACCTCGAGGGGGACTGGGCGATGCGCCCGGTCACCGAGACGGCGGTCGATGCGGCGCTCCGTGCCGTCCCCAATGCGCGGAAGACGCTTCTCGCCGGCTTCACGACGGTGCGCGAGGTCGGGGAGGAGGGCGGGGTGGACGTGAGCCTGATGAAGGCGATCGACGCGGGAGGAATCGTAGGGCCGAGGATCGTCCCGGCGCGTGAGGCGATCGGCATCACCGGCGGCCACTGCGACGTCACCGGCTTCAGGCCGGGAGTGGCGGAAGGCGGCACCGGCGTGGCGGACGGGGTCGACGGCGTCCTCAAGGCGGTCCGCTACCAGATCAAGTATGGCGCGAAGGTGATCAAGGTCTGCGCGACGGCCGGGGTGCTCTCGTTCGAGGGGCCGGTCGGCGCGCAGCAGCTCTCGGACGAGGAGCTCAGGACGATCGTCGACGAAGCCAGCCGGCACGGCCTCAAGGTGGCGGCGCACGCTCACGGCGCGGACGGCATCCTGGCCGCGGTGCGGGCGGGGGTCGCGTCGATCGAGCACGGCTCGATGATCAACGACCAGATCATCGCCCTGATGAAGCAGAAGGGGACCTACCTCGTCCCGACCACCTACCTGGCGGACCGGATCAACATGGCGGCGCTCCCGCCCCGGATCCGGGCCAAGGCGGAGTATGTCATTCCGCTCGCGAAGGAGAACCTCCGCCGCGCCATCAAGGCTGGGGTCAGGATCGCCTTCGGCACCGATGCGGGAGTCTACCCTCACGGCGAAAACGCCCACGAGTTCGGCGCCCTGGTGGACCGCGGGATGTCGCCCCTCGAGGCGCTCCGCACCGCGACCCTCAATGCCGCCGATCTCCTCGGGGTGGATGACCGGGGAGAAATCGCGGCCGGGAAGCTCGCGGACCTGGTCGCGGTCCCGGGGAACCCGCTTGTCGACATCCATGTCACCGAACGGGTCAGCTGGGTCATGAAGGGCGGCGTGGTGGTATCTTCGACCCGATGATTCCCGAACACATCTCCTGGGGACCCGACCAGTCGGTCCGGATCCTCGACCAGACCCTGCTCCCCCTCGAGGAGCGCTACCTCGACCTCACTACCGTCGAGGCGATGGCGGAGGCGATCCGGATGCTCCGGGTGCGGGGCGCGCCGCTGATCGGGATTTCGGCGGCGATGGGTGTTACCCTCGCGCTCCGCAACGGCGGCGGCCGGGCCCGCGACGCGCTCGACCGGGCGCTGGCCGCCTGCGACCTCCTCCAGTCGACGCGGCCCACCGCGGTCAACCTCTTCTGGGCGCTCAACCGGATGCGGGAGCGGGCCCGGGGGGCGGGGCCCGGGGATCTCTACCAGCTGCTGCGCGAGGAGGCGACGGCGATCTGGGAGGAGGACAAGGCGATGTGCGACCGGATCGGCCAGGCGGGGATGGACCTCATCCCGGAGGGCGGAACGGTCCTCACCCACTGCAACGCCGGCGTGCTGGCAACGGGAGGAATCGGGACAGCCTTGGCGCCGGTCTATTGCGCGCACCGGGCGGGCCGGAAGGTGAGCGTCGTGGCGGACGAGACCCGCCCGCTCCTCCAGGGGAGCCGGCTGACCGCCTGGGAGCTCACCCGCGCCGGCGTGCCGACGACGGTCATCGCCGACAACATGGCGGCGAGCCGGCTCCGGCGGGGAGGCATCTCCTGCGTGATCGTCGGGGCAGACCGCATCGCCAGGAACGGCGACGTGGCGAACAAGATCGGGACCTACGCGGTGGCGCTCGCGGCGCGGGCCCACGGGGTGCCTTTCTACGTGGCGGCGCCGCGATCCACCTTCGACTTCGAGACCCCCGATGGCGCGGCCATCCCGATCGAGGAGCGGGTGCAGACCGAAGTGCGCCAGGCGGGTGGCACCGTGATCGCCGCCCCGGCGGCCCAGGTCTGGAACCCGGCGTTCGATGTGACCCCCGCCGAACTCATCACCGGCTACATCACCGACGCCGGGCTGCTCCGCCGCGACGAGCTCGACCGGCTCAACGGGCGTAGCCGGCCCTGACCGAGAGCGGCCAGCGGACCTCGCGGACCACGGCGGGATCGCCCCAGCTGCGGGGGAGGTCCCGCCGCAGTTCTTCCATCGGGTCCGTGCCCGTCGCCGCTTGCTTGCGTTTCACCGCCGACCAGGTCCCCACGTAGGCCAGGAGTCCGTGCATGTCGAGCGGGGCCGTGATGGCGAAGGCCGGCACCGTGGTTTCGGGGTAGGGGAAGGGAAGCCGGCTGTAGCCCGTTTCCACCTCCACCCGCTCCGGCGGCCACCACGGCCCCACCGTCTCGCCGTAGAATCGGTCGAAGATCCGGTCGATCTCGGGGGTCACCCGGTGGAGGCCGTAGCACCAGATCGCCAGCAGTCCGCCGGGGCGGAGCACCCGGCTCACCTCCCGGTAGAACGCCTGCAGGTCGAACCAGTGGAGCGCCTGCGCGGCGGTCACCAGGTCGGCGCTGGCCGGTTCGAGCCCCGAAACGCCCTCGACGCCCTCGCGGTACTCGATGACCGGATGGACCCGCGCCTCCGCCAGCTGTGCCGCGCTGGGGTCGGTCGCGACCACACGGGCGAAATGGGCCGCCAGCCCGATGGCGGCCTGGCCCGATCCGGTCCCGGCGTCCCACGCGAGTGTCCGTGCGGGACTCGCCCCCGCCAGCCAGGCGAAGAGCGCATCGGGATAGGTGGGGCGGAAGCGTGCGTACGATGCAGCCCGGTCAGAGAAGTGATCGTGGAAGGTCATGGGTGATCCAGGTCATAGACACCACTCACGGGAGAGATCTACACTCACGCCTCGCTGAACGACGTCCGCAATTCTACGCTCCACCGGTTGCTCCAATGCGGTCTCTCCTCCGGTTCCTCCGCCGTCTCGCTCCCCCGGCCATCAGCTGCGCGCTTCTCAACGGAGTCGCCTTCGTCCTTTCTATACAGTACGTCGCGCTGGCGCCGTTGCGCGAGCCACTCGACATCCTCTTCCCCGGTCTGGCGGGCGTATGGGTCACCCGCGGCCGGCAGCTGCGGCCCTGGCCAGAGGAGCTTCTCGCGGGCGCGGCGGCGGGCCTGGTGGTCGGCGCCGTCCGCGTGCTCCTGGGGCACTATGTGGCGGGGCTCCCCGCAAGCCCGGAATTCCTCCTCCTCGGGCGGGCACTCCTCGCGGGGGCCATCGGGGCGATGGTCTCCCGTCTCCTGCACCAGCGAGTGGTACTCTAGCGCGCTCCCCCTAGATTTGGACGGCATGGCGCGCCCGGTCCATCTCCTGCTCATCCCGGCCCTGCTGCTTCCCGCCCGCGCGGCGGGCCAGCAGGCGCTGAGCCACATTCCATTCTGCAGCGCCGACAGCGCGGCCAGCGCCTTCCTCGACCAGGTCCGTTTCCGGGTGGCTGGTTCCGACTCCGCGAGCGTGCTCAGGGAGCGGCAGGTCGGGCTGGTGCCCACGTCGGCCGATGACGTCGAACTGGTGGTCGACGACAGTATCTGCCTCGCAGCCTCCGCGGCCTATGC
>DASZPT010000179.1:0-12113 GCA_035549935.1 Gemmatimonadales bacterium
TCACGGCGCTGGGCGCCACCTCGGTGCTGCCGTTCGGCGGAGGGTGGTCGACCGGGAGCTTCACGGTCGAGGGCTATCAGGCCCCGGCCAATACGCCGGGGCCGTGGGGAGACATCCGGGCCGTGACGGCCGGGTTTCTCCCGGCGATGGGGGTGCAGCTGGTGAAAGGCCGCCAGTTCACCGAGCAGGACGGGCCCGGGGCCCCCCCGGTCGTGATCGTCGACGAGGAGCTGGTCCAGCGTTACTGGCCCAAGGATGACCCGATCGGCAAGCGCGTCACCTTCGACAACCCGATGGACTCCGGCGCCACCTGGCTCTCGGTGGTCGGTGTGGTCCGCCACACGATGCACGAGGGACTCGACGGTGGCCGGCGGATCCAGCTCTACTATCCGCTCCGCCTCAATCCGCAGGCGTTCGTCGCCTTCGCGCTCCGGACCCGGGGCGCGCCGATGCAGGTGGCGGCGCAGGTCAAGGCGGCGATCAAGGGGTTCGACCCCGATCTCGCCGTCTCCAACCTGACGCCGATGGCCGAGCTGATCGAGACGAGCACCGGTCCGCGCCGCTTCTCGATGGTCCTGCTCGGCATCTTCTCGGGGCTGGCCGCGACCCTCGCGGTGATCGGGCTCTACGGGGTGATGTCGTTCACCGTGACCCAGCGGTCCAAGGAACTGGGGGTCCGGCTGGCGCTCGGCGCCGTGCCCGACGACGTGCTGCGGCTGGTGCTGGCGCAGGGGATGCGCCTCGTGCTCGTCGGGGTGGGGATCGGGCTCACCGCCGCCCTGCTCCTGAGCCGGGTGCTTCGGTCGATGCTCTTCAACGTGAGCCCCTCCGACCCGCTCACCTTCCTCGCGATCTCCCTGCTCCTGCTGGCCGTGACCCTGGTGGCCACCTGGCTCCCCGCCCGGCGGGCGACGCGGGTGGACCCGGTGGTGGTGCTCAGGGACGAATGAGCCGAGAAGCTCAGTCGCCGTTGGAACTCGACCCTCGAACCTCGGAACCCGGAACTCGGAACCCCATGCGCACGAGTGACCTCCGATGAACCTCCTCCAGGATCTCCGCTTCGCGGCCCGCACCCTGCGGCGCACCCCGACGTTCACGCTGGTGGCCGCGGTCACGCTGGCGCTCGGGATCGGGGCGAACACCGCGATCTTCAGCGTCTTCTACGGGGTGCTGGTCCGTCCGCTCAGCTATCCCGACGCCGACCGGCTGGTGCAGTTCGCGGAGGAGACGCCCGGCTACAGCGGCAGCCTGGCCGTGACCTACACCCAGTACCGGTTCCTGGCGGAGCGGAGCACCGCGCTCGCGACCGCGGCCACCACCTCGGTCGGGTTCAACCTCACCAACGGCAGCGAGGCCTTCCGGGCCGCCGGTCTCCGGGTGTCCAGCAACTACTTCGAGGTGCTCGGGGTGTCGCCGGTGCTGGGTCGCGGTTTCGTGGCCGAGGAGGACCAGGGCGGGGGCGCGAACGCGGTGGTGCTGAGCCACGGTCTCTGGCAGCGGCAGTTCGGCGGTGACCCGGGGATCGTCGGGCGCACGGTGGCGCTCGACGGCGCACCGTACACGGTGGTCGGGGTGATGCCCGCCGGCTTCCGCTCCTTCCCCTCGGTCGAGGCGTGGAGCACGCTGGCCCAGGTGCAGCAGACCATCGGCAGCGGGCAGAACCTGGAACTGGTGGCCCGGCTCAAGGACGGGATGTCGATGGCCGCCGCGCAGCAGCAGGTCTCGGCGGCGCTCGCGGCCTACCGTGACGAGTTCCGCCGCCAGCTCCCGAAGGAGGTCCGGCTCGATCTCAAGCCCTACCGCCAGCTGATCGTGTCCGACGTGAGCCGCCCGATCCGGATCCTGGTCGGCGCGATCGCCTGTGTCCTGCTCATCGCCTGCGCCAACGTGGCGAGCCTGCTCCTGAGCCGCGGCATCGCGCGGTCCCGGGAGATGGCGGTGCGGCTGGCGCTCGGCGCGGGGCAGGGAGCCCTGGTCCGGCAGCTCCTGCTCGAGAGCATCGTGCTGGCCGTCCTGGGCGGGGTGCTGGGTCTGCTGGTCGCGGTCTGGGGTCTCCAGGGGCTCCTCCACTTCGTCCCGTCCGATGTGCCGCTCACCGACGGCATCCGGCTCGACGCCAAGGTGCTCGGCTTCGCGGCGGGGCTCTCGCTCCTCACGGGTCTCGTCTTCGGGCTGCTGCCCGCCTGGCAGATCGTCCGGGTGGATCCGCAGCGGGCGCTCAAGGAGGGGGCCTCGCGGAGTGCGACCGGCCGCGAGCATGGCGGGCTCCGGGACAAGCTGGTGATCGCGGAGATCGCGCTCTCGCTCGTGCTCCTCACCGGGGCCGGACTCCTCGGCCGGACCTTCGCCAACCTGATGAGTACCGACGCCGGCTTCGACGTCCACCGGGTCACCTCCGCCGAGATCTGGCTCACCGGCTCGCGCCACGAGCAGGAGTCGTCCCCGACGGTCTTCTACGAGGAGCTGGTCGAACGCCTGCGGCAGACGCCGGGCATCGAGGCCGCGGCCATCGTCGAGGCGGGGGCCCCGCTCGCGCGGGGCGGGAACATGCCGGTGAGCTACGACGGCAAGGTGAGCTCGATCGACTACCGGACCATCACGCCGGGGTACTTCGACGTGCTCGGCGTGCCGGTGCTCGAGGGGCGGGGTATCGCCGCGACGGACGGCGCCGCGGGCGAGCCGGTCGTGGTGGTCAACCAGACCTACGCGAAGCAGTACCTCGCCGAGCGGGGCGCGCTGGGGCAGGAACTCCGCATCGGCGGCGACGGGGGCGGGACCTACCGGGTCGTGGGCGTCGTGAAGGACGTGCGGAGCTTCATCGGCTTCGCGCCGCGTCCCACGGTGTTCATCGCCTCGGCGCAGACCCCGCCGGCCTTCACCCGGATCTTCAGCAGCTGGTTCCCGATCCATGTCATGGTGCGGACCACCGGCGCCGGGGTGGCGAGCGGGGCCGCGATCACCCGCGCCATCCGGGAGACCGACCCGCTGGTGCCGATCGGCGCGATCGAGCCGATGAGCCAGACGCTCGCGACCTCGGTCGCCTTCCAGCGCTTCCTGCTGTTCCTGCTCGGCGGCTTTGCGATGCTGGCCGTGGTGCTGGCCGCGGTGGGGATCTACGGCCTCATGTCGCACCGGGTGGAGCAGCGGCGCCACGAGTTCGGGATCCGGATGAGCCTGGGGGCGATTCCGCGGGACGTGCTGGAGCTGGTGCTCGGGCGCGGCATGCGGGTCTCGGCCATCGGCATCGGGCTGGGGCTCGCTGGAGCGGCGGGGCTCACCCGGCTCCTCGAGAGCCAGCTCTTCGGGGTGAAGGCACTCGACCTGGCAACGTTCACCGCCGGCGCCGCCGGGGTCGCGCTCGTTTCGCTGGGGGCCTGTGTGATCCCCGCTCTCCGGGCGACGCGGGTGGATCCGGCGGTGGTCCTCCGGGACGAGTGAAATCAAGCGTTCCGAGTTCCGAATTCCGAGTGCCGCGGCTCGGAGCCAGGAACCCGGAACTCGGAACCCGGAACTCGGAACTCGGAACCTTGTCTCTCACCGGTGATCACCGATGACCCTCCTGCAGGATCTCCGTTTCGCGTTCCGCACGCTCCGGCGCGCGCCGGGCGTGTCGCTGGCCGCGGTGCTGACGCTGGCGCTCGGCATCGGGGCCACCAGCGCGGTCTACAGCGTGGCCAACGGAATTCTCTGGCGGCCGCTGCCGGTCGCCGGGGCCGACCGGCTGGCCGTGGTCTATGGCCACCGGGAGGATGGCGGGGGCTACGTCGACCTGACCTGGCCCGACTACCGGGACCTGCGCGCGGGCGGGACCACGGCCTTCGAGGACGTGATCGCGTATGCGCCGAGACCGGTGAGCCTCGGGCTGCCGGGGAGCGCGGAGCGGGCCTGGGCCGAGCTCACCAGCGCCAACTACTTCGACCTGCTGGGCCGGCACCCGGCGCTCGGGCGCGGGTTTCTCCCGGCCGAGGACAGCGCCGGCGCGGCGCCGGTGGCGATCCTGAGCGATGCGCTCTGGCGGGCCCGCCTCGGGGCGAGCCCGGCGGTGCTCGGCGAATCGGTGCGGGTGAACGGCCGGGAGTTCACGATCGTCGGCGTGGCTCCGCGGGATTTCCGGACGCCGTTCTACGTCGGGTTCCAGCCGGCGCTGTGGCTGCCGGCGGGATCGGCGTGGGCGCTCCTCAAGGGCGGGTCGGCCTCGCTGGACGAACGGGGTGCGGTCAACTTCCGCATCATGGGGCGGCTCCGGCCGGGCGTCGATGTCGCGGCGGCGCGGTCCGCCGTGCAGGCCTTCGTGGCGGGGCTGGCGAAGGACTATCCGCGGGTCCACGAGGGCACGACGGGGATGCTGTTCCTCGAGCGCGACGCCCGGCCCGAGCCGGGTCTCGCGCCGGCCATGCGTCTCGGGTTCGGGCTCTTCCTCCTCCTCGCGGTCCTGGTGCTGCTGGTGGCGTGCGCCAACGTCGCCTCGCTCCTCCTCGCGCGGGCCCTCGCCCGGCGCCGGGAAATCGCCGTGCGGCTCTCCCTCGGCGCGAGCCGGTTCCGCCTGGTCAGCCAGCTGCTCAGCGAGAGCCTGGTGCTGGCCCTGGTGGGGGGCGGGCTGGGGTTGCTGCTGGCGGTCTTCCTGAGCGGGGCGATGCAGCAGCTGCTCCATTTTTCCACCGACATCCCCTTCGTGCTCGACTTCTCGCTCGACCGCTCGGTGGTGTTCTTCACCGCGGTGACGACGTTGGGGACCACGCTCGCCTTCGGCCTGGTCCCGGCGCTGCAGGCCTCGAATCCGGGAACGGCGAGCGCCCTCAAGTCGGATACCGGGTGGCGCGGCATGCACCGGAGCCGGCTCCGGGGAGCGCTGGTCGCGCTGCAGCTGGCCCTCAGTTGTCTGCTCCTGATCGGGGCCGGCCTCGTGGTCCGGGCCTTCCAGGCGATGGGCCGGGTCGATCCCGGCTTCGCCACGCAGCATACGCTCCTCGTCTCGGTCTCGCCCGGACTCGCCGGGTACGACTCCACCCGCGGCCGGCAGCTCTACCGCGAGCTCCTCGCGCGGCTCGGCACGGTGCCGGGCGTGACCGGGGCGAGCCTGGCGCAGTCCTTCCCCCTCGAGTTCACCGCCTCGAGCGACGTGGTCGTGCCCGAGGGGCAGGGCACCGGCACCGCGGCGCGGCCGGGCGAGACGATCGGGTTCACGACGGTGGGCCCCGACTACTTCCGCACGATGGGTACGCCGCTCCTCGAGGGCCGGGACTTCGGCCCGGGGGACACGGCCGGCGCGCCGCTGGTCGCGGTGATCAGCCAGGCGATGGCCAACCGCTTCTGGCCCGGCCAGCCGGCCCTGGGCAAGGTGTTCCGGCTCAGGTCCACCGACGGGGTGCGGGCGACGGTGATCGGCGTGGCCGCCGACGTGAAGTACCGCCAGCTGAGCGAGGCGCCCTCGCCCCACGCCTATTTCGGGGTCGAGCAGGATTTTCCCTCGGAGGCCTCCCTCATCATCCGCGCCGGCGCCGATCCGCTCGCCCTGGTCCCGGCGGTCCGGCGGGAGATCGCGGCGCTCGATCATGACCTGCCGGTGGCGGACATCAAGACGGTCGACGAGCTGCTGGCGGGCCGCGCACTCCTCATGCCGCGGATCGCGACCCGGGTCACCGGATTCCTCGGGATCCTGGCCCTGGTGCTCGCGGTGGTGGGGTTGTACGGGGTGGTGGCCTACGCCGTGGCGCAGCGGACCCGGGAACTGGGGATCCGGCTCGCGCTCGGCGCCACGACCCGCGGGGTGGTGGGGCTGGTGCTCTCGGATGGCGTGAAGCTGGCGGGGATCGGGATCGGGGCCGGCCTGGTCGCCGCCCTGGTGCTGACCCGGGTCGCGCGGTCGCTCCTCTTCGGCGTCTCGCCGACCGACCCGCTGGTGCTGGGCCTGGTGCTGGTGGCCCTTGCCGGGGTGACGCTGCTCGCGAGCTGGCTCCCGGCGCGGCGGGCCGCGCGGGTCGAGCCGGTCGTGGCGCTCAAGTCCGAATGAGCCCCCGGCCCCCGGCCCCCGGCCCCCGGAACTCCCTACTTGCCCACGGAGATCAGGTAGTAGGTCCCCAGGTACTTGTCGCCCTTCCGCTGCCGGCTGGCGGCGGAGGGATCGACCTTCACCGCGGTCCCCGGGCCGATCTCCCCGCCCGACTGCAGGCACATCCCGCGGTCGAAGCGCTGCTTGCCCCAGACCTTCGACTTGAGCGACGGATCGAACGCGCCGTAGGGGTCGTGCATGATCAGCTTGAACTCGAGCGACGACTGGTTCTCGTGGTATCCCTCGTAGCCGATGACCAGCACGATGTGGCCTTCCACGTTGGCGTGGCTCACGGCCACCAGCACCGGGAAGCCGCTGTCGATGAATCCCACGATCCGGTCGATCGCCTCCCACTCGAGCCCGGTGGTGATGTACTGGAAGTTGAGGGTGGGAAAGCGGTCCTCCAGCCACCATTTCATGTTGGCGTGGGCGTTGGTGAACTTCTTGTTGGGGCGTTTGGGGTCGTGGTTGATCGTCTTGTAGATGTCGACCGGCCGGAGCGACTCCGCCCCGCCGCTCATCTTGAGCACCGACTGCTCGAGGTAGGTCGCGAACATCTTGAGCACGGTCGACTGACAGGTGTTGTCGGTCGGCTGCGTGAAGTAGGGCACCGGCAGTTGTCTCGAACGTCCCCCCATCGTGTCCTCCCCGCTCGTCGCGTGTCCCCACCCGTCCCGGAGGTCCTGTGCTGACCGGATTCTTCGACGATGCCCGCCTGGCCCTGCGGTCGCTCTGGCGGAGCCCCGGCTTCGCCCTGACCGCCGGGCTCACCCTGGCGCTCGGCGTCGGCGCCACGACCACCCTGGTGAGCGCGCTCGATACCATGCTGTTCCGTCCGCCGGTCGCGGTCAAGTCACCGGAGGGGATCGTCCGGCCCTACTACCACTCGGGGAACGCCCAGTTCGGGGACTGGACCAACTCGAGCGGGTCCTTCCCGGACATTCTCTCCCTCCGGCGGGTCACGGGCTTCGCCCAGGTCGCGGCCTTCTACACCTCGCGGGCCTCGATGGGGCGGGGGAGCGAGGCCCGGCCGGTAAGCCTGACAGCGGTGACGGGGAACTACTTCGAACTGCTCGGCACCAGCGCCGCCATGGGGCGGATGATCCTTCCCGAGGATGACACGGAGCGGAGTGGGACCCTCGCCCTGGTGCTGAGCGAGCGGCTCTGGCGGACCAGGTTCGCGAGCGACCCGGCGGTCATCGGTCGCACCATCCCGATCGACAAGTCGGTCTACACGGTGGTGGGCGTGGCGCCCCGGGGCTTCGACGGCGGCAACTTCGAGACCACCGACGGCTGGGTGGCCCTCACCCCGGTCGGGATGCAGTCCGTCGGTCCCTCGTTCCGCACCCAGCAGGGATGGTACTGGGTCCAGCCGGTGGCGCGGCTGGCGCCGGGTGTGACGCCGGTCCAGGCCGCCGCGGAAGCGACCGCGGCCATCCGGGCGGGTCGCGACTCGACGGCCCAGAACGGGTTCAAGGATATCGTCTTCGGACCGGTGCAGGAGGCGCGCGGCCCGGACTTCAAGGAGGACGCCCGGCTGGTCTACTGGCTCGCGGGGGTGTCGCTCATCGTCCTCCTCATCGCCTGCGCCAACGTCGCGAACCTGCAGCTGGTGCGCGGGCTCGCCCGGAGCCGGGAACTCGCGATCCGGAAGGCCCTGGGCGGCGGCCGCGGCCGGATCGCGATGCAACTCTTCCTCGAAGGATGGTGGCTGGCGCTGCTTGCTGGAGGGGCCGGAATCCTCGTCTGCCAGTGGGGCGGGGATCTCCTCCGGCGCTTCGTGCTCCCCGCCGGCATGAGCGAGACCTTCGCGGTCGACGCCCGGGTGCTGGGGATCGCGGCGCTCGCCGCCGCGGCGGCCGCGCTGCTCTCGAGCCTGCTCCCGGCCTTCCGGGTGGTGCAGGGGGACCTGACGCCGGTCCTCAAGGACGGCGCCCGCGGCACCGGTTTCCGCAGTTCGCGCCTCCGCCCCGCCCTGGTGGTGCTGCAGGTGGCGCTGTCGATCCTGCTCGTGGTCGGCGCAGGGCTCTTCGTCCAGAGTCTCCGGAACCTTCGCGCGATCAGGATCGGCTACGACCGCGACCACATCGTGATGATCACCGCCGACCCGGCGAGCGCCGGCTTCGATGGCGTGGCCACCGGGGCCGCCTTCGAGACGATGGCCGAGGCCGCACGGCGCTATCCCGGGGTGGAAGCGGTGACGCTCACCAACGGCGAGCCGTTCGGGTGGAGCATGTCGCGCGGGCTCAAGATCCTGGGCATGGACTCCCTGCCCCGGATGTCGAGCGGCGGCCCCTACGTGCAGGCGGTGACGGCCGACTACTTCCGCACGATGGGGATGCGCATCCAGCAGGGGCGTTTCTTCAGCGACGCCGACCGGCGGGGAGAGCCCGCGGTGGCGCTGATCGGGAGCACCATGGCCCGGCGGTTCTTCGGGGAGGGAAAGGCCCTCGGGCGGTGCCTCCTCCTCAACGGCTCGACGAACTGCACCGAGGTCATCGGCGTCGTGAGCGACGGCATCCGCTACAGCCCGCAGGAGGAGCCGCAGGCGCTCTACTACGTCCCGCTGCCTCCCCCCGACAGCACGACCAGTCATCTCACGCTGTTCGTGCGGACCCGGGGCAACGCCGCAGACCTGGCGGGCGGGCTCCGCGCCACGCTCCAGACCGCCGTGCCCAACCTTCCCTATGTCTACGCGCGGAGCCTCGAGGAGGTGCTCGCGCCGCGCTACCAGTCGTCGCGGCTCGGCGCCACGCTCTTCGGGCTCTTCGCCACGGTCGCGCTGGTGCTCGCCTCCCTCGGCATCTACAGCGTCCTCGCCTACACCGTGCGGGGCCGGACCCGGGAACTCGGGATCCGGCTCGCGCTCGGCGCGCTGCCGCAGTCGCTGCTGGCCCTGGTGGTGCGGGACGGGCTGCGGCTCGCGGCGACCGGCGTCGCGTTCGGCGTGGCCGCCGCGCTCCTCGCGGGCCGGGCGCTCGGGTCGCTCATCTATGGCGTGTCGGCCCACGATGTCCCGACGATGCTGGTGGCGGGCGGGACGGTCCTGCTGGTCGCGGTCGCCGCGAGTCTCCTCCCCGCGCGCCGGGCGGCGCGGGTCGATCCCATGCAGAGTCTTCGAAGCGAGTAATCCTCATGCTCACCGACCTCCGTTCGGCGTTCCAGAATCTCCGCCGCTCGCCCCGCTTCGCCGTCGCGGCGATCCTCACCCTGGGACTCGGGCTCGGCGCGAACGCGACGCTGTTCACGCTGGTGCACGGCGTGCTGCTGCAGGGCTTCCCCTACCAGGACGACGCGCGCCTCGTGGTCCTGACCCGCGACGGACAGCGCTCCGCCCACGTCTCGCTCCCCGACGCCGCCGACCTGCGCCGGGAGATGCACGGCTTCGCCGGCGTGGCGTTCCGTCTCACCGGCTGGGCGATGGACCTGACGGGGTCGGGGGACCCGGAACGCCTCACCGCGGCGGTGGTGGAGCCGGAGTACTTCCCGATCCTGGGCGTCGCACCGGCCCGCGGCCGGGTGTTCGAGACGAGGGATGCCGACGCGCGCCTCGCGGTGCTGAGTGACGCCCTCTGGCGCACCCGCTTCGGCGGTGACCCCGCGGTCATCGGCCGCACCCTGACCCTGAGCGGCCATCCCTACGTGGTCACCGGCATCATGCCGGCGTCGTTCGGGGCGCTCGACCCGGAGGCCCAGCTCTGGGTGCCGGCGGCGGCGGAGACGCCCTGGGCGCTGCCGCAGCGGGGCAGCAACATGTTCGAGGCGATCGCGCGCCTGGCGCCCGGGGTCACGCTGGCGCAGGCCAACACCGAGCTGCAGGCGCTCACCACCCGGCTGGCGGCCGCCTACCCCGCCACCAACGGCGGCAAGATCCTCGCGGCGACCCCGCTCCGGGACTTCGCCGGCGCGCCGGCACGACCGGCCCTCCTGGCCCTCTGGGTCGCGGTCGGGCTCCTGCTTCTCATCACCTGCGCGAACCTGGCGGGCCTCCTCCTCGCGCGCGGCATCAGCCGGCAGGGGGCGCTCGCGCTCCGTCTCGCGCTCGGCGCGAGCGGGGAGAACCTGCTCCGCACCCAGCTCCTCGAGGCGAGTCTGCTCGCGCTGGCGGGCGCGGGGCTGGGGCTCGCCCTCGCGAGCCGGCTCCTCCCGCTGGTGGTGGACCTGGCCGGCTCGGCGCTGCCGCGCAGCACCGAGCTGGGCCTCGGGCCGGCGGTGGTCGTCGCGAGCCTCGCGCTGGCGCTCCTCACGGCGCTCGTCTTCGCGGCGGTGCCCGCCTGGCGCGCCTCCCGGCTGTCGCCCGGCTCGGTCCTCGGCCAGCTCAGGAGCGGCGCCGACCGCGCCACCCACCGGCTCCTCGGCCTCTGCGTCACCGTCGAGAGCACACTGGCGCTGCTGCTCCTGGTCGGGTGCCTCCTCCTCGGACGGACCTTCGTCTCGCTCAACGCGGTCAAGCTCGGATTCGAGCCGGAGCGGGTGCTGAGCGCGGACCTGGTGCTGCCGGAGATCCGCTACGGCACGGCGGCGCCGCAGACCGCCGCCTTCACCGCCATGGTCGAGCGCGTCAACGCGATTCCCGGGGTGATCGCCGCGGCCACTGTGATCTCGCCGCCGCTCAAGGGGTCGGGAGTCGCACACACGGTGGAGGTGGAGGGGGAGATCGCCCGTGACTCGGTGCCCCGGGGCGCGTCGAGCCGCCCGGTGGTGGGCGACTACTTCGCGACCATGCAGATCCCGATCGTCCGGGGCCGGGCCTTCGAGCCGCGGGACGACGCGCGGAGTCTCCCGGTCGCGATCGTGAACGAGACCTTCGCGCGGCAACGGCTCGGGACCGGCGATCCGCTGGGGCGCCGCGTGGCCCTGGTGGTCGACGACACGCTCCACTGGCTCACCGTCGTGGGGGTCGCGCGCGACGTGCACACCAACCGCGTGGCGGATGGCGACGTGCCCGCCGTGTACACCCCCTATGTGCAGCGGGTCGTGGGCTGGCAGCGCTTCGGGACTCTCATGGTCCGGGCGCAGGGCGATCCCGCACTCCTCACCCGGCAGATCCAGGCCGCGGTCTGGTCGGTCGACCCGTCGGTCCCGCTGAGCGGCGTCATGCCGCTCGAGTCCCTGGTGCAGCAGTCGCTCGGGCGGGAGCGGATGAGCGCGGTGGTGTCGCTGGTGCTGGCCCTCTCGGCGCTGGTGGTGGCGGCGCAGGGGATCTTCGCGCTCCTGTCGTTCGTCACCAACCTCCGCCGCCGGGAGATGGCGGTGCGGCTCGCGCTGGGCGCGGGTCCCGCGGCGGTCGCCCGGCTGGTGGCGGGTCGCGGCGTGCGGCTGGCGGGGGCCGGCCTCGTCGCCGGGCTCCTCATCGCCGCCCTGAGCAGCCGGCTCCTCGGCGCGCTCCTGTATGGAGTCACCGCCGCCGACTGGGTCAGTTACGGCGTCGCCGCCGGCCTGCTGCTCACCGTGGCTCTGCTCGCGAGCCTCGGACCCGCGCGCCGGGCGGCGCGCACCGACCCGATGCAGGTCCTCCGCAACGAAGGGATGGAATGACCATGCCGATCGTCTCCGACCTCGCGCAGGCCGCACGGCGCCTGCGCCGCGCCCCGGGGCACACCGCCCTCGGTGCACTGATCCTGGCCCTGGCGCTCGGCTTCGGTGGCGCCCTCGTGGCGGTGGTGCGCGCGACCCTGCTCGAGCCGCTGCCGTACGATCGCCCCGACGAGGTCGTCGCCCTGTGGGAAGTGAACCGCCCGCGCGGCAACGACCACAACGTGGTGAGCCCGGCCAACTTTCTCGACTGGCGCGACCGGGCCTCGAGCTTCTCCGGCCTGGCGCTCTACACCTGGAGCCGCATGGTCCTCACCGGCGACGGGTCGCCGGAACAGATCCGCGGCCGCGCCGTCACGCCGAACCTCTTCGACGTCCTCGGCGTCCGCCCGATCGTGGGCCGGGGGTTCCTCGCGACCGATGCCGACAGCGGTGCCGCGCCGACGATGCTCCTGAGCTGGGCGCTCTGGCAGCGGCGCTATGGTGGCCGGGCCGACGTGGTGGGCCGCACGGTGGCCACGGAAGGCGG
>DASZPT010000180.1:0-2481 GCA_035549935.1 Gemmatimonadales bacterium
GGCTCGACATCCACGATCGCAACTCGGTCCTCCTCCTCTGTTCCGACGGCCTCACCAAGCATGTCTCCGACGCCGAGATCGCGGCGGCGATCGGGTCGATGCAGTCCTCCGAGCAGCTCTGCCACGCGCTCCTGCAGATGGTGCTGGAGCGCGGCGGGAGCGACAACATTACCATCCTCTCCGGCCGGGCTCCGCGCTTGCCCAGGATCAGCGGCAACCCGGCGACGAGCTGACGGCCTGTCCACGTCTCATCAACCGGAATTCATCCTGATGCGTTCTCTCCTGCATGCCGCGTCCGCGGCCGTGCTGCTCGGCGGCGCGGCCTGTACCCCCGCGAGCCACTCCCCCGCGGCCGCGACCTCCCTCGCCGCGCGGGCCGCGCGGGTCACCATCATCCGGGACGACTGGGGCATCGCCCATGTCTACGGGAAGACCGACGCCGATGCCGTCTTCGGGATGATCTACGCCCAGGCGGAGGACGACTTCAACCGGATCGAGCAGAACTACCTCACCTCGGTGGGGCGGATGGCGGAAGCGGAGGGCGAAGCGGCGCTGATGCAGGACCTCCGGCAGCGGCTCTTCATGGACTCGACCGCGCTCAAGGTCCAGTTCGACCGGAGCCCGGCCTGGCTCCAGGACCTGATGGTGGCCTGGGCCGACGGGCTGAACTTCTACCTCGCGAAACACCCCGCGGTGAAGCCCCGGGCGATCACGAAGTTCGAGCCCTGGATGCCGCTCACCTACAGCGAGGGAAGCATCGGGGGTGACATCGAAAGCATCTCCCTCCGGGGCCTCGAGGACTTCTACGGCCAGGGGGCGAAGCTGGTCTCCGAAGCCGCCGACGCACGGCCGCCGGAACCCACCGGCAGCAACGGATTCGCCATCGCGCCGGCCAACACGGCGGATCACCAGGCGCTGCTCCTCATCAACCCGCACACCTCGTTCTTCTTCCGCGCCGAGCTGCAGATGGCGAGCGAGGAGGGGCTCAACGCCTACGGCGCGGCCACCTGGGGACAGTTCTTCATCTATCAGGGGTGGAACGAGCGCCTCGGCTGGATGCACACCTCGAGCGGCGCCGACGCGATCGACGAGTTCGCCGAGACCATCGTGAAGCGGGGGGACAGCCTCTTCTACCGGGTGGGCAACGAGGACCGACCGGTCACCCGGCAGACGATCACCCTCCGCTACCGGAACGGGAACCAGCTCGCCACCCGGGACTACACCGTCTACCGCACCGAGCATGGCCCGGTGGTACGGCAGGCTGACGGCAAGTGGATCACCGTGAGCCTGATGCACCGGCCGGTGGAGGCGCTCACCGAGTCGTTCGCGCGGACCAAGGCGAAGACCTACCAGGAATTCCGGAAGACGGTGGAGCTGCAGGCCAACTCCTCGAACAACACCGTCTATGCCGATGCCGACGGGAACATCGCCTACTTCCACGTCAGCTTCATGCCCCGGCGCGACACCACCCTCGACTGGACCCGTCCGGTGGATGGCGCCAATCCGGCGGCGAAGTGGGATGGCCTCCTCGGCCTCGACCAGATCCCGACGCTCTTCAATCCGGCCAACGGCTGGATCCAGAACACCAACAATGCGCCCTGGACCGCGGCGGGGAGCAACAGTCCCCGGCAGAAGGACTTCCCGTCGTACATGGACCGCGAGACCGAGAACCAGCGCGGCATCCACGCGATCCGGGTGCTCGACGGCAAGAAGGACTTCACCCTCCAGGGGCTGATCGACGCGGCCTTCGACAGCTACCAGCCGGCCTTCGCCCTGATCCTCCCGCAGCTGATCCGGGACTACGATCACCTGCCCGCGAAGGACCCGCTCAAGACGAAGCTCGCCGAGCAGATCAAGGTACTCCGGGGGTGGGACTACCGGTGGGGGAAGGAATCGGTCGCGACGGCGCTCGCGGCCTACTGGGGCGAGACCTTCTACCGCACGGCGTCGAACGAGGACGAGAGCGAGTACAAGGACGTCTACGACTACATGGCCCGCGGGGCGAAGCCGGCGCTCCGGCTCGGCGCGCTGGCCGAGGCGTCCGACAAGCTGACCGCGGATTTCGGGACCTGGAAGACGCCCTGGGGCGAGATCAACCGGTTCCAGCGCCTGACCGACGACATCGTGCACCCCTTCAACGACACCGCGCCCAGCATCCCGGTGCCGTTCACCTCGGCGCGCTGGGGCTCACTCGCCTCGTTCGGGGCGCGCTGGGAGCGGCCCACTCGGCGGTTCTTCGGCAATTACGGGAACAGCTTCGTGGCGGTGGTGCAGTTCGGCGACTCGGTGCGGGCCCGGGCGGTCACGGCAGGCGGCGAGAGCGGCGACCCGAAGTCGAAGCACTTCAATGACCAGGCGGAGCGCTACGCCTCGGGTGACCTGCGGCCGGTGTACTTCTATCGCGACCAGCTCAAGGGGCATACCGAGCGGGAGTACCATCCTGGCGAATGAGGCTTGGGGCCCGGGGGGGGGGGGGGGGGG
>DASZPT010000181.1:0-5392 GCA_035549935.1 Gemmatimonadales bacterium
ATTTCGCCAGGGCGCTCACCGGCGCCACCGCCGCGACCGCCGCGGCCCCCGCCCCGCGGCCCAGCTCGCCGGCGGTCGGCCATGCACCCGTCGCCGCAAAGGCCGTACGCCGGCGGGTCCCGGCGGGACTCGCCTTCCTGCTCATCGGCTTCCTGATCGGGGTCGGGGCGCTCTTCGCGTGGAAGCGTGGAGGGCACGCCGGCCCCAACGGACCGAGGGTGATCGCCGTCCTTCCCTTCGAGAACCAGGGTGACTCGACCCAGGAGTACTTCGCCGACGGGATCACCGACGAGGTCCGCGGCAAGCTCGCGGCCCTCCCGGGGCTGCAGGTCATCGCGAGCGGCAGTTCGCGCGCCTACCGCCACACCGACAAGCCGCTCGTCCGGATCGCGAGCGAACTCGGCGCGGACTACCTGCTGATGGCCAAGGTGCGCTGGGCGAAGAACCCCGACGGCAGCTCCCAGGTGCGGGTGAGCCCGGAGCTCGTCGCCATCGCCGACGGCAAGCCCACCACCCGCTGGCAGCAGGCCTTCGACGCGGCGCTCACCAACGTCTTCAAGGTCCAGGCGGATATCGCGGGCCAGGTGGCGGAGGCGCTGGACGTCGCGCTCGCCGACTCCGTGAGCCGGCAGCTGGCCGCACGCCCGACCGAGAATCTCCCGGCCTACGACGCCTTCCTCCGCGGGGAACAGCTCTTCATCACCCAGGGCGCGAACGACGCCGTGAGCCTGCGGCGTGCGATCGCGTACTACCAGCAGGCGATCGCGCTCGACTCGACCTTCGCCCTCGCCTGGGCCCGGATGAGCCGAGCCCAGTCGCTGCTCTGGACCAACGGGGTCCCCGAGCCGGCGCTGGGTGAGGCCGCCCGGCAATCGGCGGAACGGGCGATCGCGCTCGACCCGAAGCTCGCCGACGCCCGCGCGTCCTACGCCGGATACTGGCGCGACATCCGGGGCGATCCGGCCCGGGCACGCCAGGAGCTGGAGGCGGCGCTCCGCCTCGATCCCCGCAACGCCTCGGCGCTCGGCGGGATCGCGGTGCTGGATGCCATCACCGGGCAGTGGGATTCCGCCCTGGCCCACGCGCGGGAGGCCACCCGTCTCGATCCGCTCTCCGGCTCCGCCGCCCTCCGCCTGGGCAACGCACTCCGGAAGCTGGGACGCTACCAGGAGGCGCGCACGGCGCTCGATGCCGGGCTGGCCCGGATCCCCGGGAACATGGCGCTGATGGAATCGCGGGTGCTGGTGGAACTCCGCGCCGGCGATCTCGACAGCGCCCGCGCGGTCCTGCGCAACCTCTCCCGCAACGCCGAGGCGGCCCCGCTGGTGGCCTACTTCGGCAACTACTGGGACCTCTACTGGGTCCTCGATGACGCCCAGCAGCAGCTGCTCCTCACGCTCTCGCCGTCGGAGTTCGACGGGGACCGGGCCACCTGGGCCCTGGTGATGGCCCAGACCTGGTGGACCCGGGGGGACCATGCCCGCGCCCGCGCCTGGGCGGATACCGCCAGGATCGAGAGCGAGCAGGTCCTGCGGGTCACCCACGACGACCCCCAGCGGGTCCTGTTCCTCGGGCTGGCACAGGCGTACCTTGGGCAGAAGGCCGAGGCCATCCGGAACGCCGAGCGGGGAGCGGCGAGCGTCACCCCGGCGCAGGACGCGCTGAGTGGCGCCTACTTCCAGCACCAGCTGGCCCGGGTCTATGTCCTCACCGGGGAGTACGAGAAGGCGATCACCACGCTTGAACCCCTGCTCCGGATGCCGTACGATATCTCCCCCGGCTGGCTCCGGATCGATCCCAATTTCGCGCCGCTCCGGGGCAACCCCCGTTTCGAGAAGCTGATCGCAGGCACCGCATGAAGGATGAACGCATCTGCCAGAGTTGCGGCAAGACCGCCCTGCCCGTCGCGACGCGGTGCCCGCGCTGTGGGAACGCCTTCGAGCTCCGCTACGACCGTCCGCCGATCGAGCCCTCGCGGCGTTCGCGGCTTTTCACCGCCCTGACCGCGCTGGTCGTCGTGGCGCTCGTCGCGGCGAATGCCCTCCGGAACCGTGGCTCGAGCGGGGGCGTGCTCCCGCCCCACGAGGAAGCGGGGATGTCTGCCCCCGCGGCACCGGCAACCATCGCCGACCGGCCGGCCCAACCCGATTCCGCCGCGGACCAGACGCCGGCGCCGGTGCCCGCCCCTGCCCCGGCGCCGCCCGTCGCGGTGCAGACCCCGGCGCCGGCCCCGGAGCGGTCCGCGGCCCGCCTGGTCTTCCCGGCCGGCAGCACGGGGCGGCGCTACGCCACCACCTGGATCAACCTCCGCGCCGCCCGCAACAACCGCGCGCGCGTCGTGCGGATCCTCCAGCCCGGCGAGCCGGTCCGGGTCGATTCGCTGGACCAGGGCTGGTACCAGGTGGTGACCGCCGACCAGGTCCAGGGCTATGCCGATCGCCGGCTGCTCAGCGACGCCACACCCACCCAGGCACCCTGACGCCGCCGTAGTCAGTCACCGCCGGCCACAACCAGGAGCAGGGATGAATCAGTCCGAGGCGCTTGCCACCGCGCTGGCCGACCGGTATCGCATCGAGCGGCCGCTCGGCGCGGGGGGGATGGCGACGGTCTACCTCGCCACCGACCTCAAGCACGATCGCGAGGTCGCCCTCAAGGTCCTGCGGCCGGAACTGGGCGCGGTGCTCGGCAGCGAGCGCTTCCTCGCCGAGATCAAGATCACGGCCCGGCTCGACCATCCCCACATCCTCACCCTGATCGATTCGGGCGAGGCCGCCGGCTTCCTCTATTACGTGCTGCCGCTGGTGCGGGGAGAATCGCTCCGCGACAAGCTCGCCCGCGACAAGCAGCTCGGGCTGGAGGAGGCCCTCACGATCACCCGGCAGATCGCGAGCGCGCTCGACTACGCCCACCGCCAGGGCGTGATCCACCGCGACATCAAGCCGGAGAATATCCTCCTCCTCGAAGGGGAGGCGATGCTCGCCGACTTCGGCATCGCCCTCGCCGTGAAGGAAGCCGGGGGCAACCGGCTCACCGAGACCGGCCTCTCCCTCGGTACGCCGCAGTACATGAGCCCGGAGCAGGCCACGGGCGACCGCCAGCTCGACGCCCGGAGCGACGTCTACTCCCTCGCCGCGGTGCTCTACGAGATGCTCGCCGGCGAGCCGCCGGTCACCGGCCCGAATGCCCAGGCGATGATCGCCAAGCTGATGACCGAGCGGCCCACCCATCTCAAGGTGGTCCGCGAGGCGGTGCCGGCGGAGATCGACGCCGCCGTGAGCCGCGCGCTCGACAAGACCCCCGCCGACCGCTTCTCGAGCGCCGGCGAGTTCGCCCGGGCCCTCGAGGTGAAGCCCGCCGCCCCGACACGCGCGACGCCGGCGCCGCGGTCAGGTTCGCGTCGCGGGCTGCTGGTGGCGGGCGCGGTGGCGGCGATCGCCCTCGCCACCTCGGGATGGTTCGCCCTGACCGGCCGGAACGCCCCCCGCGCCAGGACCTTCGGCCTCAAGGATCGGACCCAGCTCACCTTCACCGGCTCGGTCTACGCCTCCGCCATCAGCGCGGACGGCAAGCAGCTGGCCTTCATCGACCGCAATTGCGGCGCGAAGGGGTGCAGCTACTCGGTCGACGTGCAGGACGTGGGGGGGACCACCACCCATCGGGTGCTGGACGGCGCATCGGCCGCCTACGGTCTCGAGTGGAGCCCGGACCGCCGCAACCTCCTGATGGTCGGCACCATCAACCGCCGGTGGGGGCTCTACCTGCTCTCGGCGCTCGGCGGCGCGCCGCGCTACCTGAGCTCCGCGGCGGCGATGTTCTGGGCCGGGGGCGACTCCCTGCTGGTGGCGCCGCCGGCCGCGAACGACTCCGTCTTCTACGTGAAGGTGACCGGGATCGACGGCCGCGTCGCCGACAGCATCCGGGTAGCCGGCCCGGGCCCGGGGATCGGCGGGCTCAGCGTGTCGCCCAGCGGAAAATGGATCGTGGCGCTGGTGGTGCAGAACGGACGGGGACTCTGGCAGGTGTTCGACCGGCAGGGGAAGGTCGCCGACAAGGTGCTCAACTCCTGCACCTGCCCCGGGCGGATCACCAACGACGCGCTCTGGCTCACCCGATCCGGCATCGGCTTCGAGTCCATCATCCGCATCGGCCTCGATCCCGCCACTGGTCGCCTGGCCAAGCAGCAGGACACGCTGCTGTCGGGCAACTTCAACAACTTCAGCGTGACCGCCGATGGCGGGAGCCTGGTCCTCGACGACGGGACCGACGAGTTCACCGTCTGGGCCGCGCCGCTCGCCGACGCCCTCAAGGGGAAGCTCGCCGAATCGGGACGGCTGGTCCGCAGCAGCACCCCGGTCGCGGCGTCCCTCTCGCGGGACGGGCAGCGCGTCCTCCTCGCGCGGGATCTGCCGACGACCAGCGGCGGCATCGAGCGCCGCTACTCCGTCATGCCGGTGGGGGGCGGCGCCGAAGCGCCCCTCAATACCCTGGTCCAGGTCCGGGGCGTCCGGTGGGTGGATTCCGTGAACGTGATGTTCGGCAAGCAGACCCCGACCGGGCTCCACGTGGGCCTCCTCGACGTCCGCACCGGCGAGGCGGGACGGAGCCTCGACCTGCCCGACTCGATCATCGCCGATGCGTCGCCTCTGCCGGATGGATGGACCTGGATCCCGAGCAGCCGGGACCGGATCGAGATCCGGCGTAACGGCACCACCTCGAGCATTCCCAAACCGGCGTGGTTCTACGATCTGTTCCGCGTCCGGGTCTCTCCGGACGGGCAGAGCATCGCCATGATGGGTTGGAATGCGGGCACGGTCGACACCCTCGGTGTCGCCGTGGTCCGGGTGGCGGGCGGAACGCCGGTCCTCTGGGGCAGCGACGCCGCCGAGGACGGCAGTTTCGAGTACCTCGCCGACGGATCGATCCTGCTCAGCCCCTACGACACGCCCAGGTCCCAGGTCCTCTATCGTCTCCCGGCCCCGGGACGGATGGAGCGACTCGGCTCGGTCCCCAGGAGCACCCTCTCGGTGAGCGCCTCCTCCGACCTCAAGTCGGTCCTGGTGCTGGAGGCGCTGCATCGGGGCGACGCCTACCGGAGCCGGGTGGTCCAGCAGTAATCGGCCTGCGGGCCGGCCGACCCGGCCGGCTCATCGCCCCGTCCTGAGTTCCGTCCGCCACTTCCGCGCCAGCCGCGCGGCCGTTGCGACGGGATCGCCGGCCGGCGTCGTACGGAAGGCGCTCGTCTCCCGGGACCAGCGCTGTTCCCACTCGCACGACTCGGCCGCGAAGCGCGCCCGGTCGAACGGCGCCCCGCGCTCGAGCGAGGCGTTCAGCCCCTCGAAGAACCGGACCCACCGCGGCCGGAAGTAGGACGCGAACATCCCCTGCCATTCCT